>CAZYPJ010000093.1:0-4831 GCA_964649365.1 uncultured Anaerolineales bacterium | reverse complement strand
CACCGGGTCAAAGACGTGGCGGTCGAGCATCTGCCGGATGGCCCGCTCGGTCTTGGCCGGCGAAACCCGCCAGAACGTCTCCCAGGCCGGCGGGATCGGCCGGATCTCGTGGTAGTCGCCCGGCTCGGCCCCCAGGTCGCAGGGGAAGGGCGGCTCGTTCCCGTGGAAGCCGACCACGCAGTCGCGGAACGCGTCATAATAATAATGGATACCCCACAAGAAGAGCCCATTCGCGGCGCCGCAGCGGTCGAGGATGTCATCCACAACGCCCACCAGCTCGACGCCGGAAGACGCGCCGATGGCGTCGAGCGCCTCGGCCAGGTCGCGCCCCGAGCAGCCCGCGCCCACCACCAGCGCGCGCCGGGCGAGTGTGGGCTGGGCGCAGAGCAGGGCGTAGCCCATCCGCCAGCCGGCCACGCCTAGCCCTGCGAACATGGCCATAATGAACAGGCTCAGGCGCGAATGGGTGAGCGGCGCCGAAATGGCGGGGGTGACAAAGTAGAGGCCGCAGATCACCAGCGCGCAGGCAGCGGTGTAGATGGCGCTCTTGACGCCTTGCGACGAGCGACGCAGGTCGTAGCAGCCCGAGGCGATGGATGCCGGAATCCACCACCCCCACAGGGTGAGCCACCAGTGCAATTGCACCACGAACAGCCCGCGCCAGCCATATCCGGCAGCGACGCCGGGGATGCGAATCCACAGCGCCAGGAACAGCGCGATGCTGAGCATAGCGATATCGCCCAGCATGAGCAGGATGCGCCGCTCCGAGACGTGCAGCGACCAGCGATGCGATTTGAGCGCAGGAGCCGGAACGGCCAGCGGGGCGACCAAACGTTGGGCGCGTTGTGTTGACATGACAGGACCTCCGTGGAAGGCTGTCGTCACTCGTCCTTCGATCCCATATCCTCCCATCGAGGATTGGGACGACACAAACAGAAATGGAAGGGCAAGTTGCTGATCCGAGCATGGTTTTCTAGACGCCTCAGCGCCCACAAGGGGCGCGACTATGGTAGCATAGTGCCTTGCGCTCGGATCAATAACCGGCGACGGCGCGAGTTGAACCGGCGCCGTTGTGAAGCTTTTGCATCAAACTGACCAGCAGGCGGCGCACCTCGGCGAGTTGTTCGGCCAGCAGAACATAGTCAGCGGGGGCCATATAGCCCAAGTCGCGAGCGAGGAGCAGGTGATAGGCCAGGTCGCCCGATGTGTCGAGAGCGTCCTGCAGGGCGCGACACAGAGCGTCGTCGCTTTCGTGGGAACAGCCCTCGGCAATGGCCGCCGGGATGGCGGCGCAGGTCTGGCGGATTTCGCGGGTCAAGCCTTGCTGCTCGGAAGAAGGCAGGCCCTTGGTGACCTGGTACACCTCCAGCGTCAGTTGATGACTCTTTTCCCAAACAAGAAGCTGATGGTAATCGCGCATGGGCAGGGTCTAGGGTATGGGGTATGGGGTTGCGTCGCGGCGGGTAGCGTGTTCGGTAGGGGCGGCCCTGCGTGGCCGCCCTGGGCGGTCACACGTGATCGCCTCTACCGGACAATGGCGGCGATGGGTGGACGTTGGCGGGCGTGATGGCGGCGCTCGATAAAGTTGGTCGCGATGACGAGCAGCGTTTCGACGACGAGGGTGTGAATGGGCCAATCATCCAGCCCGAACAAGAAGGCCCACGGGCGGATGGGACTGGTGAAATCGTAAGCCCGCCAGGGCCACAAGAAGGGCACATCGCCCCCGGCCAGGGGCGAATCGCACAGCAGGTGCAGGCCGTAGGCGAGAAACCAGGGCATAGGGTGTAGGGTATGGGGTTTAGGGTTTATGGCGACGCCCTGTACCCTAGACCCTGTACCCCCAACCCTATACCCCAACCAGGCGATGAGCGCTACGAGAGCGGTGCTGGCCAGCCAGGCGAGCAGGGTGTGCATGGGCAAGCGCGAGTTGGGCGTGACGTGCAAGACGTGATAGAGCAGCTTGTCTATGACATCGGGCAAGAGGCTCGCGGCGAGGGCCAGCCGCAAGTCACAGCGCAAACATCGCCGACACAGCACCGCGCACGCCACATGGCCTGGCAAAATCATAGGGAGCTCACCACGGAGACACGGGGAAATGAACCACAGAGACACAGAGAAGCAGAGAGACAGAGGTAAAGGTTTCCTTGCCACGAATGACACGAATAAATGCACTCAATTGGTATAAATTCGTGAAATTCGTGGCCAAAATATCTTTCCCTCTGTTTCTCTGTGTCTCTGCTTCTTTGTAGTTCATTTCTCCATTTCTCCGTGGTGAATCCTCACGGATTGGCGTAGGCGGGCTTGAACCAGACGGGGTCGTAGCAATCGGCCTCGATCTGGAGGATTTGATGTGGGTTCGAACCGTCGGCGTTCATCACCCACAACTGCTCGCGGCCCGAACGGTTGGAGAAAAAGACGATCTGCGAGCCATCGGGCGAGTAGGACGGGCACTTGTCCGACTCCCAATCGTCCTTATCGGTGAGCTTGGCGGTGCGCGCGTGCGGCGCGTCGGGGTTGCCCAACTGCACCACAAAGATGTCGTCGTCGCCCTCTTGGTTGGAGGCAAAGGCGATGGCGTCGCCGGCGGGCGCCCAGACGCCGTCGAACGCCTTGCCGCGCCCCACAAAGGGCAACTGGGGGGGAGGGCCGCCGGCGGTTGGCCCCAAAAAGAGATCCAACCCCTCGCGACCTTGCGCCTGATAGACCAGGTGACGGCCATCGGGCGAGGTGCGTTGGCGGGCGAACACAGCGTCATAGGGCCACCAATTGGTGAGCAGCGCCAGGTTGGAGCCATCGGGATCCACCACAAACACCCGCGCCTTGCCGAAGAGATTGCTGCGAAAGCCGATCTTGCCCAAGAGCACGGCGGGGATGGCCGTGGGCGAGGGCGTGGGCGTAAAAGTGGGCGTGATGTATTTGGCCAGGGCGGTGTTATCGGCCAACAACAAGACCACAGGCGTGCGCGAGGGCGTGAGGCTGGGCGGGGCCCGGAGGGGCGGCCGGGGCGTGAAGGTGGATGTGGGCGTGCGGCTGGGCGTGGGCGAATCGCGCGCCGTGGGCGTGAGCGTGGCCGTGGGCGTAAGGCTGGGCGCAGGCGAGAAACTCATCACCATCAACACGGGCGTGGCGCCATCGCGCACGCCGGCAGTGGGAAAGCTAGCGGACGCGCCAACCTGGCCGCCAACGACGCCGCTGGCGGGGGCCAGCCAGGCCATCGGCACCGAGGCTGGCTTGGCTGCTCCTGCCGACGCCGGCGAGACCAACGTCACCGGCTGGAGCAGGGCAACGGTTGGTTGCTGCGTGGGTGGCGCAGTAGGCGCCAGGGTGGGACGATCGGTGGGCGCGGGCGGCGGCTCTGTCGGCGTCACGCGGGTGGGGGCTATCCACGTCGGCGCGTCAGACGCGGCGGAGGGCAGCTTGATGATTATTTTAAAGTAAAACAGCGCCACACCGAGCAACACCAGGGCCACTATGTTTTTCATTGATTTACCCACTTACAAAGACACAGCGAGGGAGATTCACCACGGAGGCACGGAAGGCACGGAGCGGCTTTAACGCCAAGACGCCAAGGCCCTAAGAAAGAATAATAACCATTCTTTGTGTCTTGGAGTTGAAACCTCTCCGTGTCTCCGTGGTGAACTCTCCCCTGAAGATGGGTGCGTTTCGCAAAAACGCTAGGATGATAGACGAAGGTCGAGCGCGGCGTCAAATGCGACATTGCGCTGGGCGGGCGGCGTAGGTTAAGGTATTTTGTGCCAAACGACGCGATTCACATAATCCGTATAGCTGGTGATGATGCGAACAACCTTTTCAGAGACATTGGGCACATTGTAGTCAGCAACCAGTAATAAGTTGCGATCTGCGCCTCGGAACTGGGTAGCCAGGATTGCCAGACCCTCGCAGATACGTTCCCATTCTAGGCCAACCATCATCACCGCCCCCTCTTCCATACCTTCGGGCCGCTCGTGCGCCTGACGGATATTGAGGGCCGGAAAATTAAGGATCGAGGATTCCTCAGTGATCGTTCCGCTATCGGAAAGCACTGCGCGGGCATTCATTTGCAAATGAACGTAATCTATAAAGCCCAGCGGTTTCAGTAGCTCAACGCCCTCCACAAAGGCAACGCCTTCCGCATCGATCCGCTTGCGAGTGCGCGGATGGGTAGAGACAATCACGCGCAAGCCACAAGTCGTCGCCAAATTATTGAGCACGTTGATAAGTTTGCGGAACTGGCCAGTCGCATCGATGTTCTCTTCGCGATGGGCGCTAACGACAAAGTATTGCTGCGGGGCCAACCCCATCCGAGAGAGCACATCGGACGCCTGGATGCGGGGCAAATAATGATGCAGCACTTCATACATCGGGCTGCCCGTTTTGATGATCCGATCTGCGGGCAAGCCCTCGCGCAACAGGTATTCGCGCGAGATGGCGCTGTAGGGCATGTTGATGTCACTGATATGATCCACGATGCGACGATTGATCTCTTCGGGTACCCGCTGGTCAAAGCAGCGATTGCCGGCCTCCATATGAAAGACAGGTACCTTGCGGCGCTTGGCCGCAATGGCCGCCAGGCAACTATTGGTATCGCCCAGAATCAACGCCGCATCGGGTTGCAATTCGGCCAAAAGCGCGTCTGTTCGAGCGATAATGTTGCCAATAGTTTCGGCGGCGCTAACACCGGCGGCATTCAGAAAATGATCCGGCTTGCGCAGTTCCAGGTCGTCGAAAAAGATCTGGTTCAGCTCATAGTCATAGTTCTGGCCGGTATGGACGATGATGTGCTCAACATGGCGATCCAATGCGGCCATCACCCGCGAGAGGCGGATGATCT
>CAZYPJ010000092.1:4666-12941 GCA_964649365.1 uncultured Anaerolineales bacterium | reverse complement strand
ATACCTCTCTCGGCGGGGCGGGTGCAATCGGTGGGGCTGCTGTTGGTGGTCGAACGTGAAGTCGAAATCATGGCGTTTATGCCCGAGGAATACTTGACGTTGGATGCTGACCTCCAGCGTCGCACCCGCGAAAAAGAGCGTTTTCGCGCCCGCTTGTTCAAGATCGCAGGCAAAGACCCCGAATTGCATCAAGAGTCCGATGTGCAGCGCGTGCTCGATGCTTTGCAGGGCGCAACGTATACCGTTACCCGCGTGCAAAAAGGCACGCGCCAGCGCAAGCCTCAGCCGCCGTTCATCACCAGCACTTTGCAGGCCGAGGCGGGACGCAAGTTACACTATTCACCTCGACAGACGATGCGCCTGGCCCAACAACTGTACGAAGGAATTGATTTGGAAGGCGAGCGGGTGGGTCTCATCACCTACATGCGCACCGATTCGACCCATGTGGCCCCCGAGGCTCAACAAGAGGCGCGGCGCTACGTCCAGGAACAATGGGTCGACAAGTATCTGCCGCCCAAACCGCCAAGCTACGCCTCCAAAGTGGCGCTGGCGCAAGAGGCGCACGAGGCCATTCGTCCTACGTCGGTCTTGCGTACGCCCGACGCCATGAAGGTTTTTTTAGAGCCGCAGCAAGCCAAGCTTTACGAATTGATCTGGCGACGCTTTCTGGCCAGCCAGATGGAGGCTGCGCTCTACGAAACGCTAACCGTAGATGTCACCGCTGCCAAGATTTACTTGTTCCGGGCTACGGGATCGGTATTGTTGTTTCCTGGCTACCTGGCCGTCTATGCCGAAGGACAGGACGACGAGGATAAAGAGGACGAGGAAGGCGCGCAAAAGCTGCCGCTGTTGGTCGAGGGCGAGGTCGTGGATTTGCTCAAATTGATCCCTGAACAGCACTTCACCAAACCGCCCGCGCGCTATACTGAGCCGACGCTCATCAAGGCGCTAGAGGCCAACGGCGTGGGCCGGCCCTCGACTTATGCGTCTATCGTCAGCTTGATCCAGGATCGTGGCTATGTACTCAAATCTGAAGGGCGATTGGCCCCTACCGATTTGGGGATGATCGTCTGCGATGCCTTAGTGGCCACCTTCGCCGATGTGATGGATGTGGGCTATACTGCCGCTATGGAAAAACACCTGGATGAAGTGGCGGGTGGGCAGCTCAGCTATGTGGGCATGTTGGAAGACTTTTATCGCGATTTTTCCACTGAGGTGCAGATGGCGACGGACGCGATGTCCGGCGCGGTAGAAAAGGCCTTGTGGGTCGGGTTACCGCCCGAGTTGGCTCAGCGCATCTGCCCGGCATGTGGTCGCCCTATGCAAGTGCGCGTCAGCGACGCAGGGCGTTTTCTAGGGTGCAGTGGGTATCCTACCTGTCGCTATACGCTCGATCTACGCAACCCTGTGAGTCCCACCCCTCCCGCTGACGAATTCGCTGAGGGCGAAGTGTGTGAATTGTGCGGCGGGCGCATGAAGATTCTCACCAAAGGCAAGAACAAGTTCTTGGGGTGCGAAAACTACCCGAAGTGCAAGAATACCCGCTCGATTCTGAGCGACCAGATCAAGCAGTGGGCCGCCGAGACGGCCTGCCCCGCTTGCGGAACAAAGCCATTGGAACCCAAGAGCGGCCGTTTTGGCGAATATCTCCGCTGCCCCCAATGTGAGGTGAACTATTCGCTGTTCAAATTGGGGCTGAAGGGCGGGCGACGAGCCAAAGCGGGCGAGGCTCCCCTTGTACCTGCAGAAACGGTTGATATTCCTTGCCCTGAATGCGGTGAGACCAAGTTGCAAAGAAAGGACGGACGCTTTGGCCCGTACTATCGTTGCAGCGCCTGCAAGGCCAATATCTCGGAAAAAAGGCTAGCGCAGGCCAAAGGCGGTTCCTCGAATGGCTAAGCCAATCATGCACATTCGTCGGGGTATTGCGGCCTTGCTGGGGTTGGCGCTTTGGCTCGTAGGCGCAGCGCCAATCCCTCGCGGTAGCGTAAGTGGGCCTCCCCCGCCGATCCCTTCTAGTTTTTGGGGCGCCGTGACTGTCAACGGCCAGAGCATCCCTGCGGGCATGATTATTACGGCAGGGCACAATGGCGTGGTCTATTGCACCGCTGCTACCTATCTGCGCGATGGGGCTTCTTGGTACCGGCTAAACGTGCCCGGCGACGACCTCGATACGCCGGCCCATGATGGCGGTGTGCAAGGCGAAGTGATCGAATTCACCATCGGTGGGCTGACTGCCGACCAAACCTCTGCTTGGCAGAGCGGCACTAATCGACAACTCGATCTAACCGCTGCGGGCGTCTTGCCCACACAGTTGCCTCCATTCTGTGCGATGCACTTGCCGTTGCTGGTAAAATAAAAACACGCCCCCAACTTGGCTTGAGGGTGTGTAGTATCGTGAATCGTGCGATCACGCAAAACGTTGGTAGTGCGCCTGCCAGCCTTGTTGGACACGTGGTTCAATCTCGCCGTCAAAGCGTAGGCCGAACACAGTCCCCAGTTTGCGCAACGTATTTTGCGCGGCGACCACCGTTCGCCCCGCTTCGGCGCCAGCAATGATCTGATCGGCAAGATTACCCAATACAGCCAACGCCGCTCGCGTATTGAGGTTTTCGTTCATAGCGGCCTCGAAGGATGCCACAGCGGCATCTGTTGGCACAGGTTTACTATTACCCCCCCGGATAGTTGCCCCTCGCAGGAGCCGCGCGGCGAGAGCGTCCGCCGGATCAAGTTCGGTGACGTCGTATTCCCATGTCTCGTGATAGGGGTGGCCGTTCACTAACACGCGCACCGCGTCGGCGGTATGCATTTGCAACAAGTCGCGCGCCCAGATCAAGTTGCCCAGCGACTTGCTCATCTTTTCACCCTGGTAGCGCACCATCGCGGTGTGCATCCAGAAACGGGCGAAACGCTCTTGCCCCGTTACGCCATAGGCTTGGGCCGTCTCGCATTCGTGGTGCGGAAAAGAGAGGTCGCCCCCGCCTCCGTGTACGTCAATCACGTCGCCCAGGAACTTGCTCGCCATTGTGGAACATTCGATGTGCCACCCTGGCCGCCCCATTCCCCACGGGCTGGCCCAGGCGGGTTCGCCGGGCTTTTGCGCTTGCCACAGCACAAAATCCAATGGGTCGCGTTTGTTGGGGTCATCGGGAAAGTTACCGCGTTCGTTGGCGGTAAGCAACCACTGATCGGCGGGCAACCCACTCACCACGCCGAACTGCGGGTTGGCCGCCACGTGATAATAGACGCTGCCGCCCGAAACATAAGCATAGCCCCGTTCGATCAGCGTCTGAATGGCCACAAACATCTCGGGGATCACGTCTGTCGCGCGCGGATACACGTCGGGGGGGCGTACATTGAGCGCGATCATATCTTCAATGAAATGACGCGTCCAATGGTTGCCCAAGCTTAGCCAATCGGTGCCGACTTGTCCGGCTTTGCGAATGGTATCATCATCAATGTCGGTGACGTTCTGCACGTAACGCACCTTGTAGCCCAGGTATTCCCAATAGCGCACCAGCACATCATAACTTAGATAGGTGAAGGCATGGCCCAAATGCGTAGTGTCATATGGCGTGATGCCGCACACATAGATAGTGGCGTGCTCTTTGAGTGGCTGAAAGGGACGCAACTCACGGCTTTGCTCATCATATAGTTTCAACACGTTGAGGATCTCCTAAATCAAGAGTAAATCGCTCTGCTGACTAGAATTAGTGTACTCGCCAAGAAGCCAAATGGTCAAGCAGCAGCGGAACAAATACGCGGATGGCGCGATTAGGGCCAATAGCCAAATCATGCCACCCGCGTATCTATTCGTTTGCCTGGCGCCGCTCAGAGCGCAGCGATAATCGCGTCGGCCATCTCGCGGGTGCCTACGGCGGAGGGGTCGTCGCGCTGCGCTTTGAGATCGTAGGTCACGTTCTTGCCCTCGGCGATGACGCGCGTCACGGCATCTTCGATGCGCTGCGCCGCTTGCGCCTCGCCCAGGTAGCGCAACATCAACGCGCCGCTGCGGATCATGGCTGTAGGGTTGACCTTGTTCAGGCCAGTGTATTTGGGGGCCGAGCCGTGCACTGGCTCGAACACCGCGATGCCGTCGCCCATGTTAGCGCCCGGCGTCACACCCAAACCGCCTACCAAGCCCGAGCACAGGTCGCTGACGATGTCGCCGAATAGGTTGGGCAACACCAGCACGTCATATTCTTGGGGCCGCTGCACGAGCTGCATACACAAGTTGTCCACAATGCGGTCGTTGAAAGCGATTTCGGGATATTGTTGCGCCACTTCTTGAGCCGTGCGTAGAAACAGGCCATCGGTGAGCTTGAGGATATTGGCCTTGTGAACAGCCGTTACTAGTTTACGTCCGTTGGTTCTGGCGTATTCAAAAGCAAAGCGCACGATGCGCTCGGTGGCGCGACGAGTGATGATGCGGATCGCCTCTGCCGCCTCGTTGGCGATGACATCGTGTTCGATGCCTACATAGAGGCATTCGGTGTTTTCGCGCACAATGACCAAATCCACATTCTCATAGCGCGAGGCGACGCCGGGCACGACTTTGGCCGGGCGCAAGTTGGCGTAGAGATCCAACGCCTTGCGGATGCCTACGTTGACGCTGCGAAAGCCCTTGCCCACCGGCGTGGTGATAGGACCTTTGATACCTACTTTATTGCGACGGATCGAATCGAGAATGTGATCGGGCAACGGCGTGCCGTACTTGGCGATGGCGGCCTCGCCCGCTTCGTGAACTTCCCATTCGATAGCGACGCCGGTCGCTTCGACTACGCGGCGCGTGGCCTCTGAAACTTCGGGGCCGATGCCATCGCCGGGGATCAGGGTCACAGTGTAGCTCATGTCAACACCTCACTTGGTTTGATACGAACGTTTGGCTAGGTTCAGCAGCCCGCCCGCTAACACCATCTCGACCTGTCGCTCCGATAGATCGTACTTGGCCTGGAAGGTATAACCCTGGCTGACGTTTTCAACGGTGAGCAGTACATTCTTTTGTAGCGCCTCATACACCCCTTTAATCCGCAGAACATCGCCTTGATGCACACGGTCATAATCTGCCGCATTGACGAATACCAGGGGTAGAATACCGAAATTGACCAGGTTGGCCAGGTGAATGCGGGCAAAGCTCTTGACCAACACGGCCTTGACGCCCAAATACATCGGCACCAACGCAGCATGCTCGCGGCTCGACCCTTGCCCGTAATTTTCGCCGCCCACGATAAAGCCGCCGCCCGCTCGGCGCGCCCTGGCCGGGAAGGTAGGGTCCACCCGCGTAAAGACATAGTCGCTCAACGCCGGCACATTGGAACGAAAGGGCAGCACCTCGGCGCCAGCAGGCATGATGTGGTCGGTAGTGATGTTGTCGCCGGTGACGAGCAATAGCTCGCCTTCTAATGTCTCTTCCAGCGGGCCGCGAGTAGGCAGCGGTTTGATATTGGGGCCGCGCACGACCTCGACCTCTTGCGATTCGTGCTGTGGGGGTAGGATCATGTTATCGGCAACGGCGAAAGCAGTTGGCATCGCAACAATGGGTGACTGACCCAACTCGCGCGGGTCGGCGATGGCACCTGCGATGGCCGTCGCTGCGCATACTTCGGCGCTGGCCAGGTAGAGCTGCGCATCGGGCGTGCCGCTGCGTCCTTGAAAGTTGCGGTTGAACGAACGCACCGATACCCCGCCGGAAGAGGGCGCTTGCCCCATGCCAATGCATGGCCCGCAACCAGCTTCCAGCACACGAGCGCCCGCCGCTACCAGGCTGGCCAAGGCGCCGCTGCGCGCAATCATCTCTAGCGCCTGTTTACTGCCCGGACTGATTGTCAACGAGCAGCGAGGGTGTACTGTCTTGCCCTTGAGCATGGCGGCCACAGTCTCGAGATCCACGACCGAGGAATTGGTGCAACTGCCAATACACACCTGGTTTACGGGAATACCCGCTATCTGGCGCACCGGCGCCACGCGGTCGGGGCTGTGCGGTTGGGCGATCAGCGGCTCTAGCTCGGAAAGGTTCAGATCAATTACCTGGTCGTATTCGGCATCGGGATCGGCAGCGAGGGGACGCCATGCTGCCTCGCGGCCCTGCGCCGCCAAGAACAGGCGCGTCTGTTCGTCGCTGGGGAAAATCGAACTAGTGGCCCCTAGCTCGGCCCCCATATTGGTGATGGTCGCGCGCTGGGGTACGTTCAATGTAGCCACGCCTGGCCCGCCGTATTCGATGACCCTGCCTACCCCGCCTTTGACGGTGAGGCGGCGTAACAGATCGAGGATCACATCCTTGGCCGACACCCACGGTTGGAGTTGCCCTGTGAGCCGCACCAAAACTACTTTGGGCATGGGCACATAAAAGGGCGACCCTGCCATTGCCACGGCCACATCCAAGCCCCCCGCGCCCAGGGCCAGCATCCCCAACCCGCCGCCCGTAGGAGTATGGCTATCGGCTCCCAAGAGCGTCTTGCCGGGTGCGCCAAAACGCTCCAGATGCACTTGGTGGCAAATGCCGTTGCCGGGTCGCGAATAATACAGGCCATATTTCGCTGCTACGGTCTGCAAATAAAGATGATCGTCGGCGTTTCGGAAATCCGCCTGGAGCATGTTGTGATCGGCATAACTCACCGAAGCCTCGGTGCGCGCGCGAGGCAAGCCCAGACTTTCGAATTGCAGATAGGTCATAGTCCCTGTGGCGTCTTGTGTCAGGGTTTGGTCAATATGCAGGCCGATCTCTTGGCCTGGGGTCAGATTGCCAGAGACCAGATGCGATTTGATGATTTTCAACGTCAAGCTATCGCCCATACTGCTCCTTTTCTGGGTGATCCACGGCATGATGTTATTGCCAGATGAACGATGCGGCTGGTTTGAGACGGTGCTAAGATGCTTTCAAAAGGGTGTGAAAGCGAGGGACTCGACATTGAGGGCAGGCGCAAACCAGAACGCGCTGGCCATCGAGAAGGCCAGCGCGCATATTATGCGTAAGCCGGGCGGGAAAGGCAAATCGAGGCTAGTGGGCGCGCCGCGTCTGATCCCATAGATGAGTCACAGTATCGGCTACGCGAGCTTCCAAATCCTCAACTTGGCGAGTATGATCGTGCGTCCAGTTGGTCAGGCTGAGGCAAAGTCCTAACCCTGCCGTTGTGGCGAACACGCCAACCCAGATAACCCAAAACAGGCCATCGCCGTTAGGTAAACGCAAAGAGTTCAGCCAAAGGCCGAACTTGGCCCATATGTCGGGCGACTCGGGAACAGGCGCCGCTTGCCAAAGTTGCGCCGGCAGCGAGAGTAGCGCAATCAGAAGGGCCAGCCCGAAAGCCACAGCGGGAACCCATACATCCCATGGCAGGAGCCGCCATTCCTCCTGTAAAGCTTGCCTTTCTTGCATGATCGTTCGCATCAACTCTGCCCGTAGCGTGGGCGGAGCCACGATAAGTGGGTAACTGGCTAACGCTGTTTCGACGATACGCAAATCTTTGGCCAAAGTTTGACAACGGGCGCAATGCACCAGATGTTGGCGCAATGGCTCATAATCCGAGCAGGCTGGTTCGCCGTCGGCAATGTATTGTGCCAACTGCTCACGGAAACGCTCACATGACATTATACTACTCCTGTCGAGGCCGCAGGCTGGCGGCCAGCGCCTGACGCGCGCGATTCAAGTGCGCCTTGACCGTACCCAAAGGTAACGAAAGCATCGATGCAATCTCATCATAAGAGAGTTGTTGTTGATAGAACAGCGTAATCATCAGCCGATACTTTTCAGGCAACCGATCCACCGCTGCCCACAGCGCTCGGTTGCGCTCGCTGGCGAGCGCGGACGTTGCGGGGTCGTCATCAGCGGCAATCTGGCTCTCCAGTGCGTCGTCGCCATCTGCGATGTAGAGCTGGGTGCGTAGCTGCCGACGCCGATTTAAACAGGCGTTCACGCCGATGCGATACAGCCAGGTGCCGAATTTGCTATCACCCCGAAAAGTCGGCAAAGCCCGCCACACCCGCATATAGATCTCTTGCGCCATATCCTCGGCTTCTTCATGGCTATGCAGAATGTTGTAGGACAGATTATACAAGTCATTCTGCGTCTCGGCGACGAGCTGCGCAAAAGATCGGGCATCGCCGCGCTGGCAACGCGCGACCAACTCGGGTGATATTTCGATCACGACGCCGGCCTCTTTTCTGGCCAGAGATGGGTATTACTCGCCCTGGCGCTCTTGTTGCTCGTGATCGCCAAAAGGTATTTCCAGCGGTGTGGTATTCTTTTCGGCGCTAAGCGCGTCAACGGCATCTG
>CAZYPJ010000092.1:0-4656 GCA_964649365.1 uncultured Anaerolineales bacterium | reverse complement strand
TTCAAGGCTTGCACTTTCCTGGCCCTCAGCGCCCCGACTGCTGGCCGAGTTTTGGGCAGGGCCTGAGGTCATAAAGTAGATCAAGACCATCCCCAAACCTACAAAGAGGGGCAACAATCCCCCGATCAGCCAAGCGCCGATGCCGATTGTAGATAGGCCCAGTAGCAAAGCCAGGCCGCTCATGGCTGTGATGACGCCGCCCCAGAGCACTCCTCGACTACCGTGTTTCCTGGCCGTGAGATCGTGGTTCAGGTCCTCTAGTGAGAACCCCAACTGCGCCAAAGCGACGCGCTCTTTGTAGCGGATATAACGATTAATCGTCACGAATGCCAGCACGATAAAGAGCAGCGCGCCGGAAACCAGGGTCACCGCCCAGAATGTATTCATCGAATCTCTCCCGAAACCTTAGCTCACTTTGGCTGCCGTTTGCAATGGATTAGACACGTGACTATGCGACCAGGTTGCAGTAGTTCTGACCGAGGGCGCTAGAGTAATGGATCTTCTAGCAGATTGAGCGGCGTGATTTCATCTCCATCCAAAGATAAGGACAGCGTCCAGATTTCGTGTGGACCAACGTCATAGCTCCATTTACGCTGCAATTGCTCCGAAGTGATCGTAAGGCGCGCTGGCCGGCCTTCGGTTTCATAGCCGCGAACGATCAGGCGCCCGTCATGCTCGGCCAGCTTGATCGTAGTTGCTACAACGTGTTCCGGTTCCACGCGCAACAATGACCGATCCGCCTGCCAATCTCCCTTTTGCGGTGCGATGGGCTGGGCGATCAGCGGAGTGTGTAGCGCCAAGCTGGTGCGCACGGGGTTGGCAGCTTCCCATGCGCCGGCGTGAGGCAGCAAGCGATAGCGCACGATTTGCTCGCCTTGATCAGTGTAATGATAAGTGACGCCCGGGTAGATTTCGCGCGGGCGGTGAAAAGCATAGATCGGGCTGCGCAGAATACTGAGGCGTAATTCGTTGTCAAGCGCGTCATAACCGTATTTGCTGTCGTTCAATAGGCACAAGCCCTGTGGGCCGCTCGGCCCAACGCCGCTCAGATCGAGCCATGCCTGGCAAGGCTCTTCCTCGCCGTTGGTTGCTCGTGCGATCCAACCATAAGGCGCGGAGGCGGTAGCTCGAGCTTGGCTCAGGTTCAGCGGAAAGGCAAGTTTGAGCATTTTGAGCTGTTCATGCCAATCTACCGTCATGGTTACATCCACGGCGCGCACGCCGGGATACAAAGTCACATCTTGGGTAATACGCGAGCGCCCCCATACACTGGTGATGCGCACTGTTTTCCGCGCTGGGCCATCATGAATTAGGCGCGCCGGTCCATCTGCTTTGAATTGGCCGCACACATCTCGAAAGGCGACCACGTCGTGACTCCAGGTGTCGCTGGGGTCTTCGATCACCAGCGGCACGTTCGCTGGGCCGCTGAGCATCTCGACATCGCGCTCCAGATCATAGAGGCTTATCAGCCATCCAGTCTCAGGGTCAATGCGCAAACGCAGGACGCCATTCGCGATAGTATCCACCGGCGGCGCGATAAGTTCGGCAGTGGGCGGTTCCGTCTCTGGCAGCGCCACATAGATCAAACGCGCCCCTAACGCCGGGACAGCGACCTTGACATCCAGATGGGCGATATAGGTGTTATAGTCTAGTTCCACATCTGCTATCTGGCAGGGTAAACGCTTACCTTGAGCGTCCTCGACGATAGGTTGACCTGGATAACGTTGACCTTTGAAATCATAGCGCCACTCTCCCAACGGCAGCGACACCCGCGCGACCTCGGCGCGTTCCCACGGCAACGAATTCCAGATCAACACGGGTCGCTGTGCGCCGCGATCAGGGATAGCAATGTGAGCGCTCAGCGCCTGCACCGCTTGATTTTGCACGTGGGCGGCTGTATCCTGGGCTGTTGCATAGCCTTGCCACACATCATCGTACGCGGTTCGCAGCGATGTGCCCGCGAGAATGTCGTGGAATTGGTTAAGTAACACGGCTTGCCAGCCTACGGTCAGCCGACCTTGCGCATTGGGCGCGCCGCCCAACAGCGTGGCGAACGACGCTAGGCGTTCGGCGCTCATCAATGCCTGTTCCGCCTGGCGATTCTCTCGTTTGACCCGCGATAGCGCCGTGTAGCAGCCCCGCGAATGATGTTGTAGATCATCATGGATGACTGGCCAATCACATCCTAGCTTCTCCACTGCTGCAAAGTAGGCTTCAGGCGAGGCGAATAATGGGCGATAGGGTAGTTCCGCGTTTTCGAGCGCAGCGACCTCGCTCACATTGCGCCGCGTAGGGCCGCCGCCGTGGTTGCCCACGCCGTAAAAGCACATCACCAGAGGTAAATCAGCGGGAGTGTCGGCTACGGCGGCTGCGATGCGCGTCGCTATGTCGGTATCATCGGGGCTGCAATAGTGCAGCGGCGGACGACAGGCCAGCACGCGCGCTCCGCCGGGCGCTTCCCACCAGAAGGGGCCTTGAGGTAGATCCTTTTCCTGGGGGCCGGGGCGGAAGAAAACGTAATAATCCAATCCGCTGAGCTTGAGCAATTGCGGCAAAGTGGCTGCGTGGCCGAACGAATCTACGTTGTAGCCCACGCGCGCACGGCGCCCCAGTCGCTCTTGCAAGTAGCGCTGACCATAGAGAGCATGACGCGCGAACGCTTCGCCGTCGGGGATGTTGCAATCGGGCTGTAGCCACCACCCGTTGACCAATGCCCACTTGCCTTGCGCCACTGCTGTGCGGATTTGCTCAAACAGCGTGGGATCATCTTCCTCTACCCAACGATACGTTACGGATCCGCCGCTAGTAAACACATAACGGTCGTTTTCCTGAATCAGTGCGATGGCTGTACGGTAGGTGGCCAACACCTCGTTGCGCCCTTCACTGAGCGGCCAAAGCCATACGGGATCAATGTGAGCGTTGCCGATCATATAAACCCAGGTACGAGGTTGTGCATTACTCTGCATGGGTATTTCTGGCCCTTTCACGAGAAATCTGCTGTCCATTCCGATGCGCGATGTGATTAGCAGCACGCTACGCTCATCAAATCAAAGTATAGATCGAGTTTAAGCGATTGACAATCACGCCGCGCCAGCCTACAATCGCTTCTGACCGATATGGATAAGGCGCATTCTCTGTTAGATCGGCGTCTATGAAAGGACAAAAGTGATGCAAATACCTCGCCCAGAATATCCTCGACCGCAATTCGTCAGATCGAACTGGCTTAATCTGAACGGAGATTGGGGTTTTGAGTTTGATCCAGGATTGAGCGGTATCCAGCGCGGCCTACCTCAAGCCGAAAAGCTGACCCACGAGATCATTGTGCCGTTTTGCCCTGAAAGCAAGCTTTCAGGTATTGGCGATGTAGATTTTCACTATGGCGTGTGGTATCGGCGCGAGTTCTCGATCCCCGCCGAGTGGTCGGGCCAACGGGTATTGCTGCACGTTGGCGCATCGGACTATCACACCTATGTTTGGGTGAACGGCAAGCAGGCGGGCGTTCATCGCGGCGGCTATACCTCTTTTTCGTTCGACATTACCGACCTGCTCCAACGAGGCGGCTATAGCCTGGTCATTCATGCCCAAGATGATACTCGCTCCCCGATGCAACCTGGCGGTAAGCAGTGCCCCGATTACTATTCACGCGCTTGCCATTACACGCGCACCACAGGCATCTGGCAGACGGTGTGGTTGGAACCTGTCCCACAGACCTACATCGCCGATGCGCGCATTACCCCTGATTTGGAGAATGGCCGCGCCATCATCGAGCTAGAGGTCGGCGGCGCGCCCTCGCGGGGCGCAATTAACGCTCAAGCCAAACTCGATGGCCAGGCGATGGGCGAAGCGCAGACACAGTTTGTTGGCCAACGCGCCGTCATTGTGTTGCCTGTGCGCCACGTAGAAGCCTGGGCGCCAGGCCATCCTGCGCTCTATGATCTGGCGTTAACGCTTACCGCCGAAAATGGTAGTCGCGATGCGGTGGAGAGTTATTTTGGCCTGCGCTCATTGGCGCTCACCGACAAGGCCATCCTGCTCAACGGCAAGCCCGTCTTTCAACGCCTGATCCTCGACCAGGGCTTTTACCCCGATGGCATCTATACCGCGCCATCAGACGATGCGCTGCGCAATGACATTGAGATCTCGCAGGGCATGGGCTTTAATGGGGCGCGTTTGCACCAAAAAGTGTTCGAGTCGCGCTTTCTCTATTGGGCCGACAAGTTGGGTTACATCGTCTGGGGCGAGATGGCCAACTGGGGTCTGGATGTCAGCAATCCCCAGGCAACAGAGGTGTTCTTGCCCCAATGGTTGGAAGCCGTCAAGCGCGATTACAGTCATCCTGCGCTGGTGGGCTGGTGCCCATTCAATGAAACGCAAAAGGATCAGGACCCTGAAGTCTTGCGCAGTGTCTATCGCGCCACCAAAGCTGCTGATCTCACCCGCCCGGTGATTGACACCAGCGGTTATCAGCATGTTGAGACTGATATCTATGATATTCACAACTACCAACAAGATCCTGCTGCCTTTGCGGCGCTCTTCGCTCCCTTTGCCCAGGGCGGCGAACCATTCCGCAATCGCCCCGATCTCGACGCTCCCTATCAGGGTCAGCCTTACTTTGTGAGCGAGTACGGCGGCATCTGGTGGAATCCGGGTCAGCTC
>CAZYPJ010000091.1:0-12982 GCA_964649365.1 uncultured Anaerolineales bacterium | reverse complement strand
ATAGCCCGACATGAATAGGCATTTCAGCCCTGGGCGGATGGCTCGCGCCTGGGCCGCCAAGTCGCGCCCGTTCATGGTGGGCATCACCATGTCGGTCATCAGCAGATGGATGTCGCCGGCGTGTTCGCGGATTAGCTTGAGCGCCTCAGTGGGGGAGCCGGCCGTCAACACGGTGTAGCCTAACCGTTGGAGCATCCTCTGGCCCATAGCCAGGATTGTCGCCTCGTCCTCGACCATCAGCACTGTCTCGGACCCGCCTGCCAGCGCGTTAGGCGCGCGCTCTGGCTGAGCGGGCGGCGCTGGCGCTTCGTAGCGCGGAAAATAGATGCGGAAAGTAGTACCTTGACCCAGCGCGCTTTCGACGCTGATATGGCCGTTGTTCTGCGAGACGATGCCGTACACCGTCGCCAGACCCAAACCGGTGCCCTTGCCCACGCCTTTGGTGGTAAAGAATGGCTCGAACAGGTGCGACATGGTCTCCTCGCTCATACCGCAGCCGGTGTCGCTGACTCTGAGCATCACATAGTCGCCGGGCGCGGCCCCGGCGTGGCTGGCGCAGTAAGCTTCGTCAAGTGTGACATTGGATGTCTCGATGGTGACTCGACCCACCCCGCCGATAGCGTCGCGGGCGTTCACCGTAAGGTTAGCCAGGATTTGATCGAGCTGCGAGGGATCCATCCGCACTCGCCATAGCTTGGGGCCTGGAATCCAGGCCAGATGGATATCCTCGCCGATCAGTCGCTGCAACATGCGCAACATGCCCGCGAGGGTATCATTCAGGTCGAGCATTTGCGGAACGATGGTCTGTCGCCGAGCAAAGGCCAACAACTGGCGGGTCAAATCCGCCGAGCGACGCGCAGCTTTCTGAATTTCCTGGATGCTCTCGCGCCAGGGATTGGCCGCGTCCATCTCGTTGAGCGCCATCTCGGCATGGCCCAGGATGGCCTGGAGCATGTTGTTGAAATCGTGCGCCACGCCGCCCGCCAAGCGCCCCACCGATTCCATCTTTTGCGCCTGCAGCAATTGCTCTTGCAGGCGGGCAGCCTCCTCTTCGGCGCGTTTGCGCTCGGTGATGTCCTGATTGAGCACAATAGCGCCCTGGATGGCGCCTTTGTCATCCAGCAACGGCATAGCCGAGTTAAGGACGATGCGTTTCTGGCCGTCAAAGGCGTCAATTTCCAATTCCTCATCCATGATGGCGACGCCCGTGCGAATGACATGCGCCAACGCCCAATCATCGCCAGCGACCTCCTGCCCCGATGGCAACCGCCGCGCCTTGAACACGCCGTATTCCTCGATGGATACCAATCTTCTATCGCCCCAGATGCGCCCGACGGCCGGGTTGGCGCTGAGAAGACGGCCATCCTTGTCGGCGAACCACAATCCAATGGGCAACGCGTCAATGATCTGGCGCAATGTGCTTTCGCGCTGCCTGATCTCGGCCTCGGCGCGGCTGAGCGCGGTGATCAAGCGCGCCTGCTGGATGTTTTGATAGGCCATGTCGGAGAGCTGCCCCGCCAGCGTGAACAACGCCTGGGCTACGCGCTCGAATTGCTCTCGCGACATAACGGGAACCTCGTGGAAAGCCTCGATGAACGCCTCTTCATCCACGCCGATCTCGCGAGCGTAGGCGCGTATCTGGTCTTCGTTTTGGGTCTCATTGCGGACCTGGCCAATGAGCCAGTTGGCGATATGTCTCCCGCCCACGGTAATGCTGGCGCCGGCATTTGACAACCCGGCGCTCAGACAAGGCATCACGATAGGGCCGTCCACGTTCAGGCGGCCAAGTGTTGCATCCGAGTGATAGCAGTTCTGGCGCCCCAACTCGGTTTGGCGAACCACATCCGCGCAGAGCCGACAAAAGTGGCTGGGCTTGGTAATGGGTACGCCATCGGGATGGGTAATGAGCGAGGCCACGCCGGTGGCTTCGGCAAATTGGTCTTGCAGCTTCTGAAGCATGTCGAGATTGAATAGGTCTTCTAGGTCAATATCCTCAACTTCGCCCAATGGGCGCGTCAGGGCGATGATGCGCTTCTCGAGCGCTTCTTCAGCACGTTTCCGTTCGTCAATGTCGCGCACCGTCACCACAAAACGATCTTGCCCGCCGATTTGCACAAAGCGGATCGTGATCTCGACCCAAAACACATGGCCATCCTTGTGTTTGGCCAGCCACTCAAAGGTCTGTGGCCCTTCTTGGCGAGCCTTGTTCAGCCATGCCACCGCTTCTTGTTGAGAGTAGGGCGGCTCTCCCTGACTCAGGTTGCCAATGGGCGTTGCCAGCACCTCCTCGTGGGTATAACCGTACAGTTCGCATGTGCGCTGATTGACATCAATGATCTGCAAAGTGTTGGCATCGTCCACAAAGATGGCATCATGGGTAGAATCGAGCACTGCCTGGAGGTATTCGCGGCTGGCGCGCAAGCTCTCCTCGCTCTGTCGCAGCGCCTCTTCGGCGCGCCTGCGCTCAGCGATAAAGCGCGCTTGTTGGATATTCTGATAGGCCATGTCAGAAAGTTGCCCCGCCAGAGTAAACAGCGCCTGGGCTACAAGGCGGAATTGGCTTTGCGACATGACGGGCACTTCTTCGAAGGCCTCCATGAACCCATCTTCGTCTAGCCCCAATTCACGGGCATAGGCGCGCATCTGTTCCTCGGTCTGCGTCTCATCGCGGACCTGGCCAATGAGCCAATTGGCGATATGCCGCCCGCCCACGGTGATGCTGGCGCCCGCATCCCACAAACCGCTTCCCAGACAGGGCTGCACAATAGGGCCTTCGGGGTTGTTGCGGCCAATGACTGCATCCGAACGATAGCAGTTCAGGCGCCCCTGTTCCGTAGAGCGGATGACTTCCATGCAAAATCGGCAAGCGTTGCTGGTTCTGGTGATGGGCGTGCCATCGGTATGGGTAATGGTAGAAGCCACGCCAGTGGCTTGGGCAAACTGATCCTGAAGTCTCTGAATCTCTTCAAGGTTGAACAAATCCTCGAATTCGATGTTTTCAGCCTGGTCCAGAGGGCGCGTGAGGGCGATGATACGCTTTTCCAATGCCTCCTCGGCGCGCTTGCGCTCGTCAATATCGCGCACCGTTACCACAAAGCGATCTTGCCCGCCGATCTGCACAAAGCGAATGGTGACCTCGGCCCAGAACAGGTGTCCATCTTTGTGCCTGGCCAACCATTCAAAAGTCTGCGGGCCTTCCTGTCGGGCCTTGATCGCTCGCGCTTGCGCTTCTTGCGGCGTGTACACCTGTTCGCCCTCGCTCAAGCTTCCGAGCGGTTTGGATAGCACTTCTTCTCGAGAGTAGCCGTACAGGTCGGTCACACCTTGATTAACATCCAAAATCTCGAATGTGTTGGCGTCATCCACAAAGATGGCGTCGTGGGTGGAATCGAGCACCGCTTGGAGATACTCGCGGCTGGCGCGCAGACTTTCTTCGCTCTCGCGCAGCGCCTCTTCGGCGCGCTTGCGGTCGGTAATGTCCTGGTTGACGCCGTGCAGCCGCACGGTCTTGCCCGAGGCGTCTTTTTCGACGCGAAACCAGGTATTGGTCCAGATGGTCGCGCCGTCCGCGCGCATTAACGAGCCTTCGATCTGCGCGGTAAACGCCGGGTCATCGGCGGCGATCCCCTGGCGTATGATCTCGCCAACTTGGCGGGCCGAATCGGAGCCGCCGAACCTGCGAGTGAACTCGCTGACGCTCATACGGTAATCGGCCGCGTCGGCGACGCCCAGCATCCGATAGAAACGGTCGTTCAAGATAAACTCGTCGTTCGCTACGTCGTATTCCCAATAGGCCATGCGCGCCACATCCATAGCCTCTTCGTTCTTGCGGCTGATCTCGCGCAGCGCATTCTCGGCGTGTATCTGGTCGGTGATGTCACGGGCGGCGGCATAGATCAGCTCTCCCTGGGGAAGAGAGCGCCATTCAATCCATCGATACGAGCCATCGCGACAACGATAGCGATTCGTAAAGTTGAGCACTGCGCGCTGATTGCTGAGTTGCGAAACCGCCTCGATCGTTGCTTCTAGATCATCGGGATGCACGAAATCGAGAAACCGCTTGCCCTCCAGATCGGCTAGAGAATAGCCCAACACTCTTTCCCATTCGGGGTTCAAACGGCGAAAGTAGCCGTTCGTATCGGCGATGCACAGCAGGTCGAGATTGGCGGCAAAGTAGCGATCTACCTCCTCGGTCTTTTCGCGCAACTCTTGCTCGGCGCGTTTGCGTTCGGTGATGACCTCGGAGAACAGGATGATGCCGCCAACCTGGCCGGCCGGCTCGTACCAGGGGTGAACTTCCCAACGCACCCAATCCAGACGGCCATCGGCGCGCGGGAAGGGCTCTTCCTCGGCGCGCTCCACTGCGCCTGCCAAGCAACGGCGATGCACTTCTTTGATGCGCTCTGGAATCTCGGGGAAAATCTCATAGTGAGAGCGACCAGTGATGTTCTGGTCGCCCAAGCCATAATCATGGAGATAGCGGCGGCTGGCCGCGATATAGCGCATCTCACGGTCGAACATCGCAATGGCGGCTGGGGAGTGTTCTATGAACAAGCGAAGCACCTCTTCGTTGCGGCGTAGGCGCTCCTCGGCCAGCTTGGGGGCGGTGATGTCTTCAAAAGTGGTATAGACCTGATAGGGCCTATCCTCGCCAGGACGGAATTGCGGCATAGCGTGAATGACGATCCAGCGATAGGCGTCTTCCTGGGGATTATAGACGCCCATCACTGCCGTATGCGGTTGGCCGCTGCGCAAGGCCAACATCCCTGGATGGGTCTCACCGGGAAAATCGGAGCCGTCCTCGTGGATGGCGCGCCAGCGAGGATCTATGGAGGTGCGGCCCTGCATCTGGTCGAGCGACAGGCCCAAGATGCGCTCCGCCGCCGGGTTGGCCACCGTGATCTGGCCGGCAGCGTTTTGATAGACTACCCCCTGCGCCATCGTCTCGAACAGGGCGCGGTGGCGCGCTTCGCTCTCGCGCAATTCGCGGGTGCGCGCCAACAAGCGATCCTCCACGGTCAGCAAATCCTGAGCGCGGCTGGCTTGGATACACAGTTCGACGAGGTTCGCGGCAGTATAGGGGGGGCGCACATAGGCCGCTGCGCCTTGTTGTAGCCACGCCAGGGCTAATTCACGGCTAGGGTTGGCGGCAAGTACGATATAGACTGCGCCGGGCTGCTCTCGGCGCAGGGAAGCCAGCAACTCGCCGACCGGCTCGTCGAGCGCGCACTCATCGAGAATGACAACGCTGTAACGTTCGGCCTGGAAGCGCTGAGCCGCTTCGCGGCCTGTAGAGACAAAATCGGCGCGGTATCCACGCGCCGAAAAAGCCTCTTGCAGCGGAGCGGTTTGTGCGTGGCTATCCTGGATGATGAGCGCACGGAGCAGCGCCAAAGGGCGTTCGCCGCGCAGCAACGCCCAAACCTGCGAGACGAACTGCGCTTCATTGACCGGCGCAGCCAAAAAAGCATTGGCCCCTAGCGTGGCCGTGAGGCGCGAGACCTCGTCGCCCATATAAGTGGCTGAAACCACCAAGATAGGCGTGCGGTTAAAGGGTGCGTATTCGGGCGAGCGCAGCAGGCGGCAGAAACGCCAACCATCGAGATCGGGCATGTAGAGATCGGTGATGATGAGATCGGGCGGCGCGGCGAGACTCATGTTAGCCAAAGCATCGACGGCCCTCGCATAAGCGCGCACTTTTAGTCCGCCCCGCATCAACATCTCGGCCAAAGAGGCGCGCTGGATTGGGTCGTCGTTCACTACCACAACGGTCGGATGTTGGGTGTGCGTAGGCTCGTTCATCATCCACCATCCTCTATCTGGTTACAAGCGCGGCTTCATTGCCACGACAGGCATATCAATCGTCCCGACGATTCGATTTTCTAGGGTAGAGATCGCAACGCGGCGCTGTAAGCGCTATTCGCTGGGGCGACTGCCCGCGCTCCCCCTTTCGCGCGAACAGTGTTAACTATAGGCTAGGCGGAAATGATGGGAATGTCAAACGTGACGCGGCCAATCGCACGGGTTGCAGCCCTATCTCCAGCGGGCTAGAATGAGGGCATGAACAAACGCCTGTGGCTCAGTCGCGCGCTCGTTGGTTTGGTAACGGGGTGGAATCTGCAATGCGCCGTCGCGCTAATCGCGGCGCCCGTCGCCTATGCGCCCGGCTTTGAGGTGACGGGCGTGGGCGGGGCGGCGCTGGTGCGCGGGATGGGCGTGCTGTTCGTGATATGGTGTATCCCCTATCTCGTAGCGCTGTGGCAGCCTGCGCGTCATCGGCTGGCGCTGTGGGAGTCCCTGGCGATGCAGGCCATCGGCCTGGGCGGCGAGCTATGTATCCTGGCAGATTTGCCGCCGGGCCATCAAGCACTGCGCGCTACGGCGAGCCGCTTCATCGCCTTTGACGCCGCTGGCCTGGCGCTGCTGATTTTGGCCTCATTCGTGAGCCGCCCGAATGGGCGCGCCCCGATCCCCCGATCCCCTGATCCCTGACTCCCGACTGCTGCCTAAAGCTTGCGCAGCGACCCCTGTGAGACGTCGAACTCTTTGATCAGATCGTGCCGTCTGAACTGCACCGTCACCACCTCTTTGCGGCCCTCTTGCCGCGTGGCAAGCACCTGCCCCCGGCCATAGAGGGTGTGCTCTACAGTCTCGCCTGCGGCGTACTGCGGCTCGGCGGGTGGAGCGGCTTCTTCGCGCGCCACCAACCCCTGGCGGCGCACCTGGGCGACCAGGTCTTGCAGGGCAAGCTGCCGGCTGAGGGTGTGGCGGTCTGACCTCTCCCCCTGAAGCGCCCCCAAAGGGCGCTCTCCCTCTCTATGGGTGCATGGAGAGGGGTGAACGCACCCCCTTTCCATGTAGTGCGCCGATGGCGCGTCATGGAAAGGGACCGGGGGGGAGGTCAATGTGGTTTGCATAGTCAACTTGGCCAGAATCATCCGCGCGGCTGCTTTATTCAGCAACTCGTTGTGCATTCGGCAGGCGCCCGATTGCACGCAACTGGGGCAGCCGCTATGGCAGCCGCAGCGCGTCACAGTGTCGTGGGCCAGGCGCAGCAGTTCCTCGGCGCGCTCGTAGGCGATCTCGGCTAGGCCGATGCCGCCCTCGTAGGCGTCATAGACGAACACCGCCGCCGCGCCCACATCGGGGTGGTTGGGCTGAAAGTGCCCGTCAATGTCGCGCCGGTCGCACATCACCAACAGAGGCATGACGCCGGTGAGCAGGTGTTGCACGGCATGCAGTCCTTCGGCGAACGACGAGCGGTTGGGGTCGCCCTCGGCGGCCTTGGTCTCTTCCGCCGGCGGCACAGCGGCGACCACGTCGCGCTCAATGTCCGGCGGGATGGCCACCCACATGGCGGTAGTGTGCAGCCGCAGGGTCAACGGCATGGTGAGGTTGACGCGCTTGACCAGTTCGTCGCTGCCCAGGCGCAGCTCTTGGTACGAGTGGATCGTTTCTTCCACCAGCGCATCACCCAGGTTAATGGTGTAGGTCAGCCCGCCAAGCTGCAACTCGCGCGTCTCGAGTATCCGCTCGATCTTGATGCGGCTGTTGGACGACGCGCGGGTATAGTGCGGGGCCTGCTCCTTGCGCACCTTGACGAGCTTCTGATGGCGGTCGAGAAAGATCACGCGGTAATCGTCGCCGGCGTGCTGGTAGATCGCCCCTGGGTGCGCCTCGCGATAGACGTTGGGCGGCTCGATGGCGCCGATCTCGTTCTGTTCTTCGTCTATGATCTTGTAGGTCTCGTGGCTGGCGGCGCGCAGCGAGATGCGTAGGTGAATGTCGCGGCAGGTCTTGGGGTAGGTCAGGCTGCCCGGCTCGCTCGGCGCGTCTGTCTTAGCGCCGCCGCTTGCTGACGCGGCTTCAGTCTCGACGGGGGCCAGCAACCCTAGGCTGCACAACTCTTGGATCAGTTCACGCTCGTCGTCGCTCATGCGCGCCAATTCCACCGGCGCGAGCGGCAACTCGCGGGCGGCGCAGAGCAGGTGCTTAAGGCGGACGTATTGGTTGTTGAGATCTACAACAGCCAGCTCGTGGGGCGCGCCAAAGAACTCGCGCGGATGATTGACATAATACTGATCCAGTGGATTCTGGCTGGCCACCAACACCACCAGCGCGTCGCGCCCGCGTCGCCCGGCGCGCCCAGCCTGCTGCCAGGTGGACATGATCGTGCCCGGATAGCCCGAGATGATGGCCGCGTCCAACCCGCCGATGTCAATGCCCATCTCTAGCGCGTTGGTGGTGATGATCCCCTGGATCTCTCCGGTCTTGAGCTTGCCCTCGATGGCCTCGCGCTCTTCGGCGAGATACCCTGCGCGGTACGAGCTGATCTTGTCCAACAAGTCAGCCTCGCCGCGCTCTTGGGCCTGGTCGCGACTGAGGCGCAACATGCGCTCGGTCAGCCCTCTGGCCCGCGCAAAGACGATGGTGTTGTAATTGGCGCGCACGCAGCGCAACAGCAAATCCACCGCCTCTTGGGTGTACGAACGGCGCAGGTTGGCGTCGTTCTCGCCTTCCAGGGGCGGGTTCCACAGCACGAAAAACTTGCGCCCGCTGCCCGCGCCGTTGCGATCTATGACGCTGAAGGGCCGCCCGGTGAGCGTCTCGGCCAATTCCTGCGGGTTGGCGATGGTGGCCGAGCAGCAGATGAATTGCGGGTTCGAGCCATAATGGTCGGCCATGCGCAGCATGCGCCGCAGCAATTGAGCCATGTTCGACCCAAACACGCCGCGATAGGTGTGCACCTCGTCAATGACGATGTAACGCAGGTTGCGCCACAGCTCTTCCCAGTTCTGGTGCCACAACAAGAAACTCAGGTGCAGCATCTCGGGGTTGGTCAACCAGATGTGCGGATGGCGCTCGCGGGCGGCCTTGCGCTTGTCGCTGGAGAGCGCGCCGGTGTAGCGGGCAATGCCGATGGCCTCCTGGCCCAGCGCCAGGTTGAGCTTGAACAGCGTCTTGAACTGGTCGTTGATGAGGGCGTTGATGGGGTAGAGGTAGATGGCCCGCGCATCGCGGTCGGCCAGGATCGTTTCGAGGATGGGCAAGTTGTAGCACAGCGTCTTGCCGCTGGAGGTGGCCGTGACTACGACGATGTTCTCGCCGCGCCGCGCGCGCTCTAGGCTTTCGACCTGGTGGCTATAGAGCTGCTCCACGCCCAAGAGGTTCAGCGCCCTTTGGATGGGCGTGGGCAGCGGCGGCGAGGGGATGGCGTATTCAGCCTCGCGCGCCGCCAATTGCTCGACGTGAACCATCTGCCCCAGCGCGTTGGCCCCTGTCTCGCAGGCGATGCGTTCGATTAGCTCGGATACCGCTTGCCCTTCCATACAGCACCCCCGCAGCGTTCACCGATCAGCCATCAGCGATCAGCCTGATCCGCCGCGCGGCGCGATCTCTGAACGCTGATGACTGACGGCTCTATCCTTTCAGCGCCTTGAAATACGCCACGGTCTCGGTCAGGCCCTGGCGCAGGGGAATTTCGGCCTCCCAGCCCAGGCCCTTGCCAGCCTTTTCGGTGGTCAGATAGGTCTTGAACACCTCGCCCAGCTTGGCTGCGCCGTGGATCTCCTCGCAGCGGCTGCCGGTGATCTCGCGCAACAGACGGAAAATCTCGTTGACGCTGGTGCCCACGCCCGATCCGAGGTTATAGATCTCGCCGCCGCCCCGGGTCAACGCCAAAACATTGGCGCGGGCGATGTCGGTGACGAACACAAAGTCGCGCTGCTGCTCGCCTGTGCCGTTAATGATCGGCGTACCGCCGTTGAGCATCTGGCCGGTAAATATCGAGACCACGCCCGCCTCGCCGTAGGGGTCCTGGCGCGGGCCATAGACGTTGGGAAAGCGCAAGATGGTGTAATCCACGTTGTAGTGGGTGCGGTAGATATAGAGATAATGCTCTACCTGGTGCTTGCTGGCGCCGTAGGGGTCCAGCGGCATGATGGGGTGGTTCTCGTCCACTGGCAAGTACTGCGGCTCGCCATAAACGGCCCCGCCGGTGGAAGCATAGACGATCTTTTTTGTTCCATACTTGCGGGCGCATTCGAGCAACGCCAGCGAGCCAATGATGTTCACCTGGGCGTAAAGAATCGGCTCGATCATGCTCTCGCGCACATTGGCGCGCGCTGCCAGATGGCAGATTCCCTCGGGGCGCTCGGCCACAAACACGCGCTCCAGGGCCTCGGCGTCGCGCAGATCCACCTCATAGAAGCGCGCCTTGGGGTTAAGGTTCGCCTTGTTGCCGGTGGAGAGATCATCCACCACCAACACGTCATGTCCCGCCGCCAGGCAGGCATCCACCACGTGCGACCCAATGAACCCTGCCCCACCCGTAACCAATACTTTCATGATAATTCCTTCTTTCTATGGATATATTTCATGACTTTCAATTTTCCAAATCCTGCGCGACGCCCAGTTCGAGCCAGGCCAAGAAATCGGCGCACGACAAGATGCGCACGCCCTGGTATTCTACTAGGTCGAGCAGGTGATGATCGCCGCTAACCAGGATGACGGCCCCGCCTGCCACGGCGCATTCCAGATAGCGATTGTCGGACTCGTCGGCAGTGACAGCCGCTAGGCGCTCACGCGGCTCGACCAGGATCGCTTGGCGCGCCAACAGCCGCAGGAAACGCTCGATGGTCTCTTCGTTGAGCGCATAGCGTTCGCGCAATCGGGGGTAGCGTAGTACGCGCCCTAGCTCGTCGAGGATGGCGGACGAAACCGTCAACTCGAATCGGCCCTCGCCCCAAGCGGCCAGAGCGTGCGCCGGCGCGCCCCGCGCCGAGAGCAACGCGCTAATTAGGATATTGGCGTCGAACACCACGCGCATAGCAGCGCTACTCGCTCACAGCGCGCCGCAGGGATTGCTGCGCTGCTAAAATGTCATGCTCTACCTGCGTCGGGTCGGCATCGGCGTTGGCAATCTGTGTCTCGTGCACCAGTTGAAACAAAGCCTCGCGCTCGCGCTGCCATTGGCGATAGACTTGCAGCGGCACAATGGCTGCCGCCGGTTGGCCATGTCGCACGATCACATAATTTTCGCCCTTGAACTCGACGCGATCCACGATCTCGGCCAGGTTCTTACGCGCCTCGGTGATGGTCGTTTCGCGATCCATCGTTCTCACTCCTTAATCGGCTGACTATGTACATTTTGTACAGAATATACATTCTCTTGCCGCGCGTGTCAAGGCTGCGAGATTATCCTGTAGATCGTGTTAATCTTGTCAAACTTTGCCCTTTTGCGGTTTCACAACCCCTTGGAGCGCACAATGGAAAAGAGCAGCCAGGCGCCCAGCAGCCCCGCCATCACAAACCCGATCTGCGGGATGGGCAGGGTGATCTGCGTGAACGGCAACACGAATTGCGCCCGGTCGCCGGCGAGCATGGCCAAGGCCGAGCCGAGGATGATCGCCGCCACGATCACGCTGAACGACAGCCGGTTGCCGATAGCATCGAGCTTGCGCAGCGCCTGCTCGATGCGCCGCATCTCGACGCCCACGGTCAGCTCGCCCCGCTCCAATTGCCCCGAGATGATATCCACCCGGCGGGGCAGGGCGTGCGCCATGGTCTCCATGTCGCGCAGAGCGCCGGCCGCCTCGATCAAACTGCGTTTGAGCGAGACGCGCTCTTTGACCAATTGTACCATGAAGGGTTCCAAATGCTTGGCCAACTCGAACGAGGGGTCGAGCGACAGCGCCACCCCTTCCAACACCACCACCGTGCGCGAGAGCAGCACCAGATCAGAGGGCAGCCGCACGCGGTGCTTGAACGCCACGCTCATCAGGTCGCCCAGGAACTCGGCCATGGGCAGGCTCTCCAGCGAGGCGGTGTAATAGCGCACGATCAGCCGGTGCAGGTCGCGCACCAGGGCTTCCCGGTCGGCCCCCCGACTCATGGCCCCCATACGCACGATGATATGGGCCATCTCGTCGGCGTTTTGCTGCACTAATGCAAAGATCAGGTCGCCCAAGTCCTCTTTGATGCGCGGCGACAGATACCCCACTACGCCGAAATCCACTAGGCCGATCTTGGTCCCACACACCAGGATATTGGCGGGGTGTGGGTCGGCGTGAAAGATGCCATGGGTGAACACCAGCTTGAGATAGATTTGTACGAGACGTTCGGTGATGTTGGTTAGGTCGTACCCCAACGCTTTGAGCCGCTCGATCTCGGTGAGTTTGACGCCCTGGATGTCCTCCAGCGTCAGCACGCGGCGAGTGCTCAGCGCCCAATAGACCTTGGGGATGATGACGCCCTCGGCGCTCACCATACCGCGCAGGCGTTCGGCGTTGCGGCCCTCGGCGGTGTAATCTAGCTCGTCGCGCAGGGCCTGGCCGAACTCGTCAATGATCGCCGACAGGCCGAAACTGCGCAGCACCGCCGAGCGCGCCTCGATAAAGCGCGCCTGGCCGCCCAGCAGGTTCAGGTCGGCCTGGATGGTGCGCTCGATGCCCGGGCGTTGCACCTTGACCACTACGGCGGCGCCGTCGCGCAAGGTAGCGCGGTGTACCTGGCCGATGGAGGCCGAGGCGATGGGCGTTGGGTCGAACGTGGCATACCACTGTTCCAATGGGCCGCCCAGCTCGGCTTCGATGACGCTGGCGACCTCATCGGCGGCGACGGGCGGAGCCGAATCGAGCAGCTTGCTCAATTCGATGACATAACCAGGCGGCAAGAGATCGGGCCGGGTGCTGAGGATTTGCCCCAGCTTGATATAGGTTGGCCCCAACTCCTCGAGCGTATGGCGCACGCGTTGGGGCATGGTCATGGCCACGGCCTGAGGCTCGACCTCGACCCGGCGCGCCCAACGCGGGATAAAGCGGATCAACCCGGTGAGTTCGGCCAAATAGCCCAGGCCATTGCGCACCAACACCTCGGCGATGTGGCGCACCCGGATGATCTCGGCGGCAGTGCCTTTCAAGCGCAAAAGCGAAACCACAGCCACGACCTTTGCGGAAAGAGGTGAGCGGGGCGAGTATTCCGC
>CAZYPJ010000090.1:12460-13176 GCA_964649365.1 uncultured Anaerolineales bacterium | reverse complement strand
GGCCAATACCCAGAAATGCCACGGCTGGCTCATCCAATAAGCGGCGACTACGATCAATGTGTAAACCCCTAGCGCGATATAGATCGAGCGCTTGGCCCCGATCCGTTTGGCCAGCCAGCCAAAGCCGATAGCGAACGGCGCAGCCACAATTTGCGTGAGCAATAACGCCCCGGCCAAGTCAGCAGTTTTGATACCAATTTCGGCTCCATAGATAGTGGCCATTTTGATGATCGTGCCGATGCCATCGGAATAAAGCCAAAAGGCCAGGAGAAACTTGGCCAGCTCTTTGTAGCGTCGAACCTCACGGAAAGTCTGTGCCAGCCGCGCAAAGCCAGCGCGCACTACGTTGATCCGCTCGCCGTGCGAGGCGGCAGGCGGTTCGGGCACACGGCGGAAGAGCGGAATGGCGAATACCAGCCACCACACCGCCACACTCAGAAAAGAGACCCGCACTGCCACGTTGCTATCGGAAAAGCCGAACCATTCAGGCTTCATATACCAGAGCAGGTTGACTACCAACAATAGCCCACCCCCGATATAGCCCAGAGCATACCCTTTGGATGAGACTTGATCTATTTCGTCGGCATAGGCCACGTGGGGCAACAACGAGTCGTAAAAGATATTGGCGCCTGCCTCGCCGATAGAGCCGAGGATATAAAAGATCACCGCCCCCAGCCAATCTCCTTCTAGGATGAAAAAGAGCAGCCCAGTAAACA
>CAZYPJ010000090.1:3867-12450 GCA_964649365.1 uncultured Anaerolineales bacterium | reverse complement strand
TGCTGCCGCTGTGATCGGCGATGGCGCCCAAGATCGGTCCCATCAGCGCCACCAGAAACATAGCGATGGATACTGAATAGCCCCAAATGCTCGAAGCCTGCGCTTTGGGCAACCCAGCTGCAGCCACCCCGCTAAAGTAGGGCGGCAACAGGGCTGCCATAATGGTGGTAGCGAACGCTGAGGCGGCCCAGTCGTACATACACCAGGCGTTAACGATTTTGCGGTGCAATCGATCCATGGGCAAATTCATAAAATGACCTTTCGCAACCAAACAACTAATGGGCCGATCTCGTCGCGACCCATCGAGAATATTGGCGAGATTCTACCTGCCGCGCCAGTGGTTGTCAATCGCTCTGCTGTGCATCATCGCTTGGCTATTCGCCCCGCGCCGCCTATACTGTGTTAGCGCTAGGAGAGGACGCTGTATCATCTCTCTACAGCCAACCAACTCTAAAGGAGCTTGCTGTTGTATGAGTGCCATGTCCATATTCAAGCTGCGTCTGGCGCGGCTTGTCGCTCCATATCCTACTGACGAAACCACCGCGCCGCAGCGACGCGGCATGACCATGCTCTGGTGGGACAATATCCTCTCGTCTCTCAGCGGCGCTTTTTACGGAGATTTCGAGGTCCTTTTCCTACTTGCGTTGGGAGCTACTTCAAGCGTCGTTGGCGCACGCGCCTCAATTGTCAGCGCCGTGGGCTTCTTGGCCCCCCTCTTGGGTGCATGGCTGGTGGAGCGCTCCGGCAAGCGCAAGTTCTGGGCGCTGTTGGGCGGCGGCGGTTTGGGGCGCGCGGCGCTGCTACTGATGGCGCTCGTTCCCTTTATCTCGCAAGGGCAATCTGCTCTGGTTGCATTGGTGGTTCTTGCGGCGATTCAATCGTTCGTAGGCGCAGCATCGGGGCCGGCAGCCAACTCCCTCTTTGCTGATGTGGTCCCGTTGCCCATTCGCGGCCGCTTTATCGGCGCTCAGATGATTGCCAGCAACCTGGTGCGTATTGCCATGATCCCTCTCGCCGGCTGGATGATCAAGCAGATCGGCGGCCTTGAGGGCTACCAAGTCGCGATCATGATCGCTGCCATCGTTGGCTTTGCAGCGACATCGGTGTATGCGCGAATCCCCGAAGCCAAGACGGTCGAGGGGCTATCGCACGATCTCTCCCGTCGCTCAAGTTTTGGCGAGGGCCTGCGCCTCTTTCTTGCTGATAAGACGTTCGTGCTTTTCTGCTTGATCAACGCTATCTGGAATTTTGGCATCCAGCTTTGCGCTCCATTTTTCACGATGCACATGTCTCAGACTCTGGGGTTTTCGGTTTACACGATCTCGATGATCTCGACGACAACCACCGTGGTGCATGTGTTGGCTCTACGATTGATCGGCGGCCCTGCAGACCGTAGGGGATCGGAGTATGCTACGGCCCTGGGTATGTTGCTCGTACCGCTGATGCCCATCTTTTGGATTTTTGCCCGAACGCCGTTCCATGTGTTTCTCGTCCAGTCCTACAGCTTTGTCGCTTGGGCGGGATTCCACGTGGCCGCGACGCCGCTTCTATTGCGTCTTACCCCACCGGGGCATCGCTCGCAATACATCGCGATCTTTAGCATGATTAACAGCATCGCCAACGCCCTGGGGCCGATCCCTGCGAGCTGGGTCTATTCACACTATGGCTTTACGGCTAACCTCATTCTTTCGGCCATTGGGCGCGGGTTAGGCGGCGTGTTGTTCTTGATCCTCCTACTGAGAGGCGGTTTTCGACCCAAACAGTGATGTTTTTGACAGACACCCCTTTTTTCTATACACTATGGGTAATCATATTGAGCGATGAGCCAAATGCATATCCATGACGTTTCTGAACTGAGGAGGAGCCCTAGGACATAGCCGGACCAATGGTCTGGGTAGTTTGCCCTGGGCGACGATCAGAGACGATTCAGCCAACAAACAGCTCTCCAGACGGAGGGCTGTTTTCTTTTTCCCCGCAAAAGGCATTAGAAAGGAGAAGCAAGCAATGATCCGAGTGGGCATTTATGGCGCGACAGGCTATACGGGGCATGAACTGCTCAAGATATTCGCACGGCATCCACAAGTTGAGGTAGTCTTTACCACGTCGGATTCGTCTGCCGGGCAACGCTATTCGGATGTGTTCCCTTGCCCCTACGACAATATCCTCCTCCCCCATGACGAGGCCCCGCTCGATCAGGCAGATGTGGTGTTTCTTTGTACGCCGCACCACGCCTCGGCGCCCTTGGCCAAAAAGGTCATCGAAGCGGGCGCGCGCTGCGTTGATCTTTCGGCAGATTTGCGGATTCACGATCAAGCCGTCTATGAAGCCTATTATGGTCGCCATCCCGCGCCAGAATTGTTGCCCGAGGCCATCTATGGCCTCACCGAAGTATATCGCGCCCAGATTGCGGGGGCGCGGCTGGTAGGCAACCCGGGCTGCTACCCCACTGGGCCGCTGCTGGCGCTCTACCCACTGCTGCGCGCTGGCGCAGTGACGGGCGAGCGGGTCATCATTGACGCCAAATCGGGCGTATCGGGAGCAGGGGTCAAGCCGTCGCCCACTACCCACTTTGTCGCCGTCCACGATAATTTCAACGGCTACAATGTAGGCCACACCCATCGCCATGTGCCCGAGATCGAACAAGAGTTGTCGCTCTTTGCCCAACGCCCCGTGCGGATTGTCTTTACGCCCCATCTGCTGCCTGTTTCACGCGGCATCCTCTCTACTATCTATGTGAATCTGGCCCCGAGTTGGACGCCGGATAAGGTGCTGGCCCTGTGGAACGATACCTACCACGGTGAGCCGTTCATTCAGGTGCTCAAGACCGGGCAGATGGCCAGTTTGGCCCATGTCACTAATACCAACCGCGTGGCGCTTTCGGCCAGTTCCGCTGGGGTGGATGGCGAGTTGATTCTGTTCACCGCGCTCGATAATCTGGTCAAGGGGGCCTCAGGCCAGGCGGCGCAAAACATGAACGTAATGTTCGGCATACCAGAGACCACTGGCCTCATCGCCTGATAGCATAGAAAGGATGATGATGAACCCATTGACAGTCATCAAGATCGGTGGCGCCGAGCTACAAGAAGGCCCCCAACTGGATCTCCTGGTCGAGGCGCTAACGCAGCTCACCGTCGAGCGCCAGATCATCGTGGTGCATGGCGGCGGCAGCGAGATTGCCGCGTTGCAGAAAAAACTGGGGCTAGAGCCGCGCTTTGTCGAGGGGCTGCGCGTCACCGATGACGCTTCGCTGCGGGTAGCCGAGATGGTGCTTTCGGGCGCAGTCAACAAGCGCCTCGCAGCGCGGTTGGCGGCGCGAGGCGTGCGCGCTCTCGGCCTCAGCGGCGTAGATGGCGGCTTGCTGCGCGCCAAGAAACTTGATCATCCGAAAGGCGATTTGGGGCGCGTAGGCGAAATCACCTCGGTGGATATAGGCTGCCTCTCTGATTTGCTCGCCCAAGGGTTTACCCCTATCATCTCGCCCATCTCATTGGGCGACGATGGCCGCCCATTCAACGTCAACGCCGACCACGCCGCGTTGGCGGTGGCTAGCGCGCTCAAAGCCGAGCTGATTTTTCTAACCGATGTACCCGGAGTGTTGTATAATGGCGCTGTATTGCCCAAGCTCACAGCTAATGAGGCCGCGAGGTTGATTGATGAGGGGCACATTACCGGAGGCATGATCCCCAAGGTGCGTTCCGCGTTGGGGGCCGTCGCCCAAGGTGTGGCCAGCGCGCGTATCACTAATCTCGATGGCTTGGCTTCTCTTGCAGGTACGTGTGTATTGGCTTGATTACGCGTTAGCGTACAGCGACGCATCCACGAAAGGAAGCGAAATGAATACGGCAGAGATCAAGGCGCTCGATGAGCAATACGTTGTACACACCTATGCTCGCTCGCCCTTTGTGGTGGAACGCGGCGAGGGGGTATATCTCTACGATACCGACGGCAAAGCCTATCTCGATTTTGTCAGCGGCATTGCCGTCAATGCGCTAGGCTATGGCGACCCCGACGTGCTCCGCGCGATGACCGAGCAGGCCAAGCAACTGACGCATGTCTCAAACCTTTATCACACTGCGCCGCAGGCGCAACTGGCCAAGATGCTGGTGGAAGCGTCCTTCGCCGACAAGGTGTACTTTTGCAATTCCGGCGCCGAGTCGGTCGAGGCGGCGATCAAATTCTCGCGCAAATGGGCCAAGACAAACTATGGCGAGAACAAAACAGGTTTTGTGACTTTCTCGGGCGCGTTTCATGGGCGCACGATGGGGTCGTTGGCGCTGACGCCGCGCCCGCACTATCAAGATCCCTTCTTGCCGTTGATGCCGGGTGCGCAAGTGGCTACCTTCAACGATCTAGCGTCCGCCGAAGCGTTGGTGAACGATTCCACTTGCGCTGTGATCGTCGAGCCGGTGCAAGGCGAAGGGGGCGTTAATCCTGCTACGCCCGAGTTCCTGCGCGGTCTGCGCGAGCTGTGTACTCGTAAGGGGGCGTTGCTCATTTTCGACGAGGTGCAATGCGGTATGGGTCGTTCGGGCACACTCTGGGCGCACGAGCCGTATGGCGTCACGCCCGATATTATGACCCTAGCCAAGCCGCTGGGCGGCGGCTTGCCCATCGGCGCTACGCTGATGACCCAGGCTGTAGCCGATTGCATCGCGCCGGGCGACCATGGCAGCACTTTTGCCGCCAACCCTGTGATATGCGCTGTAGCCCAGGTGGTGCTCGGCAAGATTTCGCAGCCCGCCTTTTTGGAGCACGTGCGCTGGGCTGGGTCGTATCTGCAAGAAGGGCTGATGGATCTCAAAGCCAAGTATCCGCGCATCCAAGAGGTGCGTGGGCGTGGGTTGATCTGGGGCGTGGCTGCCGACGCCGATGTGTTGCCGCAGATTGACTATGCGGCCCAAGAAGGGCTGCTGGTGCTCAAGGCTGGGGCGCAGGTGTTGCGTATGCTCCCTCCGCTGGTGGTGCAAAAAGACGATCTAGATAAAGCGGTCGCGATTCTGGATCGCGCCTTTGCCCAGTAGTAGAAGCAGGAGGCTTTTGTGTCCGATTTGTCAGAAGTTGTGGTGCGCAAACCCGTTATCAGCGATGTGCCCGTCATGGCGCGTATCATTAACGGTTATGCCAGCGAGGGGCAAATGTTGCCCGTCTCGCTGCACAAGCTCTACCAATGGACGCGCGACTTTGTGGTGGTGACATACCACGACCAAGTGGTCGGTTGCGGCGCGCTGCGCATTGTGTGGGAAGATTTAGCCGAAATTCGTTCGTTGGCTGTGGCGCAGGAGTGGCGCAGCAAAGGATTGGGGCGTCTGATTGTCGAGCATTTGCTGAATGAGGCGCGGGTGTTGGGGCTGCCCGGCGTCTTTGCACTGACGTACTCGCCAGGCTTTTTTGCGCGGATGGGTTTTCGCGAGGTATCGCGCGAATCGTTGCCCCACAAGATTTGGGGCGATTGCTTGGATTGCCCCAAGTTCCCGAATTGTGATGAAGTTGCAATGACAATTGATCTGCAGGAGGAGCAACATGAAGGGTGAAGCAAAAAAGTGTGTCTTGGCGTATTCCGGCGGCCTCGATACCTCATGTATCGTGCCGTGGCTCAAAGAAAATTACGGCTGTGAGGTCATCTGTGTGACTGCTGACCTCGGCCAAGAAGAGGAATTGAGCGGCCTGGAACCCAAGGCCCTGGCCAGCGGCGCCAGCAAGATTTACATCGAAGATTTGCGCGGCGAGTTCCTTTCGGACTATGTTTTCCCGACGTTGATGTCGGGCGCAGTGTACGAGCGACAATACCTGTTGGGCACATCGTTCGCTCGCCCGCTCATCGCCAAAAAGATTGTCGAGATCGCCGAGCTAGAAGGCGCTGACGCTGTGGCTCATGGATGCACCGGCAAGGGCAACGACCAGGTGCGATTTGAATTGACCTTCAAGGCGTTGAATCCCAAATTAAAGATCATTGCGCCGTGGCGGGAATGGCACATTCGCTCGCGCGAGGACGCTCTGGAATACGCCGCCGCCCATAATGTGCCCGTCGCGCAGAGCAAACGCTCGATCTATAGTCGGGATCGCAACATCTGGCATATCAGCCACGAGGGTGGCATCCTGGAAGACCCCTGGCAGGAGCCAGAGGAGGAGATGTTTGTCCTCACTACCCCGCCTGAAAAGGCTCCCGACCAGCCTGAATACCTCGAGTTGGACTTCCGCCGGGGCTTGCCGGTGCGCTTGAACGGCGTTAGCATGGGGCCGGTGGAGTTAGTTTCTACGCTCAACAAATTGGGCGGCAAGCACGGCATCGGGCGAGTGGATATGGTGGAAAATCGCCTGGTGGGGATCAAATCGCGCGGCGTGTATGAGACGCCCGGCGGCACGATCTTGCATGTGGCGCATCAGGGTTTGGAGAGCCTGGTGCTCGACGGCGAGACGATGCATTACAAAGACCTTATCGCCGAAAAGTACGCCGAGATGGTCTATTATGGTCGCTGGTTCACCCCGCTGCGCGAGGCGTTGGATGCCTTTGTGAAGGTGACACAGCAGAATGTGACCGGTCGCGTGCGGGTCAAGCTCTACAAGGGAAGCTGCACCCTTGCCGGGCGCAAATCGAACTATAGCCTCTATCGCGAGGATTACGCCACCTTCGGGCAGGACGACGTGTACAAGCAATCGGACGCCGAGGGTTTTATCAACCTCTATGGCCTCTCGATGAAGGTGCGCGCGCTGCTCGAAAAAGAGGGCGCCGGCAAAAGCGAACTAGACGAGCCTGACTACAGCGGGTTCAAACGCGATTAGCTGTTCCGTAGAGGATATTTCTTTTATCTACGTAGGGGCGCGACATGTCGCGCTCCTACCGTTCCTATCGGGCGAGGGTGCATTATGAGCAAACTGTGGGGCGGGCGCTATACTGGCGTTACCGATGAGTTGATGTGGGCGTTCAACGCCTCGATCAACTTTGACCGGCGGTTGGCCAGCGCCGATGTGCGCGGCAGCATCGCCTACGCGCGGGCGATTGCGCGCGTGGGTGTGCTAACCGAATCCGAGGCGGCGCAAATCGTGGCGGGATTGGAGCGCATCGCGGGCGAGTTTGAGCGCGGCGAATTTCAATTTCAGACGTCAGATGAAGATATCCACACTGCCATCGAGCGGCGGCTGGGCGAACTGATCGGCGCCGTAGCGGGCAAGCTCCACACAGGGCGCAGCCGCAACGACCAGGTGGCCACCGATGTGCGCCTGTTCATGATGGACGAATTGCGCGCCTTGAGCGAGCGCCTGTGCGCTACGCAACAGGCCATCGTGCACAAGGCCGAGGCGCATCTCGATCTTTTGATGCCCGGCTATACTCATCTCCAGCCTGCGCAGCCGGTGCGCTTTAGCCATTGGTTGATGTCATACTTTTGGATGTTGCAGCGCGACCGTGAGCGCCTAACTGATCTCTTGAAGCGCGTCTCGCGCTGCCCGTTGGGGGCCGGGGCGTTGGCGGGCAACGCCTATGGCATAGATCGCGAGGCATTGGCGCGTGAGTTGGGGTTCGCGGGCGTAACCGAAAATAGCATGGATGCGGTCAGCGACCGCGACATGATCCTAGAGACACTGAGTTGGGCCGCCATCCTAGGGGGGCACCTAAGCCGCCTGGCCGAGGATTTGATTCTCTATTCCAGCGTCGAGTTCGGCTTTCTTCGCCTGGCCGAACGCTACACCACCGGGTCGAGCATCATGCCGCAAAAGCGCAACCCCGATAGTATGGAGTTGGTGCGCGGCAAGACAGGCCGGCTGGTGGGCAACCTGATGGGGATGATCGTTACCGTCAAGGGGATTCCATCTACCTACGATAAGGATCTGCAAGAGGACAAAGAGCCGCTGCTCGATACGCTCGACACGCTGCACATGGTGTTACCCATTGTGGCAGGCGTAGTCGAGACGTTGGAAGTGAACGCCGAGGCCATGCGATCTGCACTGGTCGAGGGCCTGTTAGCTACCGACCTGGCCGATTACCTCGTCAAGCGTGGCCTACCCTTCCGCGAAGCGCACAAGCTGGTGGGCCAAGCGGTGCTTGTGGGCGAACAGCGCGGGTTGCCGTTGAGCCAGCTCGATTATGCTGAGTATGAGCGCCTCTCGCCGGCTTTCGGGCGTGACCTGTACGGGGTGTTCGACTATGAAGCCTCGGTAGAGGCGCGCCATGTGACGGGCGGCGTCGCGCTGAGTGCGGTGCGGAAACAAATCGAGAAGGCAAGGGCTGTTTTGGCCTCTTGATACAGGTCAGGTGTGTGGAGATTAGTACGAGCCTGCGAATAGAACCTCGCAGGCTCGCATATTTGCTCAGACAGGACGGGGCGCGAGTCCTATTCCTTGATCCGGTTCTCTTCGATGTAATCCCACTTGATCTTGTACCCCATTCCCGGCGCCTGAGAGACGTGTACATAGCCCTCGGCGTCCAACGGGTCGGCGATCTCTTCCAGGTAGGGCAGCACAGCGTCGTATTCCACGCCGGGCGCTTCGAGGCCGCGCTCATAGTATTCGCACGTATCTTCGCTACTGGCGGCCAGGATTTGCAAGTTGCCGAACCCGCTCATGTGGATTTCGCACTTGACGCCGAAC
>CAZYPJ010000090.1:0-3857 GCA_964649365.1 uncultured Anaerolineales bacterium | reverse complement strand
CATGGCACGTCTCCATCGGACGTCGCCACCAGGACGCCGGTGATGCCGCCGCGCAGCACGTCAATGCGGCTCATATCCGAGGCGCGCCGTAGAATCCAATCGGCGCGCGTGTACAGGCTGCCCGCCGCGATCTCGGGCGAGCAGATGGGGATAGACAATTCTTGCGCGAGCTTGACGTACGATTCGACGCGATACTCTGGCATGGGGTGTTCGTACCAATAGAAATTGAGCCGTTCCAACGCACGCCCTACTTGCAGCGCTTCTTCGTAGGTGCAATAGGTGCCCCACGGGTCGTACATCAGCACCATATCGTCACCCACCGCTTCACGCACGGCCTCGCAGCAGATGATATCCCACTTGACGTGCGAGGGCCGGCCCGGCACGCGCTGCTTAGTCTCAGGGTTCCAGAAATAGTATGGATGGATTTTGTAGGCTTTGTACCCCCGGCGTTTGCACTCGAGCGCATGGGCTGCATAGACTTCGGGCGACCCCATGTTAGGGTAAGTGCTGGCATACGCTTTGACCTTGTCGCGGCAACCGCCCAGCAGTTTGTAGATGGGCACGCCCATCGTTCTGGCCTGCAAGTCCCACAGAGCCATGTCAATGACGCTGAGGAATGGCTCAGGAGTGTTGGATACCCACATCCAGCGCCAGAACTTTTCACGATCGTAGGGATCTTGGCCCACCAATAGATTGTTCACGATATTCGTAATGGCCGCGCGCTCAGCGGGGGGCAAGCCATCCTGGTCGCCGTGGCCGTGACCACCCAGATAATATCCCTCAGCCCCTTCGTCGGTTGTGATCTTGGTGAGCGTCTGTAGCACCTGGGTTTCGGGCAGCAACTCGCCGCTCGAAAACGTCCTGCGCGGGACGCGGAAAGGAATGATCTCGACGCCAGTGATTTTCATGACGAGCCTCCTGAACAGGTTTATACACGCCATCAGCCCAGAGCGGCTGGATTGGCTAGACTTGGAATGAGACAATGGCTTCCAGCGCCAGGTCTTCGATGAGCGCCCTCGCTTGGCGCGCGCGTAGATGATCCTCAACCGTATTATCGAGGATGTGACGTTTCTCGATCAAGTTATCCTCAAGATAGATCAGGCAGGCGCTAGGCACGCCAAAATGCTGCGCTACGGCAAAAGTGGCGGCAGCTTCCATCTCTACGCCGGCATAGCCCTCGCTTTCCCATCGCACGATGTCTTCCCATTTTTCAGCCATAAATGCTGGCGTGGTGAATACTGGCCCCTCATGCCAGGATAGACCGCGATGGGTTAGCGCCGCGCGGAGCCATGCCATCAACCGCTCATCAGGGCTAGCGGGCTGACCCTCTGGGATGTACCAATTGGAGGCGGCCTCGCCTCGCCCTGCGCTGGTGACGAGCAACAAGTCGCCGATGTTCAATCCCTTGCGCGTGCCGCCGTAACTGCCGATCTGCACGATACACTGCGCCCCGGCTACGGCGGCGCAATGCGTCACCATTGCCGCCATCGGCGCGCCGAGCAACGGCGCATACCACACGGTTGCGCCGTTATACTCGCCGATGACGAGGTTGAAAGCCCTTTTGGCGACGCGGGCATTGGCTAGACGATCACGCCACCGCTGCGCAGATTCAGGCATGGCGTAAACGCCATGCAGGATTAGCCCTTTTGGGGTGTCCTCCGACGTAACGCCTAGCATAGCGCGCACCGCCGCTTGGTCGAATGCGTGATACATGTATGCCTTCCGTAGATAGGCTACAAACCGACGCCGTCAATGGCTGCGCCGCAGTATCGGCAGCGCCCACCTTGGGCGGCATTCTGCAAGACCGTAAAGCCCATACGCTGGATTACGATACGGCCACACTGCGAGCAGAGAGTATCCTCGCCCCCGCCGCCGGGTACGTTGCCCTCGTACACATAGCGCAGCCCCGCCGCCAGGCCGATCTCGCGCGCCTTGTGCAACGTGCTCACCGGCGTTGAGGGACGATCAGTCAGCCGATACATGGGGTGAAAACGGCTGACGTGCCAGGGCGTCTCGGCGCCCAACGACCCGGCGATGAATTGCGCTATATCGCGCAACTCGCCGTCGCTATCGTTGAGGCCAGGGATAACCAGCGTGGTCACTTCGACCCACACCCGATGCTGCTTCATCATGACCAGATTGTCGAGTACCGGCTGCAAAGTCGCGCCGCATTGCTGGCGATAGAACTCGTCGCGGAAAGCCTTTAAATCCACATTGGCGGCATCCATGAGGGGCGGCTCGGTGGGATGAGTAACCATTTCCAGCATCTCGGCGGTCATATAGCCGTTGGTGACATAAACGTTGGCGATGCCCTCTTGATGGGCTAGGCGGGCAACGTCGTAGGTAAATTCGAAAAAGATCGTCGGCTCGGTGTAGGTATACGAGATGCTGGCCGATTTGTAACGCTTGGCCGCTGCCGTCACGCTTTCGGGCGCGGTAGCGTGGCCCATAATGCGCCCTTGGTCGCGGGGCATTTGCGATATGTCGGCGTTCTGGCAAAAGCTGCATCGCAGATTACAACCTACTGTGGCAATGGAGAGCGCTGTGCTGCCCGGGTGAAAGTGAAAGAGTGGCTTTTTCTCAATAGGGTCTACAGCCTGCGAGATGACCTGGCCATAGACCAGCGAGTAGAGCGTACCCTCGCGGTTTTCACGCACCTGGCACACGCCACGTTTGCCTGGACCAATCGTGCAGCGGTGCGCGCAAAGCTGGCAACGCACGCGCCCCTCGCTCAGCTTTTCGTACAGTAATGCCTCTTGCATGGTATTCCTCGCGCTGCGTCTCGCAGCGCCTGCGCCACGTTCATGGCGCGCGTCACGCCTTTGGGTTGGGGATGACGCAGATAAAGCGTAGCACGCCATCGCCTGTATTGGTAAAATGATGAATCTCGTTGGGCGCTACATAAACGCATGTTCCTGGCCCGATGGGGGTGGTCTTGCCTGTGGGATCAACAGCTACGCCTTGTCCCTCCAGGACAAAGACTTCGTGCTCCCAGTCATGGCTATGGTGCTCGGTCTGCGCCCCCGGCTCCAAGTCGATAACGCGCATTGCAAAAGTAGGTGCATCCACGTTCTTGCTCATCACCCAGCGGAGCGATACCCCCTCTTGCCCTGCCATTGCTACGGGCGCGACGGTGGTATAGTGAAAAGCCTGCATGATCGTTCCTCCTCGCAAGTATTATACCCGGTCAGGATGTTTGGGCGTCTTGGCGGCATAGAACGCCCGGATCGTAGCCATATCGGCTTCCAAGTCGCCCGATGGCGTGAGTATTGGCCCGATGCCGAAGGATTTGGCCCCGTAATCCCAATAGGCCAACAAAATCGGCGCGCCCGCCCCCCGGGCGATGTGGTAAAAGCCGGTTTTCCATTGCGCCACTTTTTTGCGAGTCCCTTCGGGGGCCACCGCTAGGGCAAATTGCTCACGGCGTTGGAATTCGTCCACCATCTGCGCTACTACGCCGTGCTGCGCTTTGCGATCTATCGCGACGCCTCCGAGCCAGCGCAAAAAGCCACCGAACGGCCAGCGAAAGAGGCTGTCTTTGCCCATCCATGAGATGCGAATGCCCAGCGCCAAAACCGCCGCCAGGCCGATGATCCCATCCCAATTGGATGTGTGCGGCGCCAGGATGACGACCATTTTGGCTAGGTCGGGCACAGGCCCCACGATGCGCCAACCCAAGATGCTCAGGACACCCCGTCCGACAGCGCGCGAGAACCAATTGCCGCGTTGGGGCGTGTTTGGGCCGAGAACTGGTACATTCATGATGGGCATTCTTTCTCTGTAGGATCGTTAGGATCGTCTCGCACGAGGCTGCGCAGCAAAGTCAGGTTGCGGATGTCTTCCAGCATATCGGGGCC
>CAZYPJ010000089.1:4170-13291 GCA_964649365.1 uncultured Anaerolineales bacterium | reverse complement strand
GCGATCTTCCTTCTAACTCTAACCCGCCCAAGGGTTGTAACTTTTGCACCCGCTGTCCGGTGGTGATGGATATTTGCCCCGAGCATCAGCTCGAATGGAAAGAAGCCACGCCAGGTCATTGGGTGGCTTGTCACCGCGTATAGCGCGATCAAGCGACCAACGGGGGCCTGTGCGCGATGCGAACACACACAGGCCCCCGTTTCTGCGTACTCGATCAGTCGCATCAGCGAGGCGTGAAATCGCCGCCGGTTTCGGGCAACTCCATCACCAGCGTGGGCGCGCCAAGCGTGGGCGTGGCGGTGGGGTAGGAAGAGGACGATGACTGGCTCGATCTACGCGTCGGGCTAGGAGTAACGCTGGGCGCCCAAGTGGGCGTAACTGTATCGGGCGGACGGCTGGTAGGCGTGATTGTGTCGGTAGGCGGCGCTGGGATCGTGGGCTGCGAGGGAACGGTTGGCAATGGGGTATCCGTATAGTCGGGTGTGGGCGTTTCGCAATTGCAGGCCGTGGGCGAATAGTGCAACGCGATGGAGTTTGCTTCAGCGTCATACACCGACCGGGCGCCCCAGCCGCCCAAGGCCAGGGTCAAAAGTACTAGACATGTGATCAACACAGCACGATTCGACATGACGCACCTCCTGAAGGGCTGATACTGCGCCCCCGAGGCGATTGCGATGTACGAGATGAGGGCATGATGGGGGTGATGGCGCGAGGCGCTAGGCATCGCATAACGATAGCCCAGATATACTCATCGCACAGGATTCTGTCAAGCGGCCATTCCCCAGAAATGTCGTTCCCCGGAGCGCCGCCTTCCAAGTGGCAAAATGGTACGTGCTTGCCTGCTGGAAGGCAAGGTTCCCATCATAAGGATAGCAAGCGCCGGATATTCCCGCCCAGCACCAGCTGCAGCGCCTCATCACTCAAGCCGGAATAGGCCACTTTGCCTAACACAAAGCGTGGGTCAAGCCAGGGCGCGTCAGTGCCGAAAATGACGCGCTCAGCCCCCACATCAGCTACCATGCGCTGTAATTCCATGCCGGTGAGATACGAGCCACAAATCTCCAAGTAGATATTGGGGCGCCCTTGCGCCGTCTGGATTGCCTCGGTGCGGGCGGCCGTGGTTCCGCCGCTATGCCCCAGCAAAAAGCGCACCGCCGGGTATGCCTCGGCCAACGGGCCAAAGAGCGATGGGCGGCAGCGGGCGTCGCCCTCCCACGTATGGCACAAGAGCACAGCGCCCCGCTCTTGCGCGAACCGCCAGATCGGCTCGCAGCGTGGGTCGGCGACACTATAGTTGTGCGTAGTGGGGTGCAGTTTGATGGCGATCAATCCTAGCTCGTCAAATCCACGCCGCAGTTCGGCTTCCGCATCGGGATAATGTGGGTTGGGCGTCACATAGCCGTAAAAGCGACCGGGAAAGCGCGCCACAGCCTCGGCGGCCTGATCGTTGCCACGCCGATAGTCGCTAGTGATGGCTAGGTGTGGCGCAATGCCGGTCATGGCGATCCCTACTCGATCCATCATCGCTACCATTGCCGCCGCGTCAGGCGTGGGGATGTAAAACGCCGCCGTTGGCCCCAGATGGGCGTGAGCATCCACCACAGGCCAACCCAACGCCGCTAGGCTCTCGCCTCGTTCCACCAATGCGCGCACTTTTGATCTATTCGCCATCACCAGCGCACCTCCTCGATCAGCCATGCCAGGTTACCGGCCAAGATGGCCTGCTTCTGCGTCTCGTTCAAAGCGACATAGTTGAGCGCCGCTACGATCCCAGCGCCGTCGGCGCGCGGCTGGCCCGTGCCGAACAAGAAACGTTCGGCGCCAAAACGCTCCACCAGCGTTTCGATGCCACAGAAATTCGATAGCGTCGAAAGGTCGAGATAGAGCTGTGGGTGCGCTTCCAGTAACGCATAGAGAGGCCGCAACACACGATAGCCCGAACTCAGCAATACGACGCGCAGCTCGGCGTAGCGCTCCATCAGGCGGTGCAACGCATCCCACTGCACTTCAGAGGTCTCTAGCAGCAATGGAACGCGCCGTGCGGCCAACGCGCCAGGCAAGAGGCCGAGTTGCCAATCAGTTAACGGGTAGCCATGGCTGGCGGGATAGAGGATCACCGCGCCCGCGCGAGCGTCGGCGCACATGGCCAGCCAATCATCCAACGGCCCTAGTTCGCCAGCAATGGGCGGCAAGCCGGTGAGGCAGGGGATCAACCGCTCGCAGCCGCCGGCTTGCTCCAACAGCAAAGCGTTGGCGTAAGCTGCGTCGTGGTGCTGGCCCAGACTGTGGCGTACCAACGCGCGTTCGATCCCCAACCGATCCATCGCCGCCGTGAGTTGAGCAGCATCCTCATAGGTGGGGCCGCCATCCGGCCAACGACCCAGAGCGCAGTTGACGTCGAAACGGATCATCGCCATGCTGATCTCCCTTGAATTGGGTTTCGGATCGCGCACAGTTTGCCACTAGCACAAGGAATGTGTCAAGCGCTTCTGGAAGATATTTCTGTGACATTTGTCGTTGACAAGTCTCGAAAAACATGTTACCATTGTCATAGACCGTCAGGACAAGGTCATCCAGAAATCTCAAGCGACCTTTCGCCATGCCATCATCCCAATATATCCTAGTAGATATCATACGGGGAAAGGAGCTTGAACATGCAGGTCACGATCAAGGGCAAGAATCTGGATGTGACGGACTCGCTGCGCGAGTACGTCGAAAAGAGGGTCAACAAACTTGACCGCTTTCTACCCAATATCGAAGAGGCCTGGATGGACCTGGGCGTGCAGAACGCCAAAAGCGCCGCCGACCGTAACGTGGCCCAACTCACCCTCAAGAGCACCAGTGGTTTCTATCTCCGCGCCGAGGAGCGCTCCGGCGATATACGGACTTCAATTGATACGGTGCTCGACAAAATGTCGCGGCAGATTCAGCGGTACAAGGGCAAGCATTGGCAGTCGCAGAACCGAGTGGCGGATGATAGTGTTCAGCCAGTAGAGGAGGTCGAACCCGAAGGACAGATCGTGCGCACCAAACGCTTCCAGACGCGGCCGATGAGCGTGGAAGATGCTATCGAGCAGATGGAGCTGTTGGGGCACGACTTTTTCGCCTTTTACGATGTGGCGACCGAAGGGTTTAGCGTTGTCTATCGGCGCAATGATGGCGGCTATGGCTTGCTGGTGCCCGAACTAGCCTGACGGATCGTGCGACGGGGCAAAGCGAATGCTTTGCCCCGTCTTTTTTGTCTCGCGTGGAGGAGCGCGTTATGGCCTATACAGTGCTGATCGTCTGTTCGGGCAATACCTGCCGCTCACCGATGGCCGAGGCGCTGCTGCGTCGCCAGATCGAGCGCGTCGGCGACACTCGGCGACTGCGCGTGACCTCAGCAGGTACGTGGGGACCAGCTGGCGCGCCCGCCGCCGAATTGAGCCAGCGCCTATTGGCGCAAGAGGGACTTGACCTGGGCACACATCGTTCGCGCTTGCTCACTCAACGCGACATTGACGAAGCTGATCTGATCCTGGTAATGACGCGCGCCCACAAGAGCGACATCACCCAACGTTTTGCCCGCGCCGGCGACAAGCTCTACTTGCTGAGCGAGATGATCGGCAAACACGACGACATCGCCGATCCGCACGGCGGCGAGCTAGCCGATTACAAAGCCTGCAAAAAGGCAATGGATGAGATCATCACCAAGGGGTATGAGCGTAGCGGGAGCCTGGCGCTGCGGCTGGAACGGAACAAACGACGGTGACGCCTAACTCTAGCGCCACACCCGCCCCAAACGCCAGGTGACGACGAACCCATAGTAGTAGGCCACCCAAGCGCAGAGCACGAGGCCGAACCAACCATCGTGATAGCCGCGCAATATGATATAGCGCCGATGAAACTCGCGCAGCGGCTGGAACAGATACGTCCACGGCTTGGGCCGCACGCCCTGCTTGTACAAGATAGCTGCCTCGTAGGCCACATATTGATGTTGCTTGGCCGTGAACTGCGCCATAGTGCGATAGTTGTAATGAATCAATGGCTCCCGCAAGTGGCCATCGATCCCATCCAGCATGACGATCTCGTGTACCTCGCGCATCATATCGTAATGGGCGCGGCCCACGTGTAACAAGCGCAACTGGTAATCGGGGCGCCAGCCGCCGTAGCGCACTTCATGGCCCCAGAAGAAATTGCGCCGGGGAACCCACCAACCTTCGGCAGTTCCATCCTGAATGACCCGCCGCATTTCCTCGCCCAACGCGGGCGTAGCGCGCTCGTCAGAATCGAGATAGAACAACCACTCGCCAGGCGTGAACAACCCCAGACCAAACTCGCGCTGGCGCGCGAAATTCTCAAAACGATGTTCTACCACCTGTGCGCCCAGAGAGCGAGCAATCTCGGCAGTACGGTCGGCGCTGCGCGTATCGAGGATCACCACACGCTCGTCGGCCCAATCCACGCTGCGCAGGCAGTCAGCGATCTCGCTCTCGTTGTCACGCGCCAAAATCGCCACATTCAGCTTGACCATACTACAACTCCATCACCTGCCGGTAGGCCGCCAGTCGTCGCTCCAGCTCATCCGCGTCAATCTCGCCTCGCTGAGCGTGGCGCTGCACACGCGCTATGTCACGCCGCATCGCCACGCGCACCAGCAGCCGCGCCGCCGAGCTATAGATCGCGCCGTAATGCTTGGCAAATAACCGGTAGCGGCTGCGCCACAGCGCCACAAACATCCGGTCACGGAATTGCTGCGTGCTTTGCCCGGCGTGGTGAATGATCTTGGCTTGGGGGACGCAATAGATCGGCCAACCTGCCCGTCTGGCGCGCAGACACCAATCTATCTCTTCGCAATACATGAAAAAGCCCTCGTCCAACGGTCCAACCTGGCGCAACGTCTCCCAGCGAATCATCAGCGCCGCGCCGAGAGGATGATCGATGGGAAAGGGCGCGCCCGCCTCGTAGCGCCGACGGGAATAGCGCCCATTGAGCCAGGAATCGAGCAGCCGATGGTGCAGCGGCCAGAAATCGAACACAATCATCGGCAGCGTAGGGAAATGAAACGCCCCGTGCTGAAAACGGCCGTCGGCGTAGAGCAGTTGCGCGCCCGCCGCGCCCACATCGGGGTGCTCGTCGAGGAAAGCGACCATGGCGCGCAACGCACCGGGCAGAGGACGGGTGTCGGGGTTGAGCAGCAACACATAGCGGGGCGATTCCGGTAGTGCGGCGATCTGCTCCAGCCCGATGTTGGTTCCCCGCGCAAAGCCATGATTCTCGACGCTGGCGGTCAGATGCACTTGCGGGTAACGCTCGCGCGCCATCTGCGCCGAGCCGTCTGCCGAGGCGTTATCCACCAGCCATACGCCAAAGTTCAGCCCCGAATCGCGCAGTGTGCCGTACACCGCGCCCAGGCATTCGTCGGTGAGCTGGCGCGTGTTGTAGCTGACAATGACGATGGCCAAATCCATCGCTAATAGCCCACCGAAATTAGGGTCGGCTCAATGCGATCCTGGATGGTCGCCACTTGCTCGTGAATCAGGCCGATCCAATAGTAAGGCTGCACCTTGACCGGTTTATCGGTGATGCGTAAATGACCAACGACCGTGACCGTCTGGCCCGGCATGAGGTATTTTTCCGCGCCGATTCCCGTGTCTATAGCGGTCAATTCCTCATCTGTACCCAATTGCCAGCGGAAGGGATAAGTACGCCCAACGCTATTGCCTTCGAAATCCAGGCCAATGCGAAAGATACCTGGCTCTTCGTATTCCTTGAGCGTATTATAGTTTTCGCTTGTAGTGTAGGTCGTGCCCGATTCCGGCCCCTTGGTGCGCACTGGCACTGTGCCGACATTTTTGACGGTGCAAGTAAAGGTGAGCGTCTCGCCCAGAGGCACTACTTCTGGTGAAAACACGGCGGCGCCGTTCACGATTTCGACGCGAGGCACGCCGCCTCCCTTAATACCAAGCTTGCCTTCGACACGCGCTTTATTGCCCACCGCATCCTCAGCCTCGACGACCACGGTGTATTCGCCATCGGGCGGCGGGGTGGCCCCCAGGTCTATGCCGGCGTCATAATCGTGCTCGTGAGCGCCCGGCTCGCCCATTTTACGGATTTTGTCCTCAGCCACCGGATATTTGTTGCCCTGGGCGTCGGTCAAATACACCTCTACCCTGCTGGCTTCTTTGTTGAGGTTATAGCCGATGGTCACGCGGTCGGTGATGCCGTCGCGGTTGGGGGTGAACTCGGTCGGGTAGATGCGCAGGTTCTCGATAGCGAGATAGACCTTGTCGCCGCCCGAAAGTGTAATGGGTTGCTCGATGCGCTCGGAGCGCCCGCGTTCGTCGGTCGCCTCGAACACGCAGGTATAGGCGCCGTCGGGCAACAGGCGGCCATTGATAATGCCGCCGAAATAGGCTGTGCGCTTGCCTTGCGAGCGGCGCTGATCCACGCGAAAATCGTGGCGCTGGCCCGCCTCGTCGAGCAGATAGATGCTAATGACGCCCTGTCGCGTGAGGGTGTATTTGAGTTCGGCAATGTCGTCGTTTCCATCAGCGTTGGGAGAAATAACCGCCGGACGGATGGAGACATCGGTGAGCAGCCGCGAAGGGCTGCAACCTGCCAAAAGAATGCTTGCCAAAAGCGCCAGGAGAAGGATATAGTTCAGGAGCCTGCGCAACTAGGACCTCCAAACGTCGAATCGTAAGATCGTAGGCAGTTTACTAGACCGAGAGAGCTTCGTCAAATGCTTCTCTTGGCGCTAGGACGTTCCTCATGTACAATTCGTTCCGCGCCACGCGCAAGGCGCCACGCTATTGCAATCTAGCTCCGGACAAGCGCCACAGCAGAGATCATTAGGAGCACAATATGCTCAGTTATTACGAAGCTTTGCGCACCATCTTTGAACGCGCCGATTTCGAGCGCGGCGAACGCCCGCCCTACGCCGAGCGTATCTATCGGCTATCGCGGGTAGAAGAACTGCTGGAACAATTGGGCAACCCGCAGCGAGCCTATCGCTCAGTGCACATCGCCGGCACCAAAGGGAAAGGCTCAACCACGGCGATGATCGAAGCGATTCTGCGCGCGGCGGGTTATCACACCGGCATGTACACCTCGCCGCACCTGCACACCTTTCGCGAGCGTATCCGCCGCGAAGGACAGCTGATCGCCGAGGATGAAGTTAGCGACCTCATCGAACGCATGGCCCCAATTCTTAGAGAACGACCCGAAGTGACCGTGTTCGAGATTATTACCGCCCTGGCGATGTGGTATTACGCTGAAATAGGCGTGCAGTGGGGTGTGTTCGAGGTGGGCATGGGCGGGCGGCTAGACGCTACCAATATCTTGCGCCCCGCTGTATCGGTGATTACTTCGCTCAGCATGGATCATATGAATGTGCTGGGCAACACACTAGAGGCCATCGCTCGCGAAAAAGCGGGCATCATCAAACAGGGCGTCCCCGTCGTCTCGGCCCCACAAAAGCCCGAAGCTCTCCAGGTGATCCTCGACATCAGCGACGAGCGTGAGGCGCCTTGCACTTTGGTGGGGCGCGATTGGCAATGGCGCTTTCGCGGAGCCGATCTCGACGGCCAGCGGCTAGACGTATTCCGCCCCGGCCACGAGGACGCGCCCGAATATGCAGGGCTGACGCTGCCGCTTCTGGGCCAGCACCAGTTGGAGAACGCCTGCGCCGCCATTGCAACTATCGAGACGCTGCGCGAGCGCGGAGTCGCCATCGAGCGCGAAGCTGTGCGCCAGGGTATTGCTGCTGTGGAGTGGCCGGGGCGTCTCGAGATCCTGGGACGAAAACCACTGGTAGTGGTGGATGGCGCGCACAACACCTACTCGATGCAATGCCTACTCGATGCGACGACGACCTATCTACCGCACCGTCAGTTGCACATGATCTTTGGCGTCGGCGTCACCCACACTCCTCAAGACCTACTCACAGTGGTGTTGCCGCACGTGGCGAGTTTTTGCATCACGCAATCGCATCACCCCAAAGCCACGCCCGTCGCCGACCTGCAAACGATGGCGCGTGAATTGGGCTATGACGCCACTATTGCCCCCAATGCAGGCGCGGCGCTGGATGCGGCGCTGGATCGAGCAGGAGCCGACGACTTGGTGCTCGTCACTGGCTCGCTTTTTGTGGTGGCCGAAGCCCGCGAAGCCTGGTTTTCGCGTCAGGGCCTTCCCCTGCCCCCTGCTGACCCACCAGGAGCATACTAGACGAGGAGTGATGCGATCTACGAGATGGAGTGATACGAGATTTCACTGATACTGCTCGCTCCATCAGACCCAAGCAGCCATCCCAGATGACCACATGATTAACAAGGTTGAGAGATAGCCCTTGTTAGTCATGTCAAAACCAAAGGAGCGATCTCTTGTCAACAAACTACATTCCTGCTTCAGCGATGGTCATTAAGGCGCACCCCGACGCCGCCGAATTCTCGATTGCGGGGACAGTGGCCTTGTGGACGCGCGCTGGTTGTCGCGTGACTTATGTGCTGTGCACCGACGGCAACGCCGGCTCGCACGAGCCGGGCATGACCCGCGAGCGCCTATCCGAGATTCGTCGCGCCGAGCAACGCGCCGCCTGCGCCGAGGTCGGCGTGAGCGAGGTAGTCTTTTTGGGCCACGATGACGGCACGTTGCAGCCGACGCTGGAGCTGCGCCGCGAGTTGGTGCGCGTCCTTCGGCAATATCAGCCCGAGGTTGCTATCACGTGGGATCCCACTATGATGTTCGGCGGCGACAATTACATCAATCACCCCGACCATCGCGCCGCCGCGCAAGCGGCGCTCGACGCCATCGCTCCGGCTTGCGCCATGCCGCTCTTGTGGCCTGAAGTTGGCGCGCCCCACCGCGTCCGCAAGGTGTATATTGAAAGCCACGAGAAGGCCAACACCTGGGTTGACATCAGCACGACATTGGGGCAGAAAATCGCTGCGCTTAAAAAACACAAGAGCCAGATGGGCGATTGGGACCCCGCCGAGATGATTACCCAGTGGGCCGCCGAGGCGGGCAAAGAAAAGGGGTTGGCCGCCGCCGAGCGTTATCGCGTCATCCAGCTCGAAAGAGACGAGTGAGGGGAAATCGTCGCCACACAATGAACGGCGGCGCGTGATGATACACGCGCCGC
>CAZYPJ010000089.1:0-4160 GCA_964649365.1 uncultured Anaerolineales bacterium | reverse complement strand
CACATGGATCGGGGGGGCGTTTGCGGCGCCGCGCCGCCGCCCTCCCCCCAAGCGGATAGATTGACGTTACGGTTCGACCATCACTTTGAGCGTATTGCCCGCCGTAAAGACATCGTAGGCCGTTTTGATTTGTTCCAGCGGGAAAGTATGGGTGATCAGCGCCTTGGCGTTGAGCTTGCCCTCAACCACCATTTGCTGGTTCTCATAGAATTCGGGAATGGTAAAGTAGAACGAGCGAATCGCCGAGATGTCGTTGAGCATCCAGCTTCCCTTGGGGCGCTCCAATTCCACTTTGCCCCAGTATTCGCCGACGATGTTGATAGCCCCGCCCGGCGCCACTAGATCGAAAGATTGCCAAATCGTGGGCAGCGACCCTACCGCCTCAAAGACGATATCTACGCCATACGGAAACTGGGAATGGATGCGCTCTTCAACGTTTTCTGTCTTCGGATCAATGGGGATAGCGCCCAACTCGGCAGCCTTTTCGCGACGATAGACGGCTAAATCCGAGGCGAACACTGTGGGCACACCCCACGCTTTGAGGCCGGCAATGGCGCCGATGCCAATCGGCCCTGCGCCGATGACCAGGGCGCTCTTGGCATCCCAGCACTTGCTCAGGCGCAGGCCGTGGCTCGACGTGCCAATGGTATCGAGCAAGATCACCCCTTCGGCAAACGATAGCCGATCATCAAGCACCAGCGCATTTCTATCGGGCACGATCATGTACTCAGCATAGCCGCCGTTAGTGCTCCATCCCAACAACCCCTTGGTATTGCGACATAGGTTGCCTTTGCCTTGCAAGCAATAAGGGCAAACCCCGCAATAGATGGGGATATAGGCTGCGATACGCGTGCCTACCTTGGTCTTGCAATCCGGCCCGACCTCGACCACCGTACCAGCCGCCTCGTGGCCGGGGATCAGGTTAAAGCCGCTCTTTAAGATTTTGTGATCCGACCCGCAAACGCCGTTGCAGGCCACCCGCATGAGCACTTCGCCCGGCCCGGGCTTGGGCTTGGGCACATCGGTCAACTCGATAACGCCATTTCCGCGAAAATACGCTGCGCGCATGAGTGTTGCATCTCCTATCCTGAATTGAGAACGCCGCTGTTTACCACAAAGAGCACAAAGAGCGCAAAGCTCATCCCCTCTCTTTGTGCGCTTGGTGCTCTCAATGATACAGCGGGGTAGCAGAGAACATGGGGAGAGAGGTTTTCCCTCTCTCCCCGCCGCCAAGCGATTAGCAAGGACGCGGCTTGGCCAACACGTCGTTGAGCTTTTTCTGGATGCCTTCGATGGTCGCCTGGTCCCACGGCTTTTCGCCGTTCTTAATCGGGAACCATTCGGCCTGGAAGGTGTTATTGAATTCGTTAAAGTTATAATTGTACGGCATAGCAGGGTCGTCGGGCGTATTCGTCTTGAACCATTCGCCCTCCCAGCCGTATAGCGGATATTTGGCCGCCACTTCGGGGTCGGTCCAAGCTGCCGGGCAAGCGCCAGGGGTCATACCGGTAGCCAAGCAAGTCCACTTTGAAGCCTCGACGCTACCCACTTCGGCGCAAATCTTGAAGCAGATATCGGCGTGTTTGGTGTTGGCCGAGACGTTGATGCTATCGGCCCATTTGGCCGTACCCCACAGACCGCGGTCGCCCTGCGGGATGGAGGTGTAGCCATAGCGGAATTTGCCAGCGATCATCTCAGCCCAACCGCAGACGATGTCAGCGGCGCAGTTGATCATAAAGCCCACTTTACCGGCCAAGAACATCTTGTTGCGGTCGCCTTCCACGCTCGCTGTGCCAGGCTCCACTTTATAGGTATTGACCATGTCATAGCTGAGTTTAGCAGCTTCTTGTACTTTGGGATCAAGCCATTTGGCTTCTTTACCCATATATTCCACCATGGTTTGCCCAAAGTTGCGGTGGATCATTTCCTGGCCCCACCACCAGTTGTTCATGCAAACGCCCCAGGCGCCGGTCTTTTCCTTGATCTTTTGGCAGTCGGCTACGAAATCGGCCCACGTCTGCTTGTTAGGCCACGGTTGCGGAGTGACGCCGGCCTCTTCCAACAGGTCGAGGTTGTAGATCATCTCGTTCCAGCCGGGCATGACGCCCAAGGGGATGCCATAGAGCTTGCCATCCAACTTTTCGCATTCCAGCGCCCACGGATACCAGATGGACATATCCAGGCCCGAGGCGTCGGCGGCTTCGGTCAGGTCGGCCATGATGCCGTTGCAGATGTTGTAGGGCAGGTAGAAATAAGGTTGCCAGAAGATATCCTGGATGGTGCCGGCCACTGCCGAGGTCATCAACTTGGTCGAGATATCTTCCCAGTTCCCCTCTTCAACCTTCACCTTGACTTCGCCGGGGTGCTTTTCAGTATAGAGGCGAGAATACTCTTTCATGAACATACCCAGCGCGCCCACGCGGGTCAGGAAACGAATTTCGGGGATGTTCTCATCCGACTTTTTCTCGACCACGACGGTCTTTTCGACCACCTTCTCCTCGGTGACGACGCGCGTCACTTCAACGACTTTGGGCTGGCAGGCTGCCAAAATGGGGGCGGCCATCAGGCCCACGCCAATGCCCGCAACGCCCTTGAGTAATTCACGACGACCGAGTTTCTTCGTACCAAACATGGATGCTCCTCCTCATAGAACCCGATACAAAGTTGATGGGGTAATTCCACTTGAATACCACATGTCGATGCCACAATCTCAATCCCACATCCGTACAGCACTCGACGTTGGTCTATTCTGCCCTCCTTGTCATTCTGTGCTCTAGCCTTGACTGGCGCCACACCAACAGCGCTCAGAGGTTAGGCTTTGATGCCGGTCATCACGATGCCCTGGACAAAAAAGCGCTGCGTCAAGAAGAATAGGAGCAAAACCGGAGCGCTCGACATCACGCAACAGGCCATCAAGTAGTGATCCTGAGGAATAGCCATCCCTACCGTCTTGCCCCATTGCTCAAAGAAGCGCAGGCCCAGAGCCACAGGGAACTTTTCACTCGTATTGAGATAGATCAGCGGCCCAACAAACTCGGACCATTTCCATACGACATGAAGCACAGTGAGCGTCGCGATGGCTGGCTTCATCAAGGGAACGAGAATAGTCGTCAGAATCTTGAGCCGTCCGGCGCCATCAATGACGGCAGCCTCATCCAGCTCGCGTGGAATGGTCTGGATGAACTGGCGCAGCAAAAAGATATCGAATGCGCCGCCGCCGAAAAACGCCGGAATCCACAGCGGCCTCCATGTGTCCAACCAGTTTATCTGCTTAAAGATGAGAAAACGCGGGATCATGGTCACTTCATCGGGCAACATCATCGTGGCCAAAGTGAGCATAAAGACGAAATCGCGCCCGGGCCACCGCAACCGCCCGAAAGAATACGATACGATCGTCGCGCTGCTCACCGTGCCAATAGTAGAAAGGACGGTGAGGATAATTGTGTTCCGTAACCATAAACCAAATGGATGCAATTCAAACACATAGACATAGTTATATGGTAAAGGATGCTTGGGTACCAGAGTCGGAGGAAAGGTATATAGTTCATCAATCGGTTTGAGCGAGCTTGATATGGTCCAGAAATAAGGGAACATGAAAATCACTGCCAACAAGACAACAACTGCGTATAATAAGAAGCGCGAAAGCTTTTTAGCCCAGACCGCTTGGTTGCTGTGAATCGTAGTGACTGATGTATACATCATACACCCTCCGCTGCATAGTACACCCAGCGATTAGAAGCTGATATCTGGATGTAAGTAAGACCGAACAAAATGATCGCTAGAATCCAGGCCATTGTACAGCCATAGCCCATGCGGAAGTATTTGAAGGCGTGATTATAGAGCCAGAGGCCATAAAACGTAGTAGACCAACCAGGGCCGCCATCAGTAGCTACAAAGGCCATCGCGAACACACGCAGAGCGCCAATGATGCCAATGACCATATTGAAAAAGATAGAGGGCGAAATCATGGGAAGAGTGACATTACGGATACGCCCCCACCGGCCGGCGCCGTCAAGTTGGGCGGCTTCATACAACTCTTGCGGCACGCCTTGCAACGCAGCCAAAAAGATCAACATTTCGTTTCCGCCCACCGAACCCCAGATACCAATGAGGCCCAGAGAGGTAAGCGACCACGTTTCCGAGGCCAGCCAGGGGAGAGC
>CAZYPJ010000088.1:0-13379 GCA_964649365.1 uncultured Anaerolineales bacterium | reverse complement strand
TGGGCGGCATGTACTGAGTCGCAACCAGACACCAAGAACCGAGTTCCCGGAAAGGAACTCGGTTCTTTTTTTGCGTCCTTGCGCAAGATGCTGGCTTTCAGCTATAGCGCCAGGCGGAACAGTGCGCCTGTGCCCACAGCGCACAGTGCGATGAACTCGATCACGGCGCGACGATCCAGGCGCTGCCACAGGTATTGCTGAGCGAGTCCGGTAAGAACGTAAAAGATGAGCAAAAGGAATGCGCCGCCTAGGCGGGAATCTATCCCACAATAGTTCAGGGCCCACGTCGTTTCGCCCATTAGGATCGCAATCACCCCGGCATAGAGCCACGTGCGTCGCGCTTTGCCGCCGGCGTATCCCATAGCGTCGCGCAGCAGCTCGAGCGCCAACGCTCCGCTGGCCGCCAGGATACCGGTGGCTGAGACCACGCTGCGCAGCCGTGCGCCATACAATTCGATGAACAGAATCAGCGCCGCGATATAGACTACCACGTTCAGCGCCAACCGCGCCCCAGGATGGCCTTCCACAGCGGGATCTATGCTGCGGAACTGCAACACCATTACAAAGGCCAAAAGCATGCCCGTAAGGCCGATCAATACCATCCGATAAACCCACCATGTCATATCGTTCAGCAGCGTCAGACCTGCCAGGGTGAGCAGGCCTGGCAACACCCAGAAGGTCGCTGTATAAAACAGTGAGCGCGGATACACTGCCGGATGCGTGCGCATGATGGCATCCACGCCGGCGCAGACCAGCGTCGTCAGGATGACGGCCAACTGCCCAGGGCCAGAAAAACGCAGCGACAACTCTGAGCCAAGCACCACAAAGGCGACTCTCCGCTCAGGTAAAGGCACTAACATAGCCAGCACCAGCCCTAACAGCACCAGGCTGACGGTAATTCCCAATCGGTCCGTTCTTGGCATCGCGATTCCGTTCTTGTCAGGATCAATTCTTGGATTCTAGAAAAGACCCCTCGAACTGTCAAACTGTGCGGCCATTTGCACGTTCATCGCGTCCAATAGCTACCGGTTTGACGATGGTTGCAAATTCCATATACTATAGAACACAAGTTCATATCACCAGCGAGTAAAAGATGAGCCGAGTCGTCAATACCGATAATCCTGGCAAGATTCGCAGCCAACATCGTCGCACCATCGCCGAACTGCTGCGCCATTTGATGTTCAAACGCACGCTCGACGACGAGACCAAAGACATGGCCGCCGCTCTGGTCTTTGAGCTACGCGGCATCGCCGAAAGCATTGAGGCCACCACCACTGCCTGGGAAAACCGCGACTATTTTCTGAAGGCCGACCTCTTTCGCTTGGAGTGGTTATGTGCGGGGGCTGCTGCCCAGCGGTTAGAGACGATCATTTTGAAGGAACGGTGGGAGCAGCTGCCCGCCGTGCTGGCGACGCTGGTTCCTCGGTTTGCCGATATCCGTATCCTGAAAATGACGCGCCCGCCGGAATCGTGGAAGGCAAGCTACCGGCTGTTGCTGCAACAAAGCCGCGCCGCCAAATAGTCGGTCTGTGCAGGAGGGCAATACAACAGGGAGCGCGACATGCCGCACTCCCTGTGATTTGCGGGTCCAACAAATCGAACAGCGTCAATCCACCGGCAATTCGATCACCGGGTTGGTCAGCACACCCAGGCCCTCAATGCTGATCTCGATCACATCTTCTTCGGCCAGCGTAAAGGTATCCGGCGGCACGATGCCCGTACCCGTGACCACGAAAATCCCTTCGGGGAAGCTGTTGCAGCGCCCCAAGTAACTCACCAATTCAGTCAGAGGACGGTGAATCTTGGAAGTATGCGTCTCACCGCTAAAGGCTGGCGCGCCGTCGCGATAGATTACCAGTTTGACGGTTTGATCCAACGGGTTGAACTCCTCGGTAGCCAGGCGCACGAACGGCCCTAAAGCGCAGCAACGATCGTAGACTTTGGCTTGCGGCAAATAGAGCGGGTTCTGCCCCTCGATGTCGCGCGAACTCATATCATTGCCGACGGTATAGCCGACGATATCGAGTTTGGGCGTTACCACCAGAGCCAATTCTGGCTCGGGCACATCCCACGACGAATCAGCGCGAATGGCCACAGCCTCGCCCGGCCCCACCACACGGTGCGGCGTAGCCTTGAAAAAGATCTCGGGGCGAGGCGCGTCATACACCTTGCCATAGATAGTGGGCTGGTTCGATTCGCGCATCCGCGCCTCGCGGCTCATCTCATAGGTCACGCCGCAGGCCCATACCTCTTGCGTGTCCAGCGGTGCGACCAAATAGGGCGCGTGATCGGGTTCGAGCAATGTTTCGGTGAGACATAGCGACTTGGCAGTCTGGGGAATTGCGGCAAGTTCTTGAATCGCTGCGCCCGCGCGCCCAGCAGCCGCCTTGAGCCACGCAGAAAACGAGGCATACTCGGCGCAGCCTGTGGCCGTCAGATCGTACAAGTGTCCATCCCAGATCAGGCCCAGGCGGGGGCCGCCTTGATCCATCCGAAACCGGCAAAGAGAAAGATCAGAGGTCATTGCTCCTCCTTGTTCATGAACGCGAGATGCCAGATGATGATGCCGAATGCGCTAGATTATAGCCCACAGTGAGCTGGCTGTCGAGACCAAAACACGAGCGAGCTAACCCTTCGCTCGTGTTGTTATATCCCTAGCCGGGATAATCAGGCGCGCTCATCGTTCAATTGTTCGGCAGCCAGTTGTGCGGCGGCCCAGTCAAGTTCATCGGCGGTGTTGATGTTGTAGAACGTGAGCATCTTGGGATCAAAGATGCGGATTTCCGACTCGAGAACGTAGCGCACCGGCAGCTCGGCGTAAAAGCTGCGCACACGGCGTTCACAAGCTTCTAGCGCCCGATATAAGGACGGCAGACAGCGCTTATGATAGAGAGCATGGAGCGGCTCTTGACCCACTTGGAGCTGCGGCACGATGGCGGCCAGGTCAGGTGCGCTCGCAAGCGCAATCATATGGTGGATAACAGTGAGATTGAGAAAAGGCATGTCGCAGGCGACGATCAGCGCCCAATCATGCCGGGCGGCCTCCAGGCCGGCGGCGATTCCCGCCAACACTCCCTGACAAGAGGGAAGATCGGCCACCACGCGCGCGTTGTCTAACGTTAAAGACTGGTCGGCGCGGCGCACAACAATCACATCATCTGATATGGACGCGAGGGTATGCGCCGCACGCTGAACTAACGTGCGCCCACCTAACACCAAGGTCGCTTTATCGCGCCATCCCAATCGCTCGCCGCGCCCCCCGGCCAGGATAATAGCGCTGATCGCTGTACTTCCCATCCCGTATCCACCTGACAATACAGGGCCTAGAGTTCGGAGCGCAAGCCATCAGCGAGACCCCCTGCTCTAGGCTCTGTGATCTGAGACTTTTTATTTTGGCATTGCCTTGAGCGCGTCATAAGCTGGGCGTGTCTTGAGTTCGGGATAACCCGGCTCGGTGATAGCCCACCAGTATTGCTCGTTGGCCTCGGTCCATTCGTTATCGGCCACATAGATCAGACTCATCAAGCCGATCCACGGCGACCAGTTCTTTTTAGCGTATTGATAAGCCCGCACAAAGTAATCGGCCTTGGTTTCCTCGCTCACGGCGTGCCAGTGATAAGGCGAGTCGGTACGCGGGTCGCTCGTCCAACCAAACTCCAGGATGGCGATCTGCTTGGCAGAATCGCCATTTTCTACCATGATCTTGCGCAAATCCTCCACATGGCGGAAGCAGAACGCACGCTGACCGTGGCTCTCTTTGGCGGCCACCTCGGCGGGATCGGTTTCGGGCGGATAATTGAACCCGGGCGCATGGGCGGCCAAAACATCAAAGTAGCCGTTGCTCGATCCGCCCATAGCGATATAGAGACTCTTGAGATACCACTCATCGGGGCGAGCCTCCTCGTTCCACGTGCCCGTGGGCGAAAGGCCAGCGCTCATCACCATCGCGTCGGGGTCAACGGTTTTGATGGCGCTGTAGGCGCCTTTGAGCATCTTGGCATATTGGCCAGGGTCGGGCAGCTTGCCGCCCCACTCGCGAGCTAGGTTCGGCTCGTTCCAAATCTCATAGGCGCGAATGCGCCCCTTGTAACGGGTGGCCATCGCACTGAGGAAATCGTTCAGATCCTGCATGTTGTCGGGAGGGCCATTGGTGGGAAAACCGCCGCCTGTCCATTCGGGCTGGTGGTCAATGCGCACGACGAGGTCAATGCCATCGTGATTGGCGGTATAGACGATCCAATCAGTGTGGCTCCAATCAAAAGCGCCTTTGGCCGCGCCTTCGATGTCTCGCCAGCCAAAATTGACCTTGACCCAGGTAAAACCCGCGTTCTTGACCGCCTGCAAGTCGCGGCTACCCACCTCAGGGCGCCACCAGAGGAAGGCTTGCATACCGTATTCGGGCGAGTTCATCTTGAGCGATTTTACAGCCGGAAGGGCAACCGTCGCGGTAGCTTTCGGCGCTTCGGTTGCTGCGGGCGAGTTGGCCTCCGTAGCTTTCGCGGCCTCAGTGGGTTTGGCCGTGGTCGGCTGGGCTGCTTTGGCCTGGCTATTCGCTGGCGTCAAGGTCGGCGCCAGGGTCGCTTTGGCCGCTGTAGCAGCTTGCGCCTGAGTAGGGGCCTGCGCTTGCGCGCCAGGCGTAAAGGTGGGCTTGGGGGTGCGCGTGGGAGCGGCGGTGGGCGTGACCGGCTTGGCGCAGCCGACCAACAACGCCATTACCAGCGCCAACGCCACTCGGGCGAGGGTTGCAGACCATGATCTCGACATTCTCTACTCCTGAGCAGATAGGTGTGTAGTTATTGCACGGACGATAATTAGAGGAGCAAATGTACGCCTTACCATGCGATTTGATAGCGCGAATCGGAGGGCGGGCAATTTGCTTGTATTGATCGTACCGTTCGTACAGACGAGATAGAGCGTTGTTTGGTTCCTCAAATGGATAGAGGGGCGCGACACCGTGCGCCCCTCTATAAGATAAAAACAGACTATTTCGCCATATCGCGCAGCGCCGCATAGGCCGGGCGCTGGCTCCAATCATGCCGCACGATGCCAAAGGCAGCTTTTTCATCCTGACGGCCCGAGACGGGGGCAAAGTTCAGATTCCACAAGAACATCGGCCCTACCCACCCCCAACTCTTGCCCATCTGATAGGCGCGCACAATGAACTGGGCCTGTTCGGCCTCGCTGTTATCGGCAGCGTAACCATAGCCTGCCGCCGGGCCGACGCCTAAACCCTCCACCGTGGCCCAGCCAAACTCAGTGACCCAAATGCGCTTGTTGCTGTCGCCGTATTTGACCATGATGTTGCGATAGCTCTCCATCGTGCCCCGGAAGAACCAGCTTGGATGGCCCTTGCAATTGGGCGTCGCCGGGTCGCTGTACGAGCGCCAGTCGGCGTCGGGCGGGTTGTTATAGCCCGAAGGGTGCGCGCCCACAGCATCGCAATAGCGCGCCATGCCCGCCTGATACATCTGCTCCAGATAGACGCGGTCGTCAATAGCGATGTCGCCATCGTTGACGCCAGTGGGCGTGAGCGCACCACTGATGACTACCGCACCCGGGTCCACCGATTTGATGGCGTTGTAGGCCGCCGCGAGCAGTTGCACATAGCGCCCGGCATTGATCTTGCCGCCGCGCCCGCCCCACTCATAGTAGAGGTTCTGCTCGTTCCAAATCTCATAGGCCTTGACGCGACCTTTGTAGCGGGCGGCCATCTCACGCACAAAAGTAGCATAGGTAGCGGGGTCAGCAGGCGGGCCTTGATCCGTATCGCCCGCCGGTCTAGCCCAACCTGGGGCTTTGACCACGCTCAACATGACATTCACGCCATAAGCGTTGGCATGATCCACCATGCTATCAATAGGCGCCCAATCGTACTGGCCCGGCGCCGGGTTATAGCGGAACCACTCGATCTGCTGCTTGACCCAGCCAAAGCCCATGCCGGTGATGTGCTGCAAGATGCGGTCGTGGTTGCCGTCGGACATCATATCGGCTTGAATGCCGTAACCAAAATAGCCTCCCACTCTGCCGCTAGGGGCCGCTGCCGCTGGCGCTGCTGCTCCTCCTGATGATGCGGCGGCAGCCTGAGCGGGAGCCGGCGCCTTGGTGGGCTTAGGGGTATTGGTCGGCTCGGCTGTAGGCGTCGCCGTAGGTGTATCGGTGGGCGTGGGCGTCGGTGTAAAAGTTGGCGTTGGCACCTGGATGGTCGCCGCAGCCACTGCGCCGAGGTTGGTCTTGCCGCCGTCATCCGAGATCGCCGCTTTGATAACATAGTTGCCCGGATTATTGGGGGCCGACCACACCCAGTTCGGATCGGTAAGCGGCAACGACTGCGAGGCCACGACGCCGCCCGTTTCGCTCTCAACAGTCCACACAAAGGCGTATTGCGGCGCGGGCGCGACGACATTCGCGCTGACGCTCTGGGCCACCTCGACGATGGCCTGATCGCTGTTGCTGTTCAACGCCTCCTCAATCGAAGCGCCGCCCAGAGCATAGCGTGTGACGTATTGTAGCTTGCGAGCCACGCTCGACGCGCTTTCCAGCGCGATGGCGTGGACCTTGCGTTGGGCATCCTGATAGCGGAACACATAGATTTGAGCGTTCTCGTCCCAGGTCATGCCGTTGGCCTGGAGCGCCGCAGCGTTGAGCGCAACTTCTTCGCCGGGCAGCGCCATGCCATCCGCCTGGTTGGTAGCGATGTTTTCAGCCATTAAACTGAGCGCGGCCTTGTAGCTCAACCCCGTCAATTCGCCGGAGAGATCGTGGCTGCTGGCCGAAATCGCTAGGTCAAGCTTGCGTCGCTCCACTTCGCCAGTAGCCCAATCGAGCAACACGTCCATATCGCCGCCGGGGGCGTAAGCCGCCGGGTCTGCCATAGCAGGGATGCGCACCCAATCGGCGGCCTGGCCAATGGCGCGCCAATCGTATGCGCCCGTATCCCAGGGGTTGCCGATTTTGGGTTCATCTACGCGCACGGCCAATACTTTGTTCACGTTGTGAAGCGCCTGAGCCAAATCTCGGACAAAGGCGGTGAAATCGGCGCTGAGAGCTGGATCAATGCCGCTATAGGCAATTTCGACGCCGGCGTAGGCCGCCGGGCCAACCAGGGTGAGAATCTGCTGGATGTGCGCCTGGCGCATCCCCTCGTTTGCGAGGAGGTTATCGGCCAGGTCCGAGCGGACGACGCCCTCAACCACGTTCGAGATTGAGACGAGCAGCTTGCCCTTGGCGTCGGCCAGTTGCGACGCCTCGATAGGCTTGCCGCTGAGACCGTTGGCTTCGCCCGAAAGGACAGGGCCGGGCACGGTCGCATAGGCAAACTCGCCTTTCGGAGCCATTACCAGCGCGGCGTCGGTAGGCGCTCCCAAGCTCAAGCGGGGCGCGCTGCCCTGGCTCTGGGTCAACACCAAGAGCTGAGGCAAAGCGTCGAGTTGGGCGTAAACATAGAGGCCATCGCCCGGTATTTGAGAGGGCAGCCAGCGCCACGCTTTGCCGTCCCAGCCATAAAGGTCAGCGCGCTCGGTGGCAGCCAACTCGTAGGGCACGTTGAGGCTCAGCTCTGCTTGTTGCGGCGCGCCGCCCTTGGCAGTAATTCTATAGAATGGGCTATAGGCCAATACACCTTCGGGTAACGCTTTAGCGGCAACCACTTCTGGGCTATCGGCCTTGAGTTTGACCTGGCTGCCGCCGGCCACTGTGGCTACCAGCCGCTGCGATACAAAGGGGGCCAGGTCGCTGGCGGTGATCGCTTCCAGCTTGATGCGGGCGCGCTTTTCCAGAGCGCCGGGAGGGATAATCAAGCGGGCGTCGTTGGGGCCTATGACTTCACCGCCCTCTTTGGGGCTGATGCTGGTGGCGCCGCCTCCAAAGAGGCGAACGCCGAGCGAGAGAGGGGGCAACAGCACCGAGTAGATCAGCAAGACGGGCACGAGCACAAAAGTGATGACGCGCTCGATCCATTTGCGAGAATTCATGGGGCAGGTGGTGCTCCTTTCGAGAGTATGAGTATCTGAGCTTGAGCAGCAAGCCCGAGGAAGAGATCGGAAGGGCGCCACGCCGAGTGTTTCGGCAGGCAAGTGGTGATCGGACGCGCTTTACGCGCCCTATATAGCGCGCGGATTGTAACATAAGAAGAAGGTTTTGACAAGCAAAGCGGGGTCAGTCTTCCCGCCCAGTGTAGCCAAATTGCCGCAGATCGCGCTCGTTGTGGCGCCAATTCTTGCGCACCTTGACCCACAACTCCACATACACCGGCCCGCCCAAGAAATCCTCCAGCGCTAACCGCGCCTCTTTGCCAATGCGTTTGAGCATACTTCCCTCACGGCCAATAACAATCCCTTTCTGCGAATCCTTTTCGACATAGAGCGTGGCCGCGATATAGGTAATGTTGTTGGGGCGCTCTTTGAATTCGTCCACCAGCACAGCGAGAGCATGGGGCACTTCTTGTTCCAAAAGCTTCAAGGCCTGCTCGCGGATCAGCTCAGCGGCGATGAAACGCTCTTGCTGGTCGGAAAGCTGATCGGCGGGGTAATAGCGCGGGCCGAGCGGCAACTTGGCGATCACGAGTTCGAGCAACCGGTCGCATTGGGCGCCGTCGAGCGCGCTGATCGCGCGAGTCGCCGTGAACGGCCCTAGCGCCTCATAGGCAATGCGATGGCCTTCCAACGCCTCGGGCGCGGCGAGGTCGGCCTTGTTGAGCGTAAGGATCACGCTCTCGGCGCGCAGCGCCCGCAAGAGGTCGGCGATGGCGATGTCGGCCTGGGTGGGCGGCGTCGAGATGTCCACGATGAACATCACCACGTCCGCATCGGGGATAGCGCGGCGAGCCTCATCCACCATATAGTCGCCCAACTTGGTGCGAGGCAGATGGATGCCCGGTGTATCTACAAAAATCGCGTGCGCGTCGTCGCGGGTGAGAATGCCCAGCAAACGGTTGCGCGTGGTCTGCGGCTTGGGCGAGACGGCGGCTATCTTGGCGCCCAACCAGGCGTTCAGCAACGTGGACTTGCCTACGTTGGGCTTGCCCACCAACGCCACATACCCGCTGCGATGATCGGGTGGTATATTGTTCAGCGAAAGCAGATCGGCTTCTGAATCCATTAGGTTCTCATCCTTGGGAGCGATTAGCTTTCAGCGCTCAGCCGTCAGCATCGTCACAGTGATTGGGCGGCTGATTGCTAAAAGCTGACCGACCGAGTCACTCAACTACTTTGAGGCGAAAGGGATTGAAATCGGTGTGCGTGTCGTAATAGTCCTCACGTTCGGCGCGCTTGAGGGCGTTGACCACGCGATAGGTAACGGGCGTGAACAACGCCTCGACGCCGCACTTGAACACATAATTCGAGACCACCACTGCAATCAGCAATTCGCCGGGCAGCGCGCCGAAAAAGGCGATCATCACAAACAGCAGGGTGTCCACCCCCTCGCCGACCAAAGTGCTGGCGATGGTGCGGCTCCACAGCCAGCGCCCGCGCGTGAGCACCTTCATCTTGGCCAGCACCCACGAGTTGGTGAACTCGCCGGCGAAATAGGCAATGAGGCTGCCCGCCACGATGCGCGGCGTGACGCCCAAGATCGTCAGATAGGCTTGTTGATGAGGCCAATCGGCGGCGGGGGGGATGATCCCCACCAGCCAAAAGACCAGCGCCATCAATGCCGCCGCGCCAAAGCCGGCCCAGATGACACGGCGCGAGCGGGCATAGCCATAGACCTCGGTGAGGATGTCGCCAAAGATATAGCTGAGCGGAAAGAGGATCGTGCCACCGTCGAATGTGAACGGCCCCAGCGCCACGATCTTGGCTGAGGCCACGTTCGAGATCATGAGGATGGCCACAAAACTGACCATCACCAGGTCGAAATAGCGATACGTCCGGCTAGACGCGCCGTTCAAGCTCAGCCCCCCGTGATCACGTTGACGATCTTGATCTCGTCGCCCGGCTCGATGACGGCCCGGTCGTTGAGGATCTTTTTCTGGCGCAAAGCCAACACATTGTTGGGATCCAAACCGACTTGCTGTAGCGCCGCGCGAACGGTGACGCCGCCTTCGATCTCCCATTGCTGATTATGATAGCTGAGCTTGGCTTTTTCCATGAGTCAACCTCGTTCAACCTATTTTGAATGATTCCATTGTACACAAACCGAGGTGTTACGTCAATGTGGGTCAGACCTGCACAATTGCCAGGCCGGCGCAGCCGGGCTAGAATAAGCGCCATCGTAACCACCTAACCCAACCATGGCAAGGACGCGCGGTGATCGAACGCATCGGCAAAAGGGCGCTGCCCGAGATCGAGACCTATCTGTGGGAACGCCCTTGTGAAAACATCTATCTGCTGAGCGACCTTGAGGCGACCAGAGAACAGGCGCCGCTGCGACCGGAAGCCGACACCTTTGCGCTGCTCGGCTATCGGCTGAATGGTCGCGTTATCGGCGCGCAGGCGTTCTATCGCTACGGGCGCTGGTTCCCCCAATTCGAGAGCGAGGCCGCGCTAGATGCCATGTTGCACGATATGCGCCAGCGCCACGTGCGCTGGATATTGGGCGTGCGGCGGGTGGTAGACCCTATCTTGCGGCGCTTGACGCAAGATGGACGCCGACTGAGCCACGACGAGTTGGACTGGCTGTGCGCCGTGGACCGGGCGTCGTTGCATCCTTACCACATCGAGGGGGTGCGGCGCGCCGTCGAACAGGATGCCGAGGCGATGGCCGACTTGCGCCTGCGCTTTGAGGTCGAGTATTTCCATACTGCGCCCGAGCGGGTGGATCGCGGTTGGTGCCGCAGCGCCGCCGAGCGATATATCGCCGATGGCGCCTACCTGGCCGAGCGCGAGGGGCGCGTGGCGGCGATGGTGGTGGTCGAGGCGCGCATCGAGGGTCTGGCCCAGGTGGGGGCGGTGTTCACCACGCCGGATTATCGCGGGCAAGGGCTGGCCAAAGGGGTGGTATCGGCGCTATGCGAGGAACTGCTGGCGCAGGTCGCACAGGTGCCGCTGACCGTGCGGCTGGATACCGCCCCCGCGCTGAGCGCCTACGAGGCGCTGGGCTTTCGCAAACGGGATGAATATCGGATGAGCAGGTGTGTGTCTTAGGGCACGGATGCCACGCTCTTCAGCACGAAAGTCGGCTTCAATCCACTCTCAACCAACATCTCACGCGTGGTGACGCCTGTCAGCACCAGGGCGGTGTCCACGCCGTGCGTCAGGCCCATCGTCATATCGGTGGCCAAGCGGTCGCCCACCATCAGGCAACGCTCTAGCGGCGCGCCCAGGCGCGCCACCGCCGCCTCCAAGATTTGCCGCGAGGGTTTGCCCGCGATCATCTCTACTTTGCGCTCGCTGGTAGCTTCCAGAAAAGCAATCACGCCGGCGCAATCGGGGATGGCGCCCTCCTCCACCGGGCAAGTGCGATCGCTGTTGGTGGCGAAAAAGCGCGCCCCGCGCACCAACGCCTGATGCGCGGTATTAAGCTTGGCGTAGGTGAGGGTGCGGTCGAACGCCGCTACCACGATCTCGATCTCTTCGATCCGCTCTACCAATGTGAACCCTTCGGCGCGCAGTTCGTCCAACAGGGCGCACTCGCCGATAGTGTACAGTCTCGCGCCCGGATGGCGCACCCGCAAATAGTGCATCAGCGCCTGTGTCGAGTTGATCACATCCTCTGCCGGCGTGGGGATACCCAAGCGCGTCAGCTTGGCGGCGTAATTGGCGCGCGGCTCCAATGGTTTATTAGAGAGGAACACCACCCGGCTGCCGCCGTCGCGCAGCCGAGCGATGGTCTCGCGGGCGCCGGGGATCAAGCGGTCGCCCAGGTAAATGGTGCCGTCGAGATCGAAAATGTAACCCTGATAGCGGGGCGATGCTTCAGGCATGAGCAGGATCAACCTCCATGCGAGTGGAATTCACATAAATGACGCGAATAGCATGGATGTCGGCTAGGACGGCATCGGCGTGCGGCGCCAATTGCTCAGCGGTCAGCGCGCCCGATGCCACGCCAATGGCGCGGCCCAAGCCCGCCTCGCGCGCCATCGCGAGATCGGCCAGCGTGTCGCCCACCATAATAGCGTCGGCGGGAGCGATATTGAGGCGGCGGCATATCTCGAGCGCCATATCGGGCGCAGGTTTTAATGGCACACCGTCGTCGCCGCAGATCGTAGCGGCAAAGAAACTCTCCAGCCCCAAGGCGCGCAGGGCGCGCTCGGTGGAGGCGCGGTCGTCAGTGGTAGCCAGCGCCAACGTTACGCCGCTATCGGTCAGGCGCTGCAACAGGCCGCGCACGTCGCCGAGCGGCTTGGCCAACTCTTCCACGGGCAATGAGTCCCGCGCGGCTTTTTCGGCGCGATCCACGATCAATGCCGCTCGATCCCACGGGATGCCTCGACAGCGGTAAAGCTGGCCAGCGATCAGCACGCCGATTTCGCGCGTCGAGGCGATGGTGAGCGGACCTACGGGGTCCCAGGCGCCAGTCGCGGCGTCATAGCCCAGCGTTCCCGCCAAGCCGGAACGTGTGGTTTCATCTAGCTCGACCTCGCGCGCAATTCCGGCCAAGATACGCTCAAACCAGGCGCGCCACATATCGTCGAATACGATCAACGTGCCGTCCTTATCAAACACCACCAGTTTGGGGTCGAGCCATTCGCCTGCAATGTATAGCATTGTCGTCCTCTCCGAGTGAAACGCCATCATCTTGATGACGGCGACGCTCCAGGGAGTATTCCACGGACGGCGAACGATGTCAAAAGGGGTACAACCGTTTGACACCCATTCACGCGTTGCTATAATCGTGGGCAATAGACGCCATAATACGAGGAGATTTTTCCATGAAGACACGCTTGCCCCTCGGCTTGATTCTGATCGCCGCGTTGCAATTCGTCGCGCCGCTCATCGTGCCGCCCGACACACTCAAGGGCATCTCTCCTGCCGCTTGGATCACCATCGTAGCAGTGTTTGTGGTGTTGGGGATTTCGTTGCTGCGCCGCAAAAGCTGGAGCCGCGTAGCTACGATCTTTATCCAGGGGTTCAACATCATCATTCGCATCCTGGTCATTATCCCCAGCGCGATTCAAGGCAACACGCCAGGCAATCCTTTGAATGTGATGATACTGAGCACCTTTGCGATCTCGATGCTGCTTTCGAGCCTGATTCTCTACTATATTGATCTACCCGATGTGCAGATGTTGATGCAGTAATCACGTCGGGCGGCGCTAGAGCCGCGATACTCAGCAAACACAGAGGCAGGCGAGCGCAACATGTTGCGTTCGCCTGTCCTGCTGTTTTCGATAGACAGACTGTGCGCCTTGCGTTAGAATTGAAATGCTGGACTGTCATACCGAGTGCGGGCGAAAGGGCAGACGACGGCTATGAGCGCCGAGCACGTTACGTGGCGCTGGC
>CAZYPJ010000087.1:10991-13388 GCA_964649365.1 uncultured Anaerolineales bacterium | reverse complement strand
ATCCGAAGGCGACGAGGCGATTGGCATTCAAAGTGTGGCGCGCGCGTGGGAAGAGCCGATGCGCTGTATTGCCGCTAACGCGGGCTTTCACCCGCCCCTGGCTATCGCTGAAGCCCGGCGGTCAGGCCCTGGCTATGGCTTGGAGGTTCGCCAGAAAAAGATCGTCCCCATGATCGAAACCGGTGTGGCCGACCCGACGCTGGTGATCAAGCGTGCCCTGGAACTGGCTTCTAGCGGCGCTATGATGCTGCTAACGACCGATGCCATCGTTTTGCACCGAAAACCTCAGGAGAATTTCGAACCATGAGTATTTCCATCGATGCGCTCAAAGAGACCAAAACTTGGCAGCGCTTGGGCCCTATTTCCAATGGCGGCACTGTCTTTGGCCTGGCCATTTCGCCCGTTGCCGAAGTGCCGCGCTATTGGGCGGCTACCGGCTGCGGCATCTTTTTCTCGGATGATGGGGGGAAAACCTGGGTTCAGCGACTTCAGGGCTTGACGACGCCGCTCTTGAGCACCCTGAGTGTGGCGCACAATGGCGCCTTGTTTGCGGGCGCTTTGGGGGGCGAGATTTTTGCTTCATTCGATTTCGGCAAGACATGGCAAGTGGGCCTCGTGCCCGAAGAGTTAAAGGCAACCGTAACGGCCATCGTGGCTTCGCCCAATTTCGCCAAAGATGGTACCGTGTTCGCGGCTACCGACGGCGGCGGCGTACTCGTTAGTCGCGGCTCGGGCACGCGATGGGAGGACAGCGGTTTTGGCCTTGGCGATGCCAGTGTGTTGGCCATTGCCACTGCCCCCGATTGGTCGCAACGTGAGACGATGTTTGCGGCAACGGTCTCAGGCGTGATGGTTTCGCAAAATGGCGGTCGCGCCTGGCGCGAGACCGAGTTGATGTTAGCCGATGATGCGGTGGATGTATTGGCTATCAGCCCTTCTTTCGGGCGCGACCGCACCGTCTTTGCTGGGACGGAAGCTGGCAAGTTGTATTGCTCCCACGATGGCGGGCGCACGTGGGACCTATTGTCAGCGCAACTGAGTGAAGGGCCGATCAACTCCTTATGGCTGGCCTCTGATTTCACCGAGAGCCGCCGGATGGTAGTTGGCATCTCCAACAAGATTTTTGCATCCAGCGATGGCGGCGAGACCTGGCAGGTTGCAGCTGTGGCGGATGGCTCCGTCCTTGCACTCGCGGGCGATGGCCAAGTGGTGTTGGCCGGTTTGCACAACGCGGGCATTCTCAAGTCTGGAGATGGGGGCCTGACTTGGCAATCCTCTTCTGAGGGCCTGGCGGCGCGCGGCTTTGCGCGTTTGTACCCCGTTCAAGACAAGTTGTTCGCCATCGGCCCACAGGAGCATTTGTGGGTATCGGCCAATGACGGCGCTTCTTGGGATCGTGTTTCCGGCCCTGAGCAGTATTTGCCGCTCACAGCAATGGCGGCTGCGCCCGGCGACAAGCTGTTCGTTGTTAGTCAGGAGCAAGGCATTTTGTGCTCTGCTAATCGGGGCGCGGATTGGCAAGTGTCTTGCCCGGCGCCGGGGATTCAGGCGTTGGCCATGTCTCCTGATGGTGCGCTGGGTTGGGCGGGCGCTGTGGATGGCAAACTCTGGGCCACGAGCGATGGCGGTGCGACTTGGCGAGACCATGGATCGCCCTGCGAAGGCCAAGAGATCCTCTCGCTGGCCGTTTCGCCCAACTATGCCCAGGATCACACCGTGCTGATGGGCACTTCGATCCCGGCGACGGGCATCAAGCCTGCGCGCGTGGCGCTATGGCGCTCCAGCAATGGCGGCGAGAGTTGGCGCCAAGTAACCAGCCAGACCACCCTGGCGCGTTGGATCGACATCAGCCTGCCATTAGGCGTCGCTGATGGCGTGGCTGAACAGGCGATTTTGGCCACAGGGCCGTTCTGCTTGCGGCCTCTGCGTCGCGCCAAAGATGTGTGGATCAGTACACAGGTTGATCCTAGTGGGGCCAACACGCTGGGTGTGGTGGCCTTGGGCGAGGTGGATCAAGGCGGTTTGCTCTTTGCAGCCACCGGCAGCGGCATTTACCGCTCGGTGGATGGCGGCCGTACTTGGCAGCCCTTTATGGCGGGTCTGCCAAGCGGTAGCTTTATCAGCATCATAGCGCGGCGACAAGGAGAACACAGTGTGCTCTTTGCGTTGAGCCTAGGCGGTACGCTTTGGAAGTGCGACCTGAGCTAACCCGTCGGTGATACGCCGATCTTGGGGGCATTTCATCCGAAATGCCCCTTTTTTGCGCAATCCTTTTGCTGGTTAGAACATTTGTTGTATAATGCTCCAGGGCAAACGGCCCCTAGAAGCGGAGAGGCATGAATCGAGTCTATGTGGCCCTGGATCTGGAAGTCCCGGGCGGTGACGCGCCGCGCGCCG
>CAZYPJ010000087.1:0-10981 GCA_964649365.1 uncultured Anaerolineales bacterium | reverse complement strand
CGGAGCCGTTTTCCAGGCTGATTCGGGCGCGCCGTCCTGTGCCATTCAAGATTCAGCAACTCATTGGCGTCTCGCAGGACAAGATCAGCCAGGCGCCGACGCTGCAATCGTTGACGGGCAAGATTCTGAGCTTTGTGAAGAGCTACCCCATCGTCGGCCACACCGTCGAGATGGATATGCAATTCATGAATCGTCAGGAATTGCTCTTGCAAAACCTGGCGATTGATACCTTTGAGTTGGCCAGCATTTTGGTGCCCGAAGTACAGCGTTACAGTCTGGCCAGTCTGGCTAGTTTTCTGGGGATTTCCGTATCGCAAAGCCATCGCGCTCTTCCTGATGCGTTGGCGACCAAAGATCTTTTTCTGGCGCTCGTTGCTCGCGCCTACGAATGGGATCTTGATACACTGGACGAGATCGTGCAGCTTTCGGCCAACGCCAATTGGCCGCTGCGCCAGGTCTTTCGCGATGTGCTCACCGAGCGTCGTAATCAGGGCCTGCGCCTATTGGGGCGCTAGGAAAAGAAAAAGCTCGTTACAGGGCCTCGCGGCGCCGAAAAGCAGGATTTTCCACCGCTCGAACCCACCGAGACAATCACGCCGGTAGATAGCGAAGCGCTCGCTGCTATGATTCTGCCGAAAGGATTGATTGCGCGCGCGTTTTCGGGGTATGAACATCGCCCACAGCAGGTCGAGATGCTTCAGGCGGTGGCCGAGGCAATCAACATTCCCTCGCACCTATTGGTCGAGGCGGGTACCGGCACAGGGAAATCGTTGGCCTATCTCTTGCCGGCAGTGTATTTTGCCGTACAGAATGGGCGACGAGTAGTGATCTCTTCCAACACCATCAACCTTCAAGACCAACTCTACGGCAAAGACATTCCTGATCTCAAACGTATTCTGCCATTGGATTTTCGGGCCGCTCTGCTCAAGGGGCGCAATAATTATCTTTGTCTGCGTCGCCTGGCTGCGTTCCGCCGCGCACAACAGCTCGATACAGATGGTGTGCGAGTGCTGGCCAAAGTTTTGGCTTGGTTGCCGACTACCGAGACAGGCGACCGCGCTGAGTTAGTGCTGATCAATGCCGAAGGAGCGATCTGGACGCAAATTCAATCTAGCTCCGAGACGTGTATGGGCGATCAATGCCCGTATCGTCGTACGGGACAATGTTTCTTTTATCGAGCGCGAGCGCGCGCCGAGCGCGCGCATCTGGTGATCGTGAATCACGCTTTGTTGCTTTCAGATTTGGTGCTAGAGAACCGTATCCTGCCCGAATTCAAATATCTCATCATTGACGAAGCCCATCATCTCGAAGAGCAGGCAACGAACCAATTTGGCGTCGAGGTGAGCCAACGGGCTGTCTATGTCTTTTTGAACTTCGTAAGTAAAGGGGGTGAGAAGCAGGGCGGGTTGCTGGCCGATGTGCCCCGTATGTTCCAGAACAGGGGCGTCAGCTCCACGGCGCAGCAAGCGATGACCGATACGATCCAGCGCTTGCGTACTGATGTGGACATTGCTGAACGGCGACTGTATGAATTGTTCAACATCTTATCGACATTTCTTGACGAACACTCGGAACTGCGCCAAAACGCGCAAGATTTATACGATCAGAATATCAGCCTGACGAATGGGTTGCGGGCGCAGCCCGACTGGGTGCAGATCGAGACTTCTTGGGAGAGTCTATCTACTTCTTTGCAACAGGTGTTGCGTAACCTAGAGCGCCTCACCGAACAAGTATCGGGCTTGAACCTTGGCGAAGATTCAGAGCGCGACGAAATCGTCCAGAATCTCAAGGCCCAATTGCAGCTTGGCCAACAATTGTGGATGGGGATGAATAGCATCCTGCTAGAACCAGAATCCACAGGGATTTATTGGATTTCGATTGCCAAGTACCGCCAAGAGATCACGCTGCACAGCGCGCCACTGCATGTAGGGCCGCTGTTGGCTGAAAAGCTCTTTGCCGAAAAAGACTGTGTGATCCTCACCTCGGCGACGCTGCGCACGGCTAATAGCTTTGAGTTCATTTCTGAGCGCCTGGGCCTCAAAGATGCAATGGAAGTGGCGCTGGATTCGCCGTTCGACTACAAAACGTCGGTGTTGCTCTATGTTCCCAAAGATATCCCCGAGCCGAGCGAGCCATATTACCAAAAGACTATCGAGAAGGCATTGGTGGATCTTTGTCGCGCCACTGAGGGGCGTACGCTAATCTTGTTCACCTCAAACAGTCAGCTTCAGGCCACTTATCGCGCCATTCAGCGCCCGCTGGAAGATGAAGGAATCGTGTTGTTTGGGCAGGGGATGGATGGCTCGCGGCGCCAAATCCTGGAGAATTTCGTCAATACACCTCGGGCGGTGCTGCTCGGCACTCGTAGCTTTTGGGAAGGGGTGGATGTGGTCGGCCAGGCGTTGAGCTGCCTGGTGATCGCTCGCTTGCCTTTTGCGGTACCCACCGACCCAGTGTATTCAGCGCGAGCCGCCACGTTTGATGATTCTTTCAATCAGTACTATTTACCCGACTCGATTTTGCGCTTTCGCCAGGGCTTTGGGCGCTTGATTCGCAGCAAAGAGGATTACGGCTTGGTCGTTGTGCTCGACAAGCGCATCCTTACCAAATCCTATGGCAAGACGATCTTGCGGTCGTTGCCGCCCTGTACAGCGCGGCAAGGGCCGCTGGAATCGCTGCCATCGCTGGCTAGTCGTTGGTTGGATGTTGAGAATCACAAGAGATTGGCTGCCGGGGGCTCTTAATCGCCCACTGGCGAGTTCTTCGCAGGCCCGTGGACTGCTAACACGGGCCTGCATTCTTGTGTGCCCCATATGCGTAACTGACTATAGCGTCAGCTCACGCAGACCTAATGAAAGATGAATAAATGTTCATCAAGATTGACGCAACTTTCATTTTTCTTTCATCTGGCGTTCATATAATGAGTGGAGGCACACTCCCATCACCATTTTGCTGGCCATGATTCTATCGCGCAAAGGAAAGATGACTGTGGGCATCAGCGAATTGACCCGTCCACTAGCCGCTGTTAACCGATCTCATGCCCGTTCGCGTTGGCTCTATTTTGCTGCTAAGCGATTATTGGATGTGACTGTCGCGGTTGTGGCGTTAGTAGTGCTCGCTCCGCTGTTGTTGGCCATCGCCATTGCGATCAAGCTCGATTCGCCCGGGCCGGTGATTTTTCGCCAGAAGCGGGTGCGCGGCAGCCAATCGCTCGATGAGCCACACCCCGAACGAAACGTATTCGAGTTCCTGAAATTTCGCTCCATGTACGTCAATTGTGACAACGCCGCCCACCGGCGCTATGTCACGGCGCTGATCAATGGTCACGCCCAGCAGAATCATTGCGCAGGCCAACGCGCCGTGTACAAAATGGCCGATGACCCCCGTATTACCAAAGTAGGTCGGTTCATTCGACGTACTAGTTTGGACGAGTTGCCGCAGTTGTTCAACGTGCTCAAGGGCGATATGAGCCTGGTAGGACCTAGGCCAGCGCTGCCGTATGAGGTGGAGCAATACAACAACAACCATAAAGCGCGGCTGGTCCCTCAAGCGGGGTTGACGGGCTTGTGGCAGGTGAGTGGGCGCACGTGTCTGACCTTTGAGGAAATGGTTCAGCTCGATATCGAGTACAGCCAACGCTGCTCGCTGGGGTTGGACTTGGTAATCTTGCTCAAGACCCTGCCTGCGGTGATTTCGGCCGACGGCGCCTGGTAAGCGAGCCTGAGTCTATTGTTCTGGAACTCCTTCACCAAGTGGTGAGGGAGTTTTCTGTTGACACCGAACGAGAGCCTGCGTAAAGTACTGATGTCGTCGGTGCGACATTGAGAGGGCTATCATGCGCACAGGCTCTCGCTATGTGGGAATTGGCCTTGTATCTGCGGCGACGCTATTGTTCGAGTTGTGCCTTACCCGAATCTTTGCTGTTGCCGAGTGGTATCACTTGGCTTTCTTCAGCATCAACGTGGCTTTGCTGGGTTACGCAGCCAGCGGCGCGATCCTGGCTTTGCTTTCCCCATTGTGGCGTGCACGAATCGGCGCGCTTTCTGCGCCGGCCTTGCCGTTGGGCATCCTCTTGGCCTATGAAGTCATCAATCGTATCCCGTTCGATTCCTATACCCTCGCCTGGGATCCTCGGCAATACGGATATCTGGCCGTTTACTATTTGAGCTTGGTGATTCCTTTTGCCCTGAGCGGGCTGGCGGTATCGTACTGGTTAGCCTCGTCACCTGCGACGAGTCACAAGCTCTATGCTGCCAATCTGTGCGGCTCAGCGCTGGGGAGCCTGGGTCTGCTTGCGGCTCTACCTGCATTGGGCGCAGAGGGGGCGATCATAGCTGCCGCCGCCATCGGTTGGGTTGGCGCCGGAGTTCTGTTGCGCCGGTCACAGCGCTCCGCGTGGATCGTTTGGACGTTGGCTTTCGGCAGCGTGGCGTTGGCGACGATGATCCCGTCTTGGCGGGCGCTGCGACTTTCACCCTACAAGAATCTGAGTTATGCGCTCCAAGCTCCTGGCGCGCAATTAGTGGAACAACGCTGGAGCATCCACTCGCGCCTCGACGTAGTCGCCAGCCCCAGCCTACACTCAGCCCCCGGCCTCAGCCTGAACTATGCCGGCGTGTTGCCGTTGCAATACGGGTTGACGCTCGACGGCGATAACCTCAGCCCGATCTCGCGCCGCACCGAGCCGGGAGATGAGGCGTTTCTTGTGTATCTGCCTTCCAGCATACCCTTTGCAATGCGCCCATCTGCGTGCGCTCTTATCACGCAGCCGCGCGGCGGGATGGATGTCGCCGTCGCGCTGAACAGTGGCGCGAGCCAGGTAGTGATCGTAGAGGATCAACCGCTTGTGGCGCAGGTTGTGCGCGATCGCTACGGCGCGTTTACTGGCTATTTGTATTCCGACCCTCGCGTCACGATTGTGACGAACAGTCCTCGCAGCGCATTGCAGCGCGGCGAGGACAGATTCGATGTCATTCTTTTTTCTTTGGCCGAGTCTTATCACCCGCTGACGTCGGGGGCCTACAGCTTGAGCGAGAATCATTTGTACACCGTAGAAGCGTTGACCCAAGCTTTGCGACGGCTGGATGAAAGAGGGCTATTGGTTATCAGCCGCTGGCTACAAGACCCCCCCAGCGAATGCGTGCGCGCCGGAGCGCTGATGGCGGCGGCCTTGGAGCGCTATGGCGTACGCGATGCTGCGCAACATGTGATTGCTTTCCGCAGTTGGTCCACGATCACGATATTGGCCAGTCCGACGCCCTTTGGCAACGAGGATATTGCGTTGGCGCGTGACGCCTGCCAAAACCTGGCCTATGACATGGTGTACTACCCAGGCGTGACGGTGAATGAAACGAACCGTTTCAACCGCCTTGCCGAGCCGGTGTACTATGACGCTTTTCAATCGTTGCTGTCGCCAAGTAGCCGCCGCGCCTTTTTGTCTGCACAGTTTTATGATATCACCCCGCCTACTGACGATCATCCTTTCTTTGGACATTTCTTTCTCTGGCGGCAAGTCACTACCATCTTGGCTCAGATTGGCAAGACCTGGCAGCCTTTTGGGGGAAGCGGTTTCCTGTTGGTTATCGCATTGCTGGTGGGAGCGATACTGGCAGCAGTGGTCTTGATTGTGTTACCCCGGTTGGCAGGGCGTATGCCGCCAGGACAACGCAAAGGGGCGATTCTCATCTACTTTGCTGCTTTGGGCCTAGGTTATCTCATGATCGAAATGCCCTTGATGCAGCAGTTCATCCTTTACCTCGACCAGCCGGCGCTTTCTTTTTCTATCGTCCTCACAACATTGTTGCTGGCTTCGGGGATCGGCAGTATGACGGCGACGCGAGTGTCTTTGCGCCGATGCCTCATAGCTCTAATCGCTGTGCTTATTGTTTACCAACCCGTGCTATCCTTGCTTTTTGAGCATACCATCGCGTGGCCGCTTGCCTCGCGCGTTGCGTTATCCATCGGATGCTTGTTCCCTCTGGGCGCTCTGATGGGTGTACCCTTTGCAGCGGGCTTGCTGAGGGCGGAAAGGATAGCGCCTGGCCTTACGCCGTGGATTTGGGCCATCAATGGCAGCGCCTCGGTGATCAGTTCGGTCCTGGCGATGATCCTGGCGCTTACGTTCGGCTATCACGTGGTGCTGATGACCGCGGGGGGATGTTATCTCACAGTGTTCTTGGTTGCTGGGGTGTTCACACGAGGGATGGTCGAATCTAGTGCGTCCCTGTGAGCGGCACAAAGGCGACGCCCATCAGTCGTTCGGTCTTGACTTGCTCACCTTGACGCTCGACTAGCCACAACACCTGGTAAGCTCCAGGTGGGCCGACGGGGATGACCATGCGTCCGCCATCGGCCAATTGGTTGATCAGAGGCTGCGGGATGTGATCGGGCGCGCAGGTGACGATGATGGCATCGTAGGGAGCGTATTCTTCCCAGCCGTAATAACCGTCGCCGCGTTTGATCGGCACGGGGTCATAGCCCAAGCGAGCCAGTCGCTCCTGGGCCTGCTCGTAAAGCTCCGCAACGATCTCGACGGTATAGACATGCGGCGTTAACTCAGCTAGGATGGCAGCCTGATAGCCCGATCCTGTACCGATCTCCAGCACGCGCGAGTCAGAGCGCAGGCGCAGCAATTCGGTCATCACGGCCACGATGTAGGGCTGCGAGATGGTCTGGCCGTAGCCAATAGGCAGAGGATGATCGTCGTAAGCCTGATCCAAATACTCGGGCAGGACGAACTCGTGACGAGGCACCTTTTCCATCGCGGCCAGGACATCTTTGTCTTTGACGCCTCGCTCCTTGATTTGCAGCCTAACCATCTCTAGCCGATCTCCCTTATACGGATCAGCCGCAGTCGTCGCTGGCGCGAGGGGTTCACTAGGCATGGAGGGCGATGTGGCTTGATTTGTGTGAGGTGCGGATATCGGAACGCACGCAATGCTCTGGCTTGCCAGAATGGCCAGCGCCAGCATAGTCGCACCCCAACGCAGACCACGTTTGGCCATTTGCTAACTCCAGCGCGTGCCCAAACGGGAACCACTCGACTGACCTATTCTAGCATGATGACGAGGCGAGCGCAACGGTAACAGAGGCTATTTTGAAGTGGTCCCGACGCTTGTCAGCGTGCTATGGCTTCGATACAATGCGGCCATTGCGTGATGCGAGGCGCAAAAGGAGGATCGAGTTGCTCTACGATGAAAGCGCCACAACAGTTGATTTGGATGCCGCGAGCATAGATCTTGCTATCGTGCCCGTCGGGGCCATCGAGCAACACTCGCAGCATCTTCCGTTGGGCACAGATTGGCTTGTCGCGCAAGCCGTGGCGCGACGGGTGGCCGAACTGCTAGCGAGCGAACGTAATGTCTATCTCATACCTGCGTTACCTTACAGCCTGAGCCAATGTCACGGGCCGATGGCAGGTACGCTGGGGCTGCGTCCCGAAACGTTGGCCAGCGTCGTGCGCGATGTGGTTTTTTCGCTCTATCGCCAGGGGATACGGCATGTCGTGATTCTTAACGCCCACGGCGGGAATTTCGTGCTTGACGACGAAATCCGCGAACTTAACCTGACCATTCCCGACTTGATCGTGATAGGAGTCGCCTCGTGGGATGGCCCTGCTGGCGCTGCTGCGCCCACAGGTTGGGTGCGCGGCGGCGATATTCACGCTGGCGCGGGCGAGACGGCTGCCTTGTTGTACTTGGCCCCTGAGTTGGTGGGCGATAAGCGCGCGGATTACACTCCCCCCGTGGGGCGTGAGTTTCTGGATTATGCCTTCATGTCACAAATCTCGCCCCAAGGCGTGTGGGGGCAGTCGAGCAGCGCCGCCGCCGAAGTGGGCGCGCACGCCTTTGACCAAGTGACGCGCCATTTGGCAGATTACTTGCCGCGCGCCTTTCAAGAGATCCAAACCCTGCGCAATGGAGCGGCATAGGCATGACCATCCATCAAATGTATGACTGGAACAATGCCAGCCCAGAGCTGGATCAACGCCCGCCCGATTTGGCGATCTTGCCCATAGCAGCAGTGGAACAATGCGGGCCTCACTTGCCTTTGGGTACAATGATCTATGTGTTGGATGCCATTGCGCGCCGAGCAGCCGCTCAATTACGGGGGTGCATATATCTTTTGCCCACCTGGCCCTTGGGCGAAAGTAGCTTGCACGCCGACCGTGTGGGAACCGTGTCTCTTTCATGGCGCACGCTGCTAGGCGCCGTCACCGATTTGATCGAGTCGTTGCTAGGAGCGGGGGTGCAGCGTGTGGTCGTATTGACGGGACTGGGCGGCGCCGCCTGTACCACGGTCACGCCGCGCGAGAATAGAATCGTCAAAACCGCTGTGCGACAGGCGAATTATGCTCATCCCGAACTCGACGCCATCTGGGTGCAACCGTTGACAGTAGCTGATCCGCCGCTGAGCGTGTTATGTCCTACTGCGACGGACGATGTTCACGCTGGTCAGGTGGTCACATCATTGATGCTGCATCTGCACCCCGAGTTGGTGCGGCGCGAACGCATAGTGGACTATGTCCCTACCGCAGGGGCGCAATACATTGAAGCGGCGTCGTTTTCGGTGCTGTGCCCTGCCGGCGTGTGGGGGCGGCCTAGCTTGGCCAGCGCCGACCTGGGTGCGTGTATTCTGGAAGCGGCTGTTTGTGGGACGGTTCGCTATATCCAGGAAAGCTTGGCAGAGTGCGAGCGCCTCAAGCGACGCGCCTCGCAATTGTGACGATGTTTCACTCCAAGAGGTAAAATGAAATGCTCGAATTTGCTGGTCTGTGTTTCAAGAACCCTTATGTGGTAGCCTCCAGCCCGCTGACAGCGCGGGTCAAATGGCTGCGCGCCGCCGCTGACGCGGGCGCTGCGGCGGTGAGCACCAAGCTCACTTTTCTCAAGCAGCCCTTTTACGGCAAGTTGCGCATGTACAACGACCCTACCGTAGGCAGCATCGTCTGTCACGACCGCCGGCTCGACTTGGACGAAGGAGCGCGCCTGGTGGAAGAGAGCAAGCGCTACACCGGCGATTTGATCTATTTTTGCAACATCACTCATGCCGCCGACGATCTAGACGGCTGGGTACGCATCGCCAAGACGCTAGAGAGCGCCGGGGCCGACATCATCGAGACGAACTTTATCTGCCCCAACCTGAGCCTGACGGCGCGCAGCCTGGGCCAAGAGGGGCCGACGGGCGGGGCTGTGCCTGGGCAGAACCCCGCTGTAGCGAGGCGCATTGTTGAGGCGCTCAAGGCCGAACTGCACATCCCGGTGGTGTGCAAGCTCACACCCAACGTTACCAACTTGCCCGAGGTTGCGCTGGCCTGCGAAGCGGGCGGCGCCGATGGCCTCTGCGTCGCGGGCGCGCAGCTCAGCTTGCCGCCAATGGATATTTACCATCCTGAGCAGATATACCCCTTGCTCGATGGCGCCAGTATGGGCAGCTTGGGTGGGCCTGCGGCGCGATTGATGGGCTTCGCGATGGTGGCGCAACTGGCCCGACGTTGTCGCATTCCCATCGTGGGCGGCGGCGGCATCGAGACCTGGCAGCACGCAGTGCAATTCATGATGTGGGGCGCGACGCTTGTGACTGTCTGCACCTCTTTGATGTGGTATGGCTGGGAATTGATCGGCGAGACACTGAGGGGCATGGAAGCGTTCATGCACGCCGAGGGCTATCGGGACTATGAGGAACTGGTGGGGCGGTCGCTCCAGCAGTTTCGCGCCGCCGAGGCATTGCAGCCCCAAACGGGCGCGGCTCGGGTGAATGAAGATCTCTGCACCGGCTGCGGCTATTGCCTGAAACCCGGCCATTGCGACGCTATCACATTGGAGGGTGGCCTGGCTCGGGTCGAACCATCGCGCTGCCTGGGATGCAGCATTTGCGTGGCGCTGTGCCCCGTGGGCGCGCTGAGTATGCAGCCTGTGAACGAACAAGGTGGAGGCAAGAATGACTCATGATGTGCGCGTCGGGCTGATCGGCGCTGGCTTTTCAGCACGTATCCATACACGGGCCTATCGGCGTATCCGTGACATAGCTCTCGTGGGCGTGGCGGCAGTGCCCGCCTCGCAGGCGCAAAGCCTGGCGCAAGAGTATGACATTCCATATGTCTGCGATGACGCACGCGTGTTGATCGAGCGTGATGACATTAATGTCATAGATTTGTGTGTGCCCAATGATCTGCACGAGCCGTTGGCGCTTGCGGCAGCTGCAGCGGGCAAGCATATCATTTGTGAAAAGCCGCTTACGGGTTACTTTGGCGGGAACGGCGCCGCCGATCCGGTAGGCGCTACGTCTAAGACTCTGATGATGTCCGAGGCAGTAGCCAGCGCTGAGCGTATGGTGCGCGCCGCCGAGGAGCACGGTGTGCAACTCATGTACGCTGAGAATTGGCTCTATGCCCCTGCTGTCGTTAAAGCGGCGCGCTTGGCCGAAGCTAGCGGCGGCGCCATCTTGGAGATTCGCGGCCAGGAATGTCACAGCGGCTCGCACGCTCGCTATGCCAAATCCTGGCGCAGCGCTGGCGGCGGCGCGATTCTGCGCCTGGGGGCGCACCCTATTGGGGCGGCGATATGGCTCAAAGCGCAAGAGGGGTTGCGTCGGAGCGGCGCGCCTATCGGCGTCGAATCGGTGCTGGCCGAGGCGGACGACCTGACTCGCATAGCCGCTTTTCGCGCCGAGCGCGAGCACTATTTGGTGGACGATTGGCAGGATGTCGAGAGTTGGGGTACGATCATCCTCAATTTCGGCGACGGCGCCAAAGCGGTGATCCACGCCTCGGATATCGTGCTGGGCGGCATGGAGGATACGTTCCAAATCATGCTTTCCAATGGCCGCATCAATTGCAATATGACCCACCATAGCATGGTTCAGGCGTTTGCGCCCACGCCTGATGTATTTGGCGATGAATACCTGATGGAAAAGCTCAGCACCAAGGCCGGCTGGAGCTATCCCAGCGTGGATGAGGAATACTTGCTGGGCTACCCGCAAG
>CAZYPJ010000086.1:0-13449 GCA_964649365.1 uncultured Anaerolineales bacterium | reverse complement strand
TGACCAGGCAGGATCCAATCGCCGAGACGCCTACTGCTAACGAATGTTGGCAGTAGGCGTCTCCGCAATTGGATGGGATGTGTGGGGCTAGTCTTCGATCATGCACACCTGATTGCCGCCGCGATCCTTAGCCAGGTACAAGCCCTTGTCGGCTCGGCTGACGACGTTGCTGGCGCTATCGTTCGCGCCTGGCTTGAACACTGCCACGCCCAGGCTGATGGTGATGTGTTCTTCTTGGCCGCCAAAGATAAATGGCGTCTCGCGCAGACGTTGGGCCAAGCGTTCGGCCAGCGCCAGAGCTTTCTCTTGGCCTGTCTGTGGGGCCATGATGATGAACTCGTCGCCGCCATAACGCGCCACAATATCGGCGCGGCGCAGATTGTGTTCCAACAAGCGGGCCAACGAGCAGAGCAACTCGTCGCCCGCCTGATGGCCGTAGGTGTCATTAATCGCCTTCAGGCCGTGCTGTCGGTCAATATCCAGCATGATAACGGCCAATTCCTGGCCGTGCCGCTCGGCGCGGCTGGCCTCGGCATTTAGCAATTCGAAAAAATGGCCGTGGTTGTACAGCCCCGTGAGGCTATCTTTGGTGGCCAGCTCTCTCGCGCGCGCGAACAAGCGAGCGTTAGCCAGCGCCGCGCTGCCTTGATTAACCAAAATCTCAAAGAGACTGGCCGATTCCTCGGTCAGCAATTCGCGATCATGCGTAGCGATGACCACCATGCCGATCAACTCATCGCGGATGACGAGACTGGCGTATTCTTCGCGCCGCCATACCGCGTCGTCAATCTCGCCCGGCTCCGAGGGAGCAAGTTCTACGGTTCGTAATCCCTCGAATACGGGGCGCACTTCTTCGGGCAGGCGCTCCAGCATCCCCAGCACCAATTCATTGCGCGCGCGCAGCGATAGCGTCCGTCGGGCGCCAACCATCGCCCAGGCAGGGTCGCCGTTTTTGCGCAACAGAAGCATCGCTGCCGCGTCGCAATTCACCGCGCCGAGCATCGCATGAATGAGCACATCGGCCACGTCGCGGGTCTGGAGCGAGGCCGAGAGCGCCTGGCCGATCTGGTTGATCGCCTGAATTTGCTGCTTGCGGCGGTAATCCAACTCGCGATTGGCGCGCTGCAAATCCTGGAGCAGTCGTGCGTTGTGGCGCGCTAGATGTTGACGCTCGATTGCGCGCGAGATGGTTAGGGGAATGAGCTGCAAGTCAAAGATCGGCTTTTGCAGATAGTCATACGCGCCCAAACGCAGCGCCTCGACCGCTGTGTCTACGTCGCCGTGCCCCGTGAGGATGATGACCTCGCAGCCCGATTGGAGCTGTTTAGCGGCGCGCAGAATAGTGATCCCATCCGAGTCGGGCAAGCGAAGATCGGCGATGCATACATCGTAGGTGTTCTGTCGCAACGCTTCCAACGCCTGTTGGCCGTTTTCCGCCGTCTCGACCTGATAGCCGGCGCTACGACACAACCGATTCAGCAATCGTAGGATGCTCTCTTCGTCATCTACAATCAGAATACGGCCACTGTCCATTCACTACCTCTCGACGACGCGAACCCCTTGAGGCGCGGCGATTACCGTGCAATGTACCATCCCCAGGAATAGGCCATGCTCTACAACCCCAGGGATGGCCTTGAGCGCGGCGGCCAACTCTTGCGGCGAGGCGATGCGGTCATAGATGCAATCCAGAATATAGTTTCCTTCATCGGTGATGTAGGGCGCGCCGGAACGTTGACGCATTTGAGGGCGCGCGCCAGTGCGTTCCAGCGCAGCGCACGTATTCTGCCAGCCGAAACGGATGACTTCTACCGGCACGGGGGCCTTTTCACCCAAGTGTTGCACCAATTTCGAGTCGTCCACCACCATGATTTCGTAATCGGTGGCAAAAGCCACTATCTTTTCGCGTAGCAAAAAGCCCCCCAACCCCTTGATGACATTTTGCTCCGGATCTACCTCATCGGCGCCATCAATCGTCACGGCGATGCGGGGGTGTTCTTCTAGCGTGGTGAGCGGAATGCCTTGCTCGCGCGCGATGCGAGCAGTATCCTCAGAGGTAGGAATGGCGAGAATATCGCGCAGCGTCCCTTCGCGCAGACGTTCGGCGATACGCAACGTAGCATAGTAGGCCGTCGAGCCGCTGCCCAACCCGATGACCATCCCATCGCGGATATAGTCATCCGCTGCTCGATAACCGTCGGCGCGCTTCAACTCATTGATAGACACGTAGCCTCCACCAATAGACGCATGATACCACAAAACAAAACTAGAGTCTATTTCCCATCTCTAGCGCCAAAGCCATATAGCCCACCGTTGCCTCGACGACCTGATCTATGGCGATGCACTCATTGAGCACGTGGGCCATCGCTTCTTCGCCGGGGCCGTAGCCCAGGCAGGGTATGCCCTTGCTGGCCAGGTGCCCACCGTCGGTGGTAAAGGCCCACAAGCCCACCGCCACCGAGTGGCCCACAGCCAATTCGAGCGCCTGACGCGCCGCAATTACCCGCGAGTCATCCGCCTCCAGGTAGAAAGACGGGATATTGTGACTGACCTGTTCCTCGACGCCCGTGTATGACCGCATGGTGCGCTCGTGCACGGCGATGTCGGCGCTCAGCCCTGGTTCGACAGTCTGGGCCAGGATGCGCTCGATGATGGCGCGTGCATCGTCCACCGTCTCGCTGGGCGCGTTACGCCAATCGAGATGAACCGATAACTCGGCGGGGATCACATTGGCGCTGCGCTGATCCACATAGGCCAGTGTGGGCGTGACGTTACTGTGGAACACGGCGTTGCGCGCCATAGGCGCTTCGCGCAGGGCCAGCAAAAAGCGCGCCATCGAATAGTGCGGGTTCAGCCCGCGCTCAGGAGCGCTGGCGTGGGCCGAACGCCCTCGAATTGTGACGATGAACTCGAATCGCCCCCGATGTCCATGACGTAAAAGGTTGCCAGAAGGTTCGCCTATGATCGCCAGATCAGGACGCAATGAACGCGCCAGATAGCGCGTTCCCAATCCCCCCGATTCCTCGCCCCCCACCGCAGCGACGTACACATCGCCTGCGGGGCGCAACCCTGCTTGTTTCAGCAGACCCGCTGCATAAACCTGCGCAGCGATACACCCTTTGTCATCGCTGGTCCCCCGGCCCCACACGTAGCCATCGGCTACCTCACCCCCGAATGGCGGGCGGCTCCAACGCGCTACATCGCCGGGATCAACAATATCCAAATGGGCGTGCAACATGGTCGAACTGCCCTGCTTCCCGGCTAACCGCCCAATGATGTTGCCGGCGCCATCCATTTGAACGTCGTCATAGCTGAGAGCCTGCATTTCGTTTAATACTAGCCGGGCCGCTTGCTCTTCCTCGCCCGAAAAGCTACGCGCCTGGATCAGGCGGCATAGAAAGGCGATCAGACGATCTTGCGCGTTATGCGCCAACCTCCATAGCGTCGTATCCGACATGGGCTTACCTCAAGATGGTGAGATGCGCGACGAATCTGATTCTTCGACTGTAGCCGATTCAGGTTTTGAGGCCGATAACGGTATGTCTATCTCGATGACTTGATATCCATAGGTGTTGATAATCGTTGTCTCTCCGTACTGAGTGACGCGCTTGGCGTCGAGCCGATACAGATGAGTATGGCCATGGATCAGATAGCGTGGCTTGTACCGATCCATAAAGCGTAGGAATGCCCGAAATCCCTGATGGCAGAGATCAGCGCCATCATGGATGCCGTAGGGCGGGGCGTGAGTCATCAGGATATCCACTGCGCGGCCATAGCGGCGCTCGTTCCACCACAATTTGGGGGACAATGCTCGTACTAGCCAATCCATCTCGTTTTGTGTGTACTGGTGTTCGCCTTCGTTGTAACGCATGGAACCTTCCAGCCCAGCGATCAATAGCCCATCATGGTTCACCACGCGGCGATGTACATTCTCGCACCCCCCGGGGGCGACGCTTCTGATCTCGTGGACGCCATCCCATACGTTCTTTTGAGCGTGGTTGCCGTACACATAGAGCACCCGCTTGGCCAACATCGTTACCACAAACTCGAGATATTCCCAGGGCAAATCGCCGCAGCTCAACACCAGATCCACATCACGAAATCGCTCGGCGATACGTGAACTGTGAACCAGATCAACGACGGTGTCGCTCAGGGTTAGGATTTTCATGAAACCCATTTCGTGATAGCTAGAGCGGCGCGCCCGCTTGTGCCAATGCTTGCGCCCATTATATGATAGGAAGATATGTTTGGCAAGGAATCGTTTGCTGCTCTTGCGATGCACTTCTCAAGAACTAGGCGCCATGTTATAATGGGCTTGACCACAAACATAGGCTCGATCTCGAATGCCGTGAATTCCGAGTCATGCGATACCACATTCGTTGCATGGAGGTGCGCCATGAAAGCTGTCGTGATGGCTGGCGGGTCAGGGTCTCGGCTGCGCCCATTGACTATCAACCGCCCTAAACCGATGGTGCCGCTGGTAAACAAGCCCGGCATCGGCCATATTCTCGACCTGCTGAAACGCCACGGTATCAACGAAGTGGTGGTGACGCTGCAATACATGGCCGAAAGTATTCAGGATTATCTGGGTGACGGCCAAAGCATGGATATGAATATTCGTTATTCGGTGGAAGAGTCGCCGCTGGGGACGGCGGGAAGCGTCAAGCAAGCCCAAGAATACCTGGACGAAACCTTTATCGTTATCAGCGGCGACGCTGTGACCGATATTGATCTGGGCGCTGTGATCGCCTACCACAAAGCCAAACAGGCTTTGGCGACGATTACTCTTTATCATGTGCCGAACCCACTAGAATATGGGGTAGTTATCACCGATGGCGAGGGCCGCATTCAGCAATTCCAGGAAAAACCGAGCTGGGGCGAAGTCATCTCGGATACCGTTAATACCGGCATCTATGTGCTAGAGCCGGAGGTGCTCAACTACTTTGAGCCGGGCGTCAGTTTCGATTTTAGCAAGGATTTGTTCCCCATCCTGCTTTCGCGGGGCGACCCGATGTATGGCTATGTAGCCGATGGCTATTGGTGCGATGTGGGCAATATCAACGAGTACACCCGCGCCTCCAATGATGTACTGGAAGGGCGAGTGCGCGTGGAACCGCTCGGTGAGCAGCGCGGCGGCGGCGTGTGGGTGGAAGAGGGCGTCGAGATTGCGCCCGATGCACAACTCTATGGCCCAATCTTTTTGGGGCGTGGAGTCAAGATCAAGGGGGGCGCCATCATCCACGGCCCGACGGTGGTGCGCGATTATACCGTGGTGGATAGCCACGCTCACGTGGATCGCAGCATCATCTGGAACAACTGCTATCTCGGCGAGGGTGACGATCTGCTAGGCGGTTTGACGGGGCGACAGTGCAGCCTAAAGCGCAAAGCAGTGGTCTTTGAGGGGAGTGTGATCGGCGACTCGTCGGTCATCGGCGAGGGGGCCATTATCCATCCCAACGTCAAAATCTGGCCGGAAAAAGAAATCGAAGCGGGCGCCACACTCAAGACCAGCCTTATCTGGGGCGCGCGAGGGCGGCGCGTGATCTTTGGCCGTTATGGGGTCACGGGTTTAGTGAACGTGGATCTCACTCCCGAGTTCGCTTCGCGCCTGGGAGCGGCTTTTGCGACGACTTTGCCGCGAGGCTCTACTGTCACCATCAACCGCGACCCGCATCGCAGCCCTCGTATGCTCAAGCGCGGCATCATCTCGGGCCTGCCCTCGGCGGGCATCAATGTGCTAGACCTCCGTTCAGCGCCCATTCCAGTGGCGCGATTCATTACGCGCAAATCGGGCGCGGTTGGCGGCATTCACGTGCGACTTTCACCCTACGATAACCGCGTGGTGGACATCCGGTTCTTTGACAAAGAAGGCCAAGATTTGAGCAAAGATGCCGAGCGCGATATCGAGCGCGTGTTCTTCCGTGAAGATTACCGACGCGTCTATCTGGATGAAATCGGCAACATCGAATACGCCCCGCGCGTGGCCGAGCAGTACAAAGAAGCTTTCCTGGCAACCGTAGATTGTGGCGCATTATGCTCATCCAACCCCTATATTGTGGTGGATTTCGCCAATGCCCCTACCGCAGCATTCCTAACGCCGATCCTGACGCAGCTCAACTGCCGTGTGGTGGCGCTCAACGCTGCCGAAGATGCTGCCAAAATGTCCATCCCCAATCCCGAGTTTCAAAAATCGCTGCATCAACTGGCTAAAATCAGCGGCGTGCTCGAGACAGCGATGGGTGTGCGGCTCGATGTGGGGGGAGAGCGCGTCTTTGTGGTGGATGATGAGGGTAAGATCATCTCACAGACCGCACTCCTTGCCGCATTGGCCATCATGGCGCTGGACGACAAGAGAGGCGGTACTATTGCGGCGCCCGTCTCGATGCCCGATGTCCTAGAGCGTATCGCCGCCGAGCGCGGCGGAAAGATCTTGCGCACCAAAGTGAACGCGCAGGCGTTGATGGCCGCCGCTAATTGCCCGGATGTGATTATGGCTGGTGACGGCAACGGCTCGTTTATCTGGCCCGCTTTCCAGCCTGTAGTGGATGGGCTGATGACGGTCGTCAAGCTATTGGAGTACTTGACCAAGCAGGGGCGGGCGCTCTCGCAAGTGATCGCGTCTGTGCCCGAGTATCACGTCGCACAGGCAGTGGTCAATTGTCCATGGGAGACCAAGGGCACTGTCATGCGGCTGCTCAACCAGCAGTACAAAGATCGCCTCGGCGAGCAGATTGACGGCGTCAAGATTCATCTAGGTGAGGGAGAATGGGTACTAGTTCTCCCGTCATCCGATCAACCGATATTCTACATCTATGCCCAGGCTGCTACCACGCAGCAAGCCGAGGACCTCGTGGCCAAGTACCAGCGAATCGTGGAGGGTTTGCAAGAATAGCATTGGAAAATCCCCTACCATCTCCGAGTGGGTTTGGGCCCCGACTCTTGCGCGCCGGGGCCATTCGTGAAGGTCAGCGGCCGGTTTCGCGCTGGAACAAACGCTAGGGAACTCTGAGTCACATAGGGCGTCTCAGAAAAGTGTAAAAAGACAAACTGGGAAGTGGGCGCTAGCACCTTGTCGGCTGTATGTTCCATTCCCATACAAATTAAGGAGTGAATCATGCGTAACATCACCGTCATCGGCACAGGCTATGTGGGCCTCGTCACTGGCACGTGCTTTGCCGACCTGGGCAACCGGGTTGTTTGCCTCGACCTCAACGAGGACAAAATCAATATCCTTAAGAATGGCGGCGTGCCGATTTACGAGCCGGGCCTGGAAGAGATGGTGCGCCGCAATGCCCGCGCAGGCCGTCTTAGCTTTACCACATCGTATGCCGAGGGGATCAAAGACGCCGAGTTCGTCTTTATCGCCGTGGGTACGCCAGAAGGTGTGGATGGCGAAGCCGACCTGCGCTATGTGCGCATGGCGGCGCAATCCATCGCCGAGGTGATGGATCACCCGTTGGTCATCGTCAACAAATCCACCGTGCCCGTAGGCACTGGCGACTGGGTGGCCGACATCGTCGAAAAGCACAGATGCTGCGACGCCGAGTTCGCAGTGGTATCGAACCCTGAGTTCTTGCGCGAAGGCTCAGCTATCGCCGATTTCATCAACCCCGATCGTGTGGTGCTTGGTTCGCTAAACCGCGAAGCGGCGGAGAAGGTGGCGCAGCTCTATCTAGGTTTACGCACGCCTATTATCATCACCGACCTGCGCACCGCTGAGATGATCAAATACGCCTCGAACGCTTTCCTGGCCACGCGCATCTCGTTCATCAACGAGATCGCCAACCTGTGCGAGGCGCTGGGCGCCGATGTCAAGGAAGTGGCAGTGGGCATGGGCTATGACAAGCGCATCGGCCACCATTTCCTCGACGCTGGCGTGGGTTACGGCGGTAGTTGCTTCCCCAAGGATGTGAAGGCGCTGGCGCACATGGCTGCGCTCCACGGGCGACATCCGCAGTTGCTCAACTCGGTGATGGAGATCAACCGACATCAGCGCCATCTGGTCATCCAGAAATTGCGCACGCAATTAGGCGGCTTGCGCGACAAAACCATTGGTCTATTAGGGCTTTCGTTCAAGCCCAACACCGACGATATGCGCGAGGCTCCCGCCGTCGAGATTGCGCATTTGCTGATGAACGAAGGGGCGACGGTCAAGGGCTATGACCCCGTCGCCGAGGCCGTGGCGGCGCGCATGTTGCCCGACATGAAACTGGCCGCCGATCCATACGATCTGGCCGAAGGGTGCGACGCCCTCGTCTTGCTCACCGAATGGAACGAGTTCAAGCACCTTGACATGCCGCGCATCAAGACCTTGCTACGCCAACCCGTGGTGATCGATGGTCGCAACATGTACGAGCCGGCGAGTATGAAAGCTTGGGGCTTTATGTATCAAGGCATTGGCCGTAGCTGAGGAGGAGTCAAGTGACTACACCTGGTGCATTCTCGTTTCGCGAAATCACTACCCAGGGCGATAGCTGGCGCTCGGCCATTGAAGCTGCTCTGGCGCAGCGCGCCCCGACGACGGCGCTGGTGCGCGCCTACGCTGCGCAAGGGATCGTGTGCATCGGCTGCGGCTCGACATATTGCCTGGCGCAATTCGTTGCGCCCTATTTCCAGGCGGCGACGAGCTTCTCCTGTCGGGCGTTGCCCTCGTCCGAGTTGCTGTTGCAGACCGACGCCGTCGTCGCGCCGGGCGGCGCCCCGTTGGTCTTGGCGCTTTCGCGTTCGGGGCGTACCAGCGAGACGATTATGGCGGTGGAAAAATTACGCGTGCGTGGCAGCCGGGCGATCACGATCAGTTGCTATGACGATACCGCCCTTTCGGCGGCGTCTGATCTCACGCTCTGCCTGCCCGGCGGGCGCGAGGAGAGTTTCGCCCAAACGCGTTCTTTTGCTGGAATGCTGGTCGCAGCGCAGATGCTGGGCGCACTGACTGCGGATAACGCTGCGCTGCTCGCCGATTTGCAACGCCTGCCCAGTTTGGCTGAACCACTCATTGCCCGCACCATGCCGCTGGCCCAGTCGCTTGGCCCGAACGAGGCTTTTCAGCGTATCACCTACCTCGGCTCAGGCGCGCTTTATGGCCTGGCTTGCGAAGCAATGATCAAGATGAAAGAGATGTCGCTTTCCACTGCCGAAGCGTTTCACTTTATGGAGTTTCGTCATGGGCCAATGTCGTTGGTGGACGATGAACATCTGATCGTAGCGTTAGTAGCTGATTCTACCCGCGATTATGAGCTGGCCGTGCTGCGCGACCTGAAAGAGCGTGGCGGTCACGTCGTCGCTATTGCTCAGAGCGATGAGGATCTAGATGGTCTGTGCGAAGCCGTATTGCCGTTGCAAGCCCCGGTCTCAGAGGTGGCGCGGGATGTGCTTTATCTGCCGTTCGTGCAATTGTTGGCCTACTATCGCGCATTGGGGCGCGGCTTGAACCCCGACCGCCCACGCAATGTGGTGATGGCCATCGAACTCAAGGGCGCGGCCATGGTGTGAGGCGACTATGAACCAGCGGCTCTACGACGTGCTCATCGTGGGCGAATTAAACGTCGATATCATTGCTACCGGCGATGTCACGCCTGTTTTCGGCCAGGTGGAAAAGATCCTCGACGACCTTACCGTTTGCGCGGGCAGCTCGGCGGCGATTTTTGCCGCCGGGGCCGCCAAGATGGGCCTGCGCGTGCTCTTTGCCAGCCGCGTGGGCGATGACCTGTTCGGGCATTTTATGATCGCCGAACTGGCTCGCGCCGGCGTCGAGACCCGTTACATTACGGTAGATCCGGAAATCAAGACCGGCGGCGGCATATTGCTCTCGCGCGGGCAAGATCGCGCTGTGCTGACCTATCTTGGTTCTATTGCCGCCGTCAGCGCTCGCGATGTAAACCCCGATTGGTTCGCCCAAGCGCGCCATCTACACGTAGCCAGCCCATTTCTGCTCACGGGCCTCAGAGCCTATATGCCCGAGCTGATGCGCCAGGCGCGCGCGGCGGGGATGACCACCTCGCGCCATACGAACTGGGATCCATCCCAACGTTGGGATCTGAACGGCTTTTTCGACCATTTGGATGTATTCTTGCCCAATGAGAACGAATTGCTGGCTATCACTGGCGAGAGCGATCTGGAGCGCGCTATCGTCATTATGAGCGCGCGCGTTCCGACATTGGTGGTCAAGCGTGGCGGGGCGGGGGCCATCGGGGTAAGCAGGGCAGAGCGAGTACATGTTGCGGCCCTGCCGGTGCAGGTGGCCGATACTACCGGCGCGGGCGATACCTTTGATAGCGGCTTTTTGGCGGGTTGGCTGCGAGGAGAATCGCTGCGCCGCGCCCTGCAGTTAGGCGTGGCCTGCGGCAGCCTGGCCGTGACGCAGGTGGGCGGGTTCAATGACCAACCCACCTGGGAAGAGGCAGCGCGCGCTATCGCTGCGTGGGAGCGCCTATGAGCAAAGCCTTTGTCTGCATTGCGTTGTTAGCCGTCATCGCTCTGAACACCGGCTGTGCGATATTGCGTTCCAACCAGGCTGCGCCCAAGATGACGCGCGGCGTCAATCTGGGCAACGCCCTGGAAGCGCCCACGGAAGGCGAGTGGGGCGTGATATTGGAGGAGCGCTATTTTCGCGAGATCGCGCGGGCGGGGTTTGACACGGTGCGCGTCCCGGTGCGTTGGTCGGCCCATGCTGGCGCGGAACCACCCTATACCATCGATCCCGTCTTCATGGAGCGGATAGATTGGGTGGTGGATCAGGCATTGAGACGTGGCCTGACGATCGTGCTCAATATGCACCACTATGAAGAGCTGGCGACCGAGCCTGATGGCCATTGCGAACGCTTTTTAAGCCTGTGGCGGCAGATCGCCGAACACTATCGGAGCTATCCTCCACGACTCGTTTTCGAGTTGCTCAATGAGCCGAATTCCGCACTGACGGCCAACAAGTGGAACGACCTGCTGTTCGATGCGCTCCTGGTCGTCCGCCAGAGCAACCCCACCCGCTTGGTCGTCGTCGGTCCGGCGCGCTGGAACACTATTGAGGCTCTGGGTGAGCTGGATCTGCCTGACGACCCCAACCTGATCGTCACGTTCCATTATTATCAACCCTTCGAGTTCACGCATCAGGGCGCTGAGTGGGTCACAGGCTCCGACGCCTGGCTGGGCGCGACCTGGGACGGGATGCAAGTAGAGCAGGATATTCTGCGCGGCGACCTGGATCGCGCCCTGACGTGGGCGCAAAAGCATGATCGCCCCTTGTGGCTGGGCGAATTCGGGGCCTATGAAAAAGCGCCGCTTGATTCGCGACTACGCTGGACATCCTTTGTGGCTCGCGAGGCCGAGGCGCGCGGCATCGGCTGGTGCTACTGGGAGTTTTGCGCCGGTTTTGGCGTCTATGATCGGGAGACTCATACTTGGCGACAATCGCTGCTGGAGGCGCTGATCCCGCCCGACAAGTAGAATTCGCGGATCGTTTTCTGATCCGCTTGACGATAGATCAGATGGGAAGTATCCTGTTCATCACGGAAGCACATCTATTGGGGTACGACATTCTATTGGGAGGTCGAAAGTCATGAACGGGTATGCTGGAAAGGTCTTGCATGTCAACCTGACGGATGGCAAGATCGAGATCGAAGAGCCGCCGGAGAGCTTTTACCGGCGCTATCTCGGCGGCAACGGCTTTGTGGGCTACTATCTGCTCAAAGAAGTGCCCAAAGGGGCTGACCCGCTGGGGCCGGACAACGCGCTGATCTTTGCCGCGGGCACGATCACAGGCATCCCCATTCCGGGGGCCGGGCGCAGTTGCGTGGGCGGCAAATCGCCCCTCACCGGCGGCTATGGCCAGGCCGATGTGGGCGGCTTTTTTGGCGCTGAGATGAAGCTGGCTGGCTTTGACGCTATCGTTATCAAAGGCGTTGCCGCCAAGCCTGTCTATCTCTGGCTGCATGATGGTCAAGCTGAGCTACGCGACGCCTCGCATCTATGGGGCACGACGACGCTCGATTGCCAGAACAAGGTGCAGGCGGAACTGGGCGATTCGCGCGTGCGCTTGGCGATGATCGGCCCGGGCGGCGAGAAAAAAGTGCTCACGGCCTGCGTCATCAACGACCTGCGCCACTCGGCGGGCCGCACCGGCTTGGGCGCGGTGATGGGGGCCAAGAACCTCAAGGCGGTGGCGGCGCGCGGCAAGAACGCCGTCCCTTTGGCCAACGGCGACGGCGTCAAGGAATTGAGCCGCTCGATGCGCGATACTTGGAAGGACAAGGCGTTTGGCCTGCACGATACAGGCACCGATGGCGGCTTGGCTGATCTGAGTGAGTTCGGCGCGCTGCCAACTCGCAACTTTCAGGATGGTCAGTTCGCTGGCGCAGCCAAGATCACCGGTACGGCAATGCGCGACACTATCCTCACCGATCGCGAGGGCGGTTATGCTTGCCCCATCCGCTGCAAGCGTGTGGTGACGGTGGACGCCGCTGTTTACACGGTAGATCCCATCTATGGCGGGCCGGAATACGAGACCGTGGCCGCCTTTGGCTCCAACTGTGGGGTGGATGATCTGCGCGCTATCTCCAAAGCGCACGAACTGTGCAATGCCTACTCGCTTGATACTATCTCGACCGGTATGATGGTCTCGTTCGCGATGGACTGCTACGAGGCGGGTATCTTGACAAAAGCCGATACGGGCGGCCTCGATCTGAGCTGGGGCAACGGTAAGGCAGTCGTCGAGCTGACGCGCATGATCTGTGAGCGCGAGGGTTTGGGTGACATCTTGGCTGAAGGGCCGAACGGCGCTGTCAAGAAAATCGGCAAAGGCTGCGAAAAGTACATGGTGGCCGTCAAAGGCCAGCCTTTCCCCATGCACGAATGCCGCACCCGTCACGGTCAGGCGTTGGGGTATGCCGTTTCTCCTACGGGCGCTGACCATGTACACAACTATTGGGATGGCGCCCAGGCTCACGAGCCGCTGCCTGAGGATTTGCAGAACCTGGGCATCTATGTGTCCACGCCGCAGACCGAGCTGAACAGCGCCAAAGTGCGCGCCTATATCGTGGGCAGCAACTGGTCGTGGCTGCACAACCATTTAGGCAACTGCTGCTTTATCCCTTGGTCGCGTGACGAGATCGTCGAGATTGTGCGCTCCATCACCGGCTGGCAGACCAACGTCTATGAGCTGATGAAAGTGGTCGAGCGCGGTTTGACGATGGCTCGTGTCTTTAACATGCGCGAGGGGATGACGCGCAAGGATGATGTGTTGCCCTTCAAGATGCGGCTGCCGCACAAGAGCGGCGTCGTCAATGAAAAGCCGGTGGACCCGGAGGTGCTCGACGAGCATGTCTCGATGTTCTATGGCATGATGGGTTGGGACCCGAAAACGGGCGCGCCTACTGCAGGTAAGCTGCAAGAGCTGGATATCGAGTGGGTGGCCGACGCGGCTAAATAGCGCCGTAAGTATGGCAGGCAGTAGTTAGTGGG
>CAZYPJ010000085.1:0-13462 GCA_964649365.1 uncultured Anaerolineales bacterium | reverse complement strand
TATGGGCTGCTCTCATTTTCTTTGTCTCGCGATCGAGCGCGCCGCCTTTGGATGATCTCACCCCGCTCAGCGCACGCGAAATTGCCGTGGCGGTCGCATTGCTGATCGTCTTTGCGCTCACATTTACGCCGCTTCCTTTGCAAGTTCTGGGCAGCTAGGGCGGGAACCGTCCCTGTAATCGAGGCGTCCATTATTGTGAAACGACTCCAACACCCGCTTTTGTCCCATCGGGGGCCAGAACGATGATGAATCAAGAACCCAATATGTGGAAAACAGCGATCATCGCCCTCGCCGCTTTGGCGCTGCTCGTCATCGGCGTGGGGATCATCGTCTATGTCGGCGTTGCGCGCGACCGTTTATCTCCGACGCCCACGCTTACACCCACCGTGACCCGCTCGCCCGAGTCATCTCAAGTTGCTACACCAGCGCCAACCCCGCAAGCTGAACCTGCCGCTTCAGTGCTGGGCGTTGTGCGCGAATACTCGCCGGGCGCGTTGATTATCGTATTGACGCCATTAGAGGGCGCCGCCGAGCAAGTCATCGTGCCTGAAAACCTGGAAGTGACTTGGGCCGACGGCAGACGCGCCTCGCCCATGGATATTGGCCCAGGGCAAAAGATCTTTGCCGAAGGGGTGCTCGATGCGCTCGGGCGGCTGGTGGCGACTCGTATCGTCATTACCGAACAAGGAAAGCAACCTACTGTGCTAGCCACTGTGACGCGGCCAATCGCCGTGTCATCCGCCACGCCCTCGCCGAAGCCCTCGGCTACGACGGCGCCAACTGAATCGGGACGTGCCTGGAAAGGCGAGTATTTCGCCAACAAGACTCTTTCTGGATCGCCCGCCTTGGTGCGTAACGACGCAACCCTCGACTTTCGTTGGCAAGCGGGGGCGCCGGCCAACGGGCTGCCCAGCGATGGCTTTTCAGCGCGCTGGCGCGGCCGTTGGTTTTTTGATGCAGGCGGCTACCGGTTTTACGCCTACGTGGATGACGGGGTGCGCTTGTGGGTAGATGGCGCGCTGATCATTGATTCATGGACTGACAAAGCAGCCACATTGGTGTATGGCGACGCCTCATTGCGCAGCGGCGAACACGATGTGCAGGTAGAATACTATGAAGGTACCGACAAAGCGCAGATCAGAATCTGGTGGGATTTTCAGGGAACATATCCTGATTGGAAAGGCGCCTACTATACCAACCCCTATCTTTCGGGAGAACCCACACTGATCCGCAACGATCAGCAGGTCAACTTTGATTGGGGCGCCGGCTCGCCCGCGCCCCAACTCGCAGCCGATGATTGGAGCGCTCGCTGGACTCGGACAATTACCTTTGAGGAAGGGGCTTACCGCTTTTATGTGCAGGCCGATGACGGTGTGCGCTTGTGGGTGGACAGCCCATTACTAATTGATGAATGGCACCAGAGCAAGCCGACCACCTATGAAGGCTATATCTGGCTCGACCGTGGGCCTCACGAAGTGCGCGTCGAGTTCTTTGAGCTAAAGGGTGATGCTCGGATTCATTTCGGGTGGGAAAAACTGGAAAACTATGCACACTGGAAGAGCGAATACTATGCCAACCCCGATCTATCCGGGCGGCCTGCGTTCATACGCGACGATGTTAACATTGATTTCAACTGGGGAAAGAATTCCCCTGCCGCCAGCCTACCCGTAGATAACTTTTCGATTCGTTGGACGCGCAAAATCAATTTGGCCAGCGGCTCCTGGCGATTCTGGGCTGAAGCCGATGACGGAGTGCGCCTGTATGTGGACAAGACGCGTATCATCAATGATTGGCGCGATGGGGGCGCTGGCTCGGTAGAGGGATTGATTACGCTGGAAAGCGGCGACCACACCATAGTGATCGAATACTATGAGCGCGGCGACCTGGCGTCTATCCGCGTGGGCTGGGAACTCGTGTCCACCGCAACGCCGACGCCGTCGAGCACAGCTACGCCCATACCGCATACGCCTACGGCGACGCCCGAGCCAGCCACAGCTACCCCCACCACAATGCCTGCTACGGCCACTCCGACGGAATCGCCCACGCCGCCTACTGCGACGCCCACATTCACGCCAGCTGGGCCTACACTTACTCCCACCAGCGAGGCAACGCCGATCACACCCGACGCCAGCATCTCGCCCACTGCAACAACTCAGGCTGAAGTCACAGCAGGCATACTCGCCGCAATTTGGCTGTAGCCCGCTCTTCGCTGGCAGGCCCCCACAGATTGGGGGCCTGCTTGTTTGCTCCTAACGCCGATGTTATAATCGAGCGCAACGGCGCACCCTTTATGTAATATCGCGCCGCAAGACCTTGGCCCGTGGAGCAACTCTTGTGAGTGATACGACCCGACGCCCCCGTCGTGCGATAACAGGAAGTCTACGCACCCAACTCATGCTAGTGACGGTAGCGCCTGTGACGATACTGCTCTTGGTAGTGGCCCTGGTCGGCGTCTTTAGCGTCACACGGATGACGCAAACGATGGTCGAACAGCGCGATTCGGAATTGGTACAACTGGCCACTCAACAAGTAAGCAGCTATTGGGCTGATTCAGTGCTGCTGCTCACTCAGATCGCCTCGACTGATGTGATCCGCATGGGGAACGAGACAGCCATTCAGGCGCTGTTACATGCCAACGTCGCGCTCTCACAGCGCTTCGACCAGGTGTGCATCACCAATGCGCAAGGGGTTATCATTGCCACGGTGGGCGGGCGCAAAGGCGATAACATAGGGCAGCTCTCGTTTTTCGAGCGCACCCGCCGTCTGAGACGTCCTGTGCGCTCGCCGATCTTTCAAGATGCCGATGGAAATCGTGTCATCGCCGTCGCGGTGCCGATCTATGACTTGACGGGTCAATTTGCCGGTTGCGCTTTGGGCATTTGGGATCTAAACGGCGCCCGCCTGGGCTTGCCCATCGCCAACTTGCGCGTAGGCCAGAGCGGATTTGCCTACCTCGTGGATGAATACGGCACGATCCTCTATCATCCAGCAGCCGAATTGGTGGGAGCCGACTCGAGTCAGCATCCTGCCGTAGCGGCGCTGTTACGTGGGCAAATCGGCGCACAAACGGTAAGCGATAGCGGACGCAGAATGGTTGTAGGCTATGCGCCCCTCTCGCTGCGCAAGTTAACCAGCTCTCTTTTCGCCGATGAAAGCTGGGATGGATGGGGTCTGCTTACAGCGGAAATGTGGGATGATATTGTAGCCCCTTTGAGCACCTCGATTCGTTTGATGACTCTGTTGTTGCTGCTGGTCATCGTGTTGCCGTTGACGATCCTGGCGCTGATCAGCCAACGCATCGCTGCGCCGTTGCAAAGCCTGGTAACGCAAGTAGAGCGCATCGCTTCGGGCGAATTCGACAGTCAAATTGCCATCTATTCCGGGCCGCTCGAAGTACGCGAACTGGAAGTGGCCTTTAATGCGATGGTAGATCAGTTGCGCAAATACCGTAACGACATCCAGAACTATATCGTTTCGATCCTCAACAGCCAGGAAGAAGAGCGCAAGCGCATCGCGCGCGAGTTGCACGACGAGACGGCTCAAGCGTTGATTGTATTGGGGCGGCGCATCGAGTTAGCTGAAGAGCTTGCCATTCGCCCCGAATTGAAGGATGAACTAGAAGGTTTGCGTGACATGGTGGATGATACGCTGCAAGGCGTTCGCCGGTTCACGAGCGATTTGCGCCCGCCTCTGCTGGAAGAATTGGGGCTGCCGCGCACACTGGAAATCCTGGGCGACCGCATCGCGCGTGAGGAATCGCTCAACATAGAAACAATCATCACGGGAACCCCCAGACAATTGCTCCCCGAGTTCGAGCTGGGTTTGTATCGCCTGGCCCAAGAATGCCTCAGTAATGTGCGCCGCCATGCCCGCGCGTCAGGCGCAGAAATTCGTTTGACTTATGCGCCCAATCTGGTCATGTTGGAAATCAGTGATGACGGCATCGGGTTTGAGGTGCCTGACGATCCTGGCGAGTTGGTCAAAATGGGTGGACTGGGATTGATGGGCATCTATGAGCGCGCCCGGCTGTTCGGCGGCAAGGCCAAAATTGAGTCGCTGCCCGGCAAAGGCACACATGTGACGATTACCATCCCTATCACTGCCATTGTGTTGCCCCAGGCAGCCAGCAAAGAACAGGCGAGACGCGACAAGTAGGCATAAATGCCTAACCCCTTTAGCGGATTTGGCCGATGCAAAGGAGCTTTCCATGCCCTATACTGCAATTAGGTTCGATAAAGAGTGGCCTGTGATTCGACGACTTGACCTGTTCCGTTACTATTTTGCGGCCTTGGCTGTGCCCTCTTCCGGCGCGAGGGACAGCGCTTCTTCTCCTCCTTGGTGAACGAGCCTCAGCAATCGCATTGGGCGGCGATAGTTGGGGCTCGTTCGTATTTTTACAAAAGATCGCCTGGAATGTCGAACGGATTGCCGCAATATCCCTAAAATCGCAAAGTAATTTCTTCCACCAGGAGCAACGAAGCTCATGACTCCTATTCGCATTTTGCTCGCCGACGATCATATTATGGTTCGTGAAGGGACGCGACGTATTCTGGAACGCGAGACCGATCTCAAGGTGATTGGCGAGGCCAGCGACGGCCAAGAAGCCATCACGTTAGCCGACAAAGATCACCCTGATGTAGTCATCATGGACATCAGTATGCCCGTGATGAACGGCATCGAGGCTACCAAGCAAATCAAACGAATAGCGCCACAAATCGCCGTGCTCGTGCTAACCGCCTACGACGATGATCAGTATGTTTTTGCGATCCTGGAAGCTGGCGCCGCCGGTTATTTGCTCAAGAATGCTCGGGGCAGTGAGGTAATTGACGCAGTGCGCCGGGTGTACGCCGGCGAGTCGGTGTTGCACCCCTCCATCGCCAAAAAAGTGTTGCGCCAGTTCGTGCGGCCCGCGATAGAGACCGAAAAAATGGATGTAATCACCGACCGTGAGTTGGAGGTATTGCGCCTGGCGGCGCAAGGCCAAAGCAATCGTCAGATCGCCGAAAAGCTGGTGCTCAGCCCGCGCACCGTACAGGCGCACATGGCCAATATCTTTGCCAAGCTCCAGGTCGGGTCGCGCACGGAGGCTGTGATGACTGGATTACGTAAAGGGTGGTTCAAACTGGAAGATGTCGAGGGAAACTAAAAGCGGGCTATATCAAGGCACGGGCGTCAGCGCCGAACGATCCAGCCGATAAAGCCCTCCCATTGCGCCTACCCACAATACGCCTGACGGCTCTGCACATAGATGTCGAGCTCCGGCCAAATCGTAAAATGACCAGTCCGCATCGCGAGTGCGAGATGAAAGCCCGGCAGATGTCATCACCCATAGCGTCCCAGATGCATCTACTTCCACATTCCAAGCCTCCGCGGCTCGCAGCCCCCCTTCGGTGCTATCACGCGTCAGGCGCGTAGTGCGACCCGATGGCAACCGTCGCGCCAGACCGCGAGACGTAGCAATCCACAGTTCGCCCTCCGCCCCCAGCGCAACAGCACGCACGTCAGGATCGGGCAGAGATTCCTTATCGCTAATCAAGCTCCATTGGCCGTCTGGCGACCATCTTCCTAACCCAGAGGGAGTCGCCAGCCAAACCACACCCTCTTGGTCAATCGCCATATCGCATGGCGTTACCCCATAGCCCGCAATATGGGCCGCCTGACGCCACCCAGAGCCATCGCGCACGCGCAAATAGCCATCGTTGGTATAGATCCAGGGCGTACCCGCAGGGTCAAACGCTACGAATAGAACTTGGCCATCATACAGCTTGGCGCCTAGCCCTTGAGCGCTCAGTTCATATAGTCCGTTCGATGTACTTACCCAGATGCGTCCTTGCGGCGCGTTCGTGAGAGCAATGATCGCCTCAGTTGACGCAACGGCCACTTCACCCGTAGGCGGAATGCACGTCAGCCCTTGGGATGTACCTACCCAAAGTCGCCTATCAGAATCCAGCGCCACTCCCGTCACCTGGTTGCCAATGAGAGGCGAAGGAATCAGCCAAGGGCCGCGCGCCTCCGCGCCATCCTCTGCCAACGACCACACGCCCCGAGCTGTACCGACCCAGAAACGCCCTTGCGGGTCGCGCGCATAGCATTGCACCGTCAGGCCATCCGCAATGATACGTCGCCAGGGCTGATCGGGGCGTTTGACGGCAAACCCTCCCTCGCCATATAGCCAGAGCGCCCCAGTAGCGTCGAACTCGACGCCGTAAACCTGGCGCGGCAAGGCAGGATTGAGATCATTGAGATAGCCCACCCAACGGTTTGTAGCCGCATCGAGCTGACCCAATCCCCCTCCCTCGCGCGACGGCCCAACGAATGCCAGCCATACACTCCCTTGACTGTCCACCGTGATGGTGGAAACGCGGCTGCCATCGGGCACACCCGCAAAGAGGCTGTGGTCATCCCAATACCGGTCGCCCTCTTCCGCCGTGCTGATGCCCTGGCCCACGGCCCACACACGCCCATTGGCGGCGGCAGCGACCAGAGTAGTATTACGAGTGATTCCGTCTTGTTCCCCATAGGTGCGCCATTTGGCGCCATCATAAGCTTTGACCTGGCCATCCAGCGTGGACAGCCATAGCCATCCGCTCTCCATCCGGGCGCTCCATAGGTGGGGGTCATTGCGCTGCGCCTGAAGCAACGCACTATATCGCGCCTCAACCGCTTCCTCCCGGGTAGCATAAGTATGCCAGATCTGACCGTCGTATTCGCTCCATGCCTCGTGATCGGCGTATCCCACCCAGATATGACCGTCGCCATCCTGCGCCATGCCGCGGATGGCCTGCGACGCCAGACCATCTTGAGCGGTGTACAGGCGATGCTCACTAGAGGCAGTTTGCCAACGCACCACCCCGCCGCTAGTAGCGGCCCAAAGATAGGGGGCCTGATAAAGTAAAGCCGTAACATCGTTCGGGTCAGTCCACGATTGTACAGCAGCGTCCGTCACGATCAATGAGGCCAATTGCCAGGTCGGAGTAGGCGCAAGGTGGTCTTGTTTCAGATACGGCGTGGAGGTGCTCGTAACAAATAAGGTGGGCTGAATGGAGGACGATTCGATCCGTGGCAGCGGCGTTGCCGTAGCCCACACTGAGGCGCAACCGGATAACACCACACTCCACCCAATGTTTAGAATATGAGAGATGATTCGCTGCATCAGATGACGTTTTGCCAGATTCACGAGCCAAGTATACGCAAACCCCACAGACGCGGCAATTTGCGACGGGCAATTGGGGGCATGACCCATGATTTGCGTTTCACATTTAACCTGTATTGCAGTACAATCCACTGCACAAGTTGGATGCGCTTGTTCATCGTTCGGCTGCCGTGTCCGGCTCAATTGCCTCACTATACGACCCGTCCATCACATAAGGAGAGGTCATTTGCAAGGCAAGGATCGCTTAATTGACATTACACTCGTTATCCTTGCGTTACTTGGCCCTGTATTTCATTTGGCGGGGCTGGCGGCGCGCGGTTTGGCGATGCTCTATTCCGATTACACTAAGCTGGGGATCACTTACGGCGCACTGGCCGTCAGTTCGGCGGCAGCAATGGTTGTGCTGCTGCGCCGGCAAGGTGTCTTATCCAAGATATTAGCTGGCCTGGCGCTGGTCGTGACGTTAGTCTCAATTATCTATGTGAGCGGCAACTGGACGCGAGATATGCGTCAGGCGCTATCCGACGTCAGCATCATCCCCATCGAAACGGGTAAAGTAGGCATTCTTGTAGCCCCGGCCAATGGAGGCGCCGCCGCCTTGGCCAGAACGCGCGCCATTGAAAAAACGGTCCAAGATACCTTTCGTGTTAACGGTCTAGAGCCTTATACCGTCGTGCGCCACGTTTATACCGTCTCTTCCGAAAAGCAGGCTCTGGAACTAGCGCAACGCTTGCGCGCCAACATCATCGTCTGGGAGCGCGAATCCTCTTCTGGTGAAAGCTATTATTACGTAAGTGTATTAGGCGCCGACGAGACTTCCGTCGAATTGGAGCCGATCAGTTTGATGCTGCTGATGGCCACCCAACACACGGTAGTTATTCCCAATACAGATGCCGCCAATGAATTGCGACTGGCGAATCGCATAGTAGCCCCTATCGCGGCGGGGTTTGGCGCTCTAGCAGTAGGCCGGCCATTGGTTGCGGCAGCACAGTATCAGAACGCATTGGGCGTCGAGGGCTTGCCGCAGATTGTGCTCCGCGCCCTACACAACGATATGGGTCTCAGCTTGATGTATGCCGGTCGCCCTGATCTTGCCATCAAAGAATATGAGCAAGCCAACGGCATCGAGCCAAATGCCGCATCATGGACGGGCATCGGCATTGTGTGGGCCATGCAGCGCGATTGGAGCAGAGCGCGTGATGCTTTCAATCGTGCGATTGCCCTTGACCCTTATAGCGCCACAGCCTATTGTGGGTTGGGCGCGGCTCTGGCGCGTGACCGCGACGTCGCACGCGCGGCTGCGTCTTACCGGCAGGCTGCCGGTTTGTCGCCGTCATGGGGCATCCCTTACGCCTTTCTAGGTCTGGCTTACGAACTAGAAGGCAACGCTGAAGGCGCACGCGACGCCTATCGCGTCTGCGCCGAGCAAGCCGGGCCAAACGCAGGCTTGCAAGTAGTAGCGTTGCAGCGGGCAGAAGATATCTTGCGCAACCCACCCACCGCCGTGCCTACGGCTACCCCGCCGCCCCGGCCCACCATCACACCGATCCCGACTTCATCAATCTACATTGTGCAAAGAGGCGACACGCTGCGGAGTATCGCCGAAGAGTTTGATGTCACGATGGAAAAGATCATCGAAGTGAATCAGATCAGCGATCCTAACACGCTTACGGTAGGCCAGACGATTATTATCCCCAGCAAGCCCCCTAAGAAGCGATAAACCTCATCACGAAGGTGAACAAACTATCGAATGACGAGAAGCGGGCTGCCGCTTGGCAGCCCGCCCAAGAGAGGAGGAGGCTGTGGCAATGCGATCATCCAGCCGATTTGTGCTCGGTATGTTACTTTGCTTGGTTCTAGCGACGCCTGCCCGAGCGCAGGCAACCACCTGGAGCTGCCACGGCCCCTATGGAGGCCGTGTGCTCGCCTTGGCGATTTCGCCAGCGTATGCTCTGGATCACACTATCTATGCGGGCGCAGAGACAGGGGGACTATTCCGTACTACCGGCGGGGGCGTCGCTTGGCAAAACTTGACGGGGCTGCCCGCAGATGTGGCCATCTCCAGCATCGTTGTGTCGCCCAATTATGCCAAAGATCACACCGTGCTGGTTTCCACCTCGGCCAGCGGCGTATGGAAATCGCGCGATGGCGGCGATACATGGACGTCGTGGAGCGATGGTCTCACCACGCTCAATGTCATCCAGATGGCGGCGTCGCCCGACTATGCTGCTGATCAAACGTTGCTGGCGGCCACAAATCGGGGAGTATTTCTGAGCGAGACGGCAGGGAAACTATGGCTGCCCGTCGGCCCAAGCATTACAACTCTCTCTGTGGCGATAAGCCATCGCGATTCGGGCGAATTCACCGCTTACGCCGGCACAGTAGCAGGATTATACGTTTCCGAAGATAGCGGCCATACTTGGGAAGCAACCCCCTTCGATAGCTTGCCCGTAGTCAGCATCGCGCTTTCCCTTCGCTTTCATCAAGATCACACTTTGCTGCTAGGCACATTGGGGGGCGCTTATCTCTCTAATGATGGCGGATCGAGTTGGAATGGCCCTTGGCTGGAGGAACAAGCGGTAAATTGCGCGCTTTTCTCCCCCAATTATGTCAATGGCCATACGTTGTTTTTAGGAACAGACGAGGGGGTCTATATTTCGCAAAATCACGGAAATTCTTGGGCGTTAGCCGAACAGTCGCAGGATACTGTCTATGCCATAGTCGCATCTCCCGACTATACCACCGCACCGATCCTATACGCTGCGACAGATCACAACGGAGTGTGGGCTTCTGAAGACGGGGGCGCCACATGGGTCTCGCGCAACGAGGGAATCGCTAGCCTTCCCCTGAACGCCGTAGCCGCATCGCCGAACTATACGCGCGATTGCACACTCCTGGCGGGTGGGTCGAGCGGCATTTGGATATCGAACGATGACGCACTGACCTGGCAAGCGGCGTCGCTCGTCCACGCCAGCGTGAATAAATTGTGCTATTCTCCCACCTATGTAACCGATTACACTGCCTACGCCGCCACCGATGCGGGCGTCTTTGTCTCGCGTGATCGCGGCTTGACCTGGAACCCCGCCTCAGAAGGTTTGGACATTCTCGACGTCACCGACCTGACGATGAGTCGGAGCGGCGAAATCTGGGTCAGCACATCAGGTGGGGGCGTCTATTACGCCGCCGCCAACGACCTGTCATGGCAGCCCCGCAACGAGGGCTTGAGCAGCGCCTATATCACAGCCATCGAATGGTTAGGTCAAGAGGGAGAAAAGAGTTACTTGGCTGCCGGCACGTGGGGTGCGGGCGTTTTTATTTCCGATAATGGCGGTCTTGTGTGGCGAGCGGCCGTATCCGGCCCAGATACCCCCCATATCCGCGACCTAGCCAACGCTACCGGCTACGGCGGCGCTAACGTCAGCTTTGCAGCCACCACAGCGGGCGCATTTCTCTCGCTCAATCGCGGCGATGAGTGGAGTTTCAAGGGGCTATTGGGGCTTGACATTGCCGCTATCTCTCTGCATCCTGCCTACGCCAGCCGACCAAATTGCTACGTTGGCTCGGTGCGCGATGGTGTCTTTCGTTCTATTGACGGGGGATTGCGCTGGTATCCACTGAACGACGGGTTGGGCGATCTACAGATCAACGATCTGTCCATAGCCACTAGCGATGCCAATCCCATCGTATTAGCCGCGACCCAAGGAGGCGTTTGGCGTTATGGGGGGAGCCCCTTGACTCCACAACCCGAACCGACTCCTGCTCGTTTGCTCGCCTTGCCGCTAGTGTTCCAGTAGCACGATCGGCCCTAAATCCGCTTCGATAAGCGAGGTTGCGACGAATAGCGCTTTGGGCTACAATCGCGCCTGGGGGCGAGTAGTATGCGTCAGGTTCTCCTTACGGCGATCCTCATTGCTCTCTTGTTCGGCGCCCTATGCGTCGCCATCCGAGCAGATGAGGGGCCGCTACAAGACATCGTAGTCGAGCGCATTACGCAGGATCCAGGCGCTGACTTGGATCCTGCGATCGCCGTGGGGAGCGATGGTCGCGTACTTCTGGCGTGGAAACACTATGTGGCTGAGAACGTTACAACCCAGATACAGTTTGCTCGTTCCCCTGCATGGATGACCACCGTCATCACGCCGCCGATCCATTTGCCTGCCGAACAAATCAATTTGCCCTCGTCAGGGCAAATCCCCCTACAAGTCGCCTGGTCACAACCATCTACCGATACGATAACGATCACACAACAACCCCTGGCATCCGACGCGACGCCTCTTATTTGGAACCTGCCTCTGCAGCCACAATCCGTCTTGGCCATCGATCGCAGCGGCGGCGGGCACAGCGTCTGGGTGCAAGGCCGTACCATCAATTACGTCGCAAACGCCCAAGGCGCCAAGGTCACGCTTGATACCGAGCTAGATGACATTAGAGAATTATCATTGACTGTGGACAATCGCGCGCAGGCTTATCTCGCTTGGGCGTGCAACTCACCCACTAGCCAAGCCAGCAGCATCTTCGTCGCTGCACTGGTAAGCGGCACAGTTCCGGTCGAGATCGGTTCAGGCCGCGCCCCCAAGATTGCTGTTGGCCCATCGGGAAGGCTGCATCTCGCCTGGATGACCGATGAAGGGTTGCGCTACGCCAACAGTTTGGATTGGACGGCTGTTCAGACCATCACGGCCCAGGCTCTTGCGCCCGATCAGTTTGCTTTGGCCGTCCAGTTCGATGAAACCGCACACCTTGCCTGGGTCGAAGATAAGACCTTGTGGCGAGCTTCCGCGCGCGATTGGTCGCGCTCTCGAACGCCGCTCGTGTTTGACATCACTTTGGCTAGTTTAGCGTTGCAGGTAGATGCCGATGGCTGTCCGCATCTGGCTTGGACAGCCAACGACGACCAAAACAACGCCGATATCTATTACTTGCGCTCTCTGACGTTGCCTCCCAAGCTCCGCATCACTTTTCCTGTGGGTGGAGAAATGCTTACCACCGACGCGTTGGTGCAGGCCGAGTCGAACCTGGCAATCAACCGTTTGTCAAGCGTCGCGTTCTACGCCCAAGTCCGCTCCGAGCAAGCAATCTCTGATCAAGCACCTTTGATTAGCCTGGGGCTGGACCAAAATGCCCGAGATGGATGGAGCGTCCCCTTACACCTTGCTAACCTCGACAGCGCCAAGCAGTATCGCATTGTGGCGTTGGGAACCGACTTCGAAGGGCAGATCATCAGAGCAGAGGGAGAGTGGTTCACTGTAGAGCCTTCCGGCTCGCCCCATTTGTGGGTTAATTCCTCCGATGTAGCAATTACGCGCGGCCAAGCAGTCATCAACCTGCTGGCCGGCGCCGCCGAAGGGTTCGAGGGGTTGGACCTGTTCCTGACGCCGATAGATAGTGATAGTCCGCCAGACTCACCTAGTCGAGACATTCTACCTTCTCCCCCCCCCGCGTCATACTATCTGGGCCACTATGGATCGCCTTGGCCTCAAACCTGGCCCGCTGCTAATTGGGAACGGATCGAATACGACAGCCGTACAACGCCGGATGGCCTGTATCGCGCTAGCGTTATCGCAAAAGAGCTCCTGGGGCGCACTGCTTACGGCGTTTCTGAGCCTTTCGTCATCAAAAACGCTCTGTTTCCCGATGTCGAATGGGTCTCGCCTACGCCAGGAGCGGTCATAGAATCCACGCTTGATCTCGTCGCGCTGGCTCGCGACATGGACGGCCAAGTGCAACGTGTCGAGTTCTATCTCGAACGACGACTTGCAGCGCTCCAAACCCGACACGCCAGCCGCATAATTGAACGTCAGATTCCTCGGCTCCTCTGGCTAGGCAGTGATGTAACTAGCAGTGATGGGTGGAGAGTGAGCATCCCTGTCAGCGAGGCGCTCGACGGCGACGAATGGTACGCCTGGGCAGTAGCTATCGATGCACATGGGCTGCCAGGCAGCGCGCGGTCGGCGCGCTGTGCCCTCGTTGGGAACACACGCCCTTATTTGCGTTTGCTCTCGCCGGCGCCGGACAGTTCGCTAAACGGAGACGAGATCGTTACGCTCTCTGTGCTCTCAGGAGCTGCTTACATCCAAAGCGTTCAAGCGTTCGTCGAATATCCTAATGGCGATTTGGTCCCTTTAGGCCCATTGAATCGAGCAGAGGATAGTTGGCGCTGTTCTTGGAACACTCACACTGTAGCCGATGGTGAATATGCGCTTGTTGTTGTAGCGCAAACCGTTGACGGTCAGTGCTGCTTGGCGCGCAGCGATTGTCTAGCGATCCAAAATACGGACGGCCAATACGCTTTTCAAGAACCATCCCCAG
>CAZYPJ010000084.1:0-13683 GCA_964649365.1 uncultured Anaerolineales bacterium | reverse complement strand
ACCAATCCCCGCGCCAGGGCGTTCTTGGCCTCGGCCTCAGCCAAGTCGTACATCTGGCGCAAATTGGCCACATCAGCCACCTCGAAATTATAGATGCACGATTCGACCTCGCCCTTTAGATGGATGTCGCCATAGGTCACATCGCCCAGCCATTTGATGTCGGGAAAGCCGCGCACCCCTTGCAGCACCATGATGATGCGTTCCAGCCCGTAGGTGATCTCGACCGACACCGGATCCATGCTCATGCCGCCGGCCTGCTGGAAATAGGTGTATTGGCTGATCTCTTGCCCATCGAGCCACACCTCCCAGCCCAGGCCCCACGCGCCCAGCGCCGGCGATTCCCAGTTATCCTCCACAAAGCGCACGTCGTGGGCGGCGGTGTCAATGCCCAGGGCGCGCAGCGAATCGAGATACAGCTCTTGCGGATTGCCCGGGTCGGGCTTCAAGATCACCTGATATTGATAGTACTGCTGCCAGCGGTTGGGGTTCTCCCCATAGCGGCCATCATCGGGGCGGACAGAAGGCTCCAGATAGGCCACGTTCCACGGTTCCGGCCCCAACACGCGCAACACGGTGGCGGGGTTCATCGTGCCGGCGCCCACCTGCACGTTGTAGGGCTGCCATACCAGGCACCCCTTGGAGGCCCAGAACTCGTTCAAGCGCATGATGGCGGTTTGGAAATCCATTCACGAACTCCTTCTATAGCACACGGATGAATAATAGCCAGTGAGTGTACCCAAATCATACAACGAAAAACCGGCTAGACCAAACAGCGGGCGCGAGGCTGCGGATGAGGAACGACCACATGGCGCGAGCCGTCTTACATGAAGAGACGCGGCGCCCGCGCCATCATCGCATGTTTTGGCGTTTGACAGAGCCTTGTGGATCGGCGTACAATCGCCTCCATTACTGGCTTGTAGGGGCAATTGCGCCGGCAGGCGCAGCTATTGACTCAACCTACGATGGCAAGAATGGTTGTGGATCGCTTTGCGCTACGGAAGGAGTAAGGACAATGCAGCATCTGGCAAAATGGTGGGCCGCCTTCATCGCTTTCATCGTCAAGGGCGCCACTGCCGTGGGCCGAGGAGCCGCTGCTCTGTGGCGCCGGCTCGGGCGACGCTGGTGGCTCGCTGTGATGGGGCTGGTCGTGATCGGCGCCATCGTCGGCGTGGCGCTCACGAGGCGCCCGAAAACCCAAGAGTCTACCGAATTCACCAATATCGTCCCCGTGACGCGCGGCGACCTGACGGCAGCGGTATCCACCACAGGCGAAGTCTATGCCCCGCGCGCGGCGGAATTGAGCTTCGATGTGACCAAGATCGAGTTGATCGAGGTGAACGTCAAGGCTGGGCAACAGGTCAAGGCGGGCGATGTGCTGGCGCGAATTGACCCCACCACGCTAGAACGGGCTGTGACCCAGGCCGAGGCCGACCTGGTTGAGGCGCAGGATGCGCTGGAGGAGGCCCGCGAACCCTATACCGAGCTCGATCTGGCGCAGGCCAGGCTAAAAGTAAGCCAGGCCGAACTGGCCCTGGCTGACGCCCAGAAAAAGCTGGAAGAGGCTCGTGAGCCTTACACCGAGCTGGATGTGATCGAAGCGCGCGTGGCCGTCACCCAGGCGCAGACGGCGCTGGATGAGGCGCTCGAAGACCAAAAAAACTTGCTCACTCCAGATATCGCTGCGGCCCAGGCTGCTGTTCGCGACGCCGAAGTGTCGCTCAAGAACGCCAAGAGCCAGCTCGAGCTGGAGCAAAAAGACACCTCATCTGCAGCGCAAATCCGCACGTTGGAATACGAAGCCAAGTGGTTCGCCGACAATTACGCGGCAGCGCAGGTCAAATTCACCCAGGGCAAGATTGATAAAGATAAGCTTGATCTGGAATACAGCAACATGTTAGCGGCGCAGGAAAAGCTCGACCGCGCCCGAATATCAGCCGAATCGGGCCTGCTAAGCGCGCAAAACCAGCTCGCCCAGGCGCAAGAAAAGTACGATCAAGCGGTGAAGGATTTGGCTGATTTGCGCAATGGCCCCGACCGCGTCGAGTTAGGCCAGGCTCAATCCAAGGTGGCTCAAGCCGAGTACAATCTGGCCAAAGCCAAAGCCGATCTAGAAGATATCGAAGATGGCCCCGACCAACTCGAAATCACTCGCGCCGAGACGGAACTGGCCCAGGCCGAATACAATCTAGCCAAAGCCAAGGATGATCTGAAAGAGATCGAGGACGGCCCCGACGAGAAGGATCTACGCATTGCCCAGAGTCGCGCCGATGCTGCCCAGGCGACATTGGATGAAGCCCAAGCCGCGCTCGAAGCGGCGACAATGGTCGCGCCCTATGACGCTACCATCGTCTCGGTAGGCGCCGAGGTGGGCGACCTGGTCTCATCGGGCACGGTCGTGATCAAGTTGGCCGACCTGTCGAACTTGAGGGTCAAGGCCATTGTGGATGAGATTGATGTCAGTCAGATCAAAATCGGCCAGGAGGCCGAAATCACATTCGACGCTTTCCCTGGCCGTCGCTACAAGGGGCAAGTGCTCGAAGTGCCGCTCCAAGGCACGCTCTCGGATAATGTGTTGACTTATGAGGTGCTCGTCAGCCTGGAGGGCGAGCGCACCTCGCTCAACCCAGGAATGACGGCTAATGTCAATATCGTGACGGCGCACCGCCGCGATGTGTTGTTGGTGCCCGCGCTGGCCATCCAGATAGGCGAAGAGGGCAATGTGGTACAAATCGCAGGGGTTGGCCAGGGCGCGCAATACAAACCGGTGACGGTGGGCGCCACTGACGGAACCTATACCGAGATCGTGGAAGGGCTAGAGGAAGGAGAAAAGGTCGTCGTGACCTATCAATCGGAGGACGAGTCGCAGATGGGCTTTCGCAGCATGGGCATGGGCGGCGCGGTCATGATGCGAAGCAGCGCACCGAGGAGGAACCGGTAATGAAGATCACGCAGAGCCTGCGCCTGGCCCTGCATTCGCTGGCGAGCAACAAGATGCGCGCCGGCCTGACCATGCTGGGTATCATCATCGGCGTGGGGGCGGTCATCGCGTTGGTCGCGGCAGGCGAGGGCGCGCAAGCGCAAGTGCGCTCGCGTTTTGAGAGCTTGGGGTCGAATCTGCTGGTCATCACCCCCGGCGGCATGGTGTTTGGGCCAGGGTTTGGGCAAAGGGCCGCCAGCCAAGATCTGACCAGCGCCGATGTCCAGGCTCTAGAGGAGCTAGTTCCTTCGGCGGCGGCCATTGCGCCGCAGTATTCGCTGTACGCCACTTTGATCTATCGCGGCAACAACACACAGACGAGCGTGCTCGGCGTTACGCCGGTCTATCGCCAGGTAGGCAATTGGACCGTCGAACGCGGGCGATTCATAGATGAGATGGATCAGGCCAGCCAAGCCAGGGTAGCGGTATTAGGGGCGTCGGTGGTCGAGAATCTCTTTGGCAACACAGTGGTTGATCCGCTGGGCAAGACCATCAGGATTAATCGCCAACTCTATCAGGTGGTAGGACTGCTGGCCAGTAAAGGAGCTGGAGGCTTTGGGAACCTCGACGATCAGGTATTTATTCCTTTGAGCACTGCGCAGGTCAGGTTTGGCGGGACGGGCGCCGATTCCTACAACTCGATCAGCATCCAGGTCGTCTCGGCGGACAAGATCGAACGCGCCAAGGCCGAGATTAACACCGTCCTACGGGCGCGCCACCGCCTAGCGCCAGGGCAGCAGAACGACTTTTCGGTGATGGATCAAGCCCAGATCATCCAGATGGTCGAGCAGACCACGCAGACCTTTACCGTGCTGCTGGCCAGCATCGCCGCCATCTCGCTGGTGGTGGGCGGCATCGGGATCATGAACATCATGCTGGTCTCGGTGACCGAGCGCACGCGCGAGATCGGCATCCGTATGGCGGTGGGGGCCAAGCGGCGTCATATCCTGGTGCAATTCCTCTCCGAAGCCGTGGTATTGAGTTTAGCGGGCGGGTTGCTCGGCGTGTTGTTGGGCTATGGCGGGGCGCAGGTGGTAAGCCAATTTCTGGGCGGCGCTACCGCCTTGGTCACACCCTCCAGCGTCATGATGGCGCTGTCGGTCTCGGTGTCGGTGGGGTTGTTCTTTGGCCTCTATCCGGCCTATCGCGCCGCCAAGCTCAAGCCCATCGTGGCGCTGAGGTACGAATAATCGGCAGTCGCTAGAGGTAAAACAATCGTAGGAGCGTTGTAGGATCATGACCGAGTCATCATCCCACAACGCTTCTTTCCTTGCTTTACGCCGATTGATCCTGCCCCGCTTCGCGCAGTTCGTGGCGCAGGCGATGAAGGAAACTCACCGACTTTAGCTCGCGCTCCAAGGTGTATTCCAAGTAACGCAGCAGCACCATCTCGACTTCGTTGTGGGTGGCCTGGGCCAGGCGCAATGATTCGATCTCGGCGGGTTCATGGCGCTGCAAGTAGCGCAGCACCTTTTGTGCGTTCACCGAGACCGAAATGGCGCGGGGAACGTTCGCGCCGCAGCGCGTACACAGCAACCCGCCGTGTTCGGCGCTGAAATAGTTGGGCGCCGGGCGAATCGGCTCGTGGCAGGAGAGGCATTCGAATAACTCGGGCTGGTAGCCGCTGATGGACAGCAGGCGCAACTCGAAATAGCGCACCCACAGGCGCGGGTCAGGTTCGGCGGCCAGGCGGCGCAGGGTGTGCATGGTCAATTCGTAGAGCGGGGGGTTCTCTTCATCCTCTTGGGCCAGGCGCTCGGCCAGTTCGCCCACATAGCAGGCGTAGGTGAAGCGCATCAGGTCGCTGCGCAGCCCTTCGAACTCTTCCAAGCTCTCGGCCTGGGTCACGATGTCGAGGTTGGCGCCTTTGGCTACCAGCATCTGGGCGCGATAGAACAGCCCCAAGTGACCCACTTTGCGACTGGTGGGCCGCCGGATGCCCTTGGCGATCAGCGAGCGTTTGCCAAGGGGCGAGAGCACCGTGAGGATGCGGTCGGCCTCGGCGTAATCCATCTCGCGCAGCACAATCCCTTCCGTCCGATACAGCCGCTCTTGCCGCACCTTACCCCCTTATCACAGAGAAACAGAGGTACAGAGATACAGAGGTTTGGAATGTCGGTCCATCATCGGCGCTTGGATCTTGCGGCATGTCCCGAATCTGCGCGCCCTGCCCCAAAAAAATCTCTGTGCCTCTGTCTCCGTGTCTCTGTGGTTAGTCTCTCACGCCAGGACAAGCGCGGCAGAGGGCGCAATCGGGGCCGGGAAAGCGCCGCTCGGGGGCGAGCAGCGCGTCGCGCTTGGCCGAGAGTTTGCGAATCTCGTCCAGCGGCAAAGTCATCACGCGGCCCAACTGTCGCGCCGCCAGGATCACCTGGGCGGTATTTTCCACCTTTTCCATCTTGCTGAAAGCGTCCATCACCGTGCGGCCCACCGTCAACGCGCCGTGACGGTCGAACACCAACGCATCGTGGTCGCCGATCAGATCGCGCATCACCACCGGCACCTGCTCGGAGGTGGGCGTAGCGTAGCGCGTGGTGACGATGGTGCCCAGGTTCACTAGCGTCTCGGGCAGGATGCACGGCGCCAGCGACACCCCTGCCACCGTCAACGCGGTGGTGATGGGCGGGTGCGCGTGGACGACGGCGTGCACGTCGGGCCGCTGGCGATAGGCTTCTAGGTGGGCGCGCACTTCGCTAGAGGCTCTGCGCCCGCGCGCGGGCGCAACGGCTTCCGGCGCGAGCTGACCTGCCAGGTCGCACACCACCAAATCATCCGGGGCGATAATTCCCTTGGGCACGCCTGAGGGCGTGGTGATGAGCCATTCCTCGCCCCAACGCGCCGAGACGTTGCCATCGGTGGCGGGGATCATGTTCTTTTGGTAGAGCAAGTGGCACACCTGCGCGATTTCCTCACGCAAGGCGGCTTCGGTAGAGCGATCAAGCTCGTTCACACCATTACCTCACCAAACGGATTCGCTAGAGATACAGAGAAGGAAAAGTGGACAAGATTAACAGGATTGACAAGATGCATGATAAACTGTCAGGTATAAAATCCTGTAAATCCTGTTAATCCTGTCCGAATTCCGGATGTTTACCCGCCGAACGAAGCCAGAATCGCCACGCCGGCGCTGGCCCCCAGGCGGTTGGCCCCGGCGCGGATCATGGTCATGGCCGCGTCGTAGGTGCGGATGCCCCCCGCCGCCTTGACGCCGACCTTTGGCCCCACCACATAGCGCATCAAGCGCACGTCGGCTTCCGTCGCGCCGCCGGTGGAAAAGCCGGTGGAGGTCTTGACGAAATCGGCTCCCGACTCTACGGCCAAGAGGCAAGCGATGACTTTTTCTTCATCGGTGAGCAGGCAGGCCTCGATGATGGTTTTCAGATGAGCATGCCCGCCTTTGCAGGCGCGAGCTACAGCAGCGATATCGTCGCGCACTAAGGTATAGTCGCCGCCCTTTAATGCGCCAACGTTGATGACCATGTCAATCTCGCGGGCGCCTGCTACAATGGCGCGCTCAGCCTCGTAAGCCTTGACCTCGGGGAGCGTGGCGCCTAGGGGAAACCCCACTACGGCGCAGGTCAACACGTCGGTTCCGGATAATTCTCGCACGCACTGTGTCACGTGGCAGGCGTTGACGCACACCGAGGCAAAGCGGTGCTCGCGCGCCTCGGCGCAGAGCTGGGAAACCATAGCGGACGTGGCATCGGGTTTCAGGATGGTGTGGTCAATCATCCCCGCCAATTGCAAGCGCGTGGCGGGGGTAGGAGCGTCGGCGGGGGGCGCAGCGCGGAATTGCGCCAACAGCTCGGCGGCGCGCTGCGGCAGGGCGGTGTGTTCGGTCATGGAGTAACCTCCTCGGAGTTTATTCCTGTTCAGGATGCGAGCGAGGCAGCGCGACAGGCGGCTCGATCAGGTCGGAATCGCGCGCCACTTCTTGCTTGTGTTCGCGTTCTAGCTCGTCCAACGCATCGTAACCGGCCATGCTGCCATAGAGTGCATTGGCAGCGTCCTTCACCCACACGCGCGGGAACGCCGCCGGCAGCAGCGCCCCGAGCGAGGTCAGCCAGGCGTTGCCCACTAGATCGGCGATCAACACTGGCGGGTCAGCGGCGAACTCGTTCAATACCTGGCGGCAGGCGCCGCAGGGCATCCCGCCCGCTTCGCTGACCACGGCTAACGCCTCAAATGTGCGCTCGCCCTCCGAGACGGCCTTCCAGATGGCTACCCGCTCGGCGCAGACCGTTAGCCCGTAGGACGAGTTCTCGATGTTACAGCCGACATAGGTACGCCCCGAACCACATCGCACTGCCGCGCCCACTTGAAAACGCGAATAGGGCGTGTGGGCGCGTTCGCGCGCCTGAACGGCGACGGCCCACAGCTCACGCCAAGGTTCGGGCAGAGTCTCCACACGAACGATCTCAGGCGCTATCATGCGGCTCCTTATCGTCATCCAGTTTGCGTTGCGGGCGGGCGGGGACGCCATAGACCAGCGTGCTATCGGGCACATCGCGCGTTACGACCGAGCCGGCGCCGATCTTGGCGCGGCGCCCCACCTTCACTGGCGCCACCAACATCGTCCCCGATCCGATAAAGGCATCGGCGCCGATGATGGTGGGGTGTTTCTTGGCGCCGTCGAAATTGCAAGTGATCGTCCCCGCACCGATGTTGACGTTCTCGCCCACTGTGGCGTCGCCCAAGTACGAGAAATGACCCATCTTGGTTCCCGGGGCCAGATACGAGTTCTTGACCTCGCCGAAATTGCCCATGTGGACGCCTGCGCCCAAGTGCGCCCCTTTGCGCAAGTGGCCAAAGGGGCCGATCTCGACGTGATCTTCCAACACGGCCTCTTCCAGCACCGAGGCCAACACCGTGCAGCCATCGCCGATCTGCGTGTCGCGCACGATGCTGTTAGGGCCGATGACGCAACCCTGGCCAATGACGGTGCGCCCTTGCAAATAGGTGTTGGGGTAGATCACTGTGTCGGCGCCTACTTGTACGCTATCTTCAATATAGGTGTGGGCTGGGTCAATCAACGTGACGCCCTCGATCATCAGCCGCTCGGCGATGCGCTCGCGCAGGATGGCCTCCATGCGCGCCAGGTGTACACGGTTGTTGATCCCTTGCACCTCGTTCACATCGGTCAGCGTCACCGTCTCGACGGCGCGGCCCGCGCGCGCGGCCAGCTCGGCCATATCGGTAAGGTAATATTCGTTCTTGGGCGGCGTAGGGCGCACCGTGGGCAGGGTTGCCCACAAGAAGGGGGCGTCGAAACAATAGACGCCGCAGTTCAGCTCTTTGAGCGCCAGGATTTCAGGCGTGGCGGCGGCCTCTTCGACGATGGCCTGCACGCGGCCCTGGGCGTCGCGCACTACCCGGCCAAAGCCCATCGAGTCGTCCGACTGGACGGTGAGCATGGTGACGGCGGGGCGCCGCTCTTGATGCAGCGCCAACATGCGACGCAACGTTTCGACGCGCAGCGCGGGCATATCGCCATAGAGCACCAATACGGTGTCGGCCATGCCCTCCAACAACGGCTTGGCTTGCAGCGTAGCGTGACCTGTACCCAGACGCTCGGCCTGCACGGCATACAAAGCGTCCTCGCCCACCACGCGGCGCACGTCCTCTGCCCCGTGGCCGATGACCACCGCGATTTTCTCGGCTTCCACCTGGCGCGCGGCCCGCACCGACCACAACACCATCGGAACGCCCCCTACGGGGTGCAGCACCTTGGGCAGCGCCGATTTCATCCGGGTTCCCTGACCGGCGGCGAGGATGACGACAGCGATGTTGGACATATCTAACTCCCAAAAGTCAAAATGCCAGGCCCGCTCTCCACGCGCGCCGGAGAATTGGCCTGGCTGCTCTATCTGATCCTCCTATCGGAGGGAGCGATTGCTGTAGCGGCCCTACGTGGCCGCCCTCAATGAGGCTGGGGCGGAAGGATTCGAACCTCCGAATAGCGGCTCCAAAGGCCGCTGCCTTACCGCTTGGCGACGCCCCAGCGACAGGTGTATTGTAGCACAAACGCAAATGGCTGTAAAATGAACCCGGCGCTACACTTCGTCCCAGCCGTACAGCTTCAAGTTCACGCGCCCTGATTCATCCATCACCACGCCCTCTTCGGCCAAAAGCGCCCGCTGTAACGATGCGCCCTCACCGCGCAGGCTAGTCTCGCCTTTGCTGTTCACCACGCGATACCAGGGTGCGTCCTCTGGGCATTCGTGCATGGCCCAGCCCACCGTGCGCGCGCCGTTGGGCATCCCCAGGGCGCGCGCGAACTGCCCCTACGGCACCCCGCGCCCCGCCGGCCCGCGCCGCAAAACATCATAGATGCGTTGAAATAGGTCGGATGGCATGATTCCACCTTATTTGAGCTTGAGGATATCCTCAACCGTCAATCCAATGTCGCGCGCGATCTGTCGCAGCAGAATAGGCGCGACATCTCGGCCGGCATGGAAAGGCACAGTCGTACAGCGCCCATCAGGATGGCGATATTGTTTATGCGAGCCTCTTTGCCTGACCTCGACAAAGCCAAGGCGCTCCAGGATCGCCGCGACCTCTCGTGGTTTCAGAGGCATAACTTGCTCCGCGTTAGGCGACCAACAAGGTTTGCGTGCCGACGAACTCTGTCTCAAGCTGCGGCTCGCCATCTTCGAGCAGCATTTCGATGACTTCTCGTAGATTGCGGTATAGCTCATCGAGCGTTTCGCCCTGGCTATGAGCGCCAGGGAAGCCGGGCACATAGCCCACATAAAGCCCCGTCTCGGCGCAACGCTCGACGACGGCAGTGTAACTTTTCATCATCTGCGTTCCTTTCTACTCTATACCAGCGCCAGATTGGGCGTCACGTCCAAATCTAACTCCGAGCGCAGGCCCGATACATAGCGATAATACCCCGCTGCGGCCACCATCGCGGCGTTATCGGTGCAGAGCTGGATCGGCGGGTAGCGCACGGGCGCGGGCATGCGCGCCGACATCTGCTCGCGCAAGGGGCGGTTGGCCGCCACGCCCCCGGCCATGAGCACCGCCACGGCCTGATGCTCGCGGGCGGCTTCGGCAGTCTTGGTCACGAGCGACTCGATCAGCGCCGCCTGAAAGCTGGCGGCGATGTCAGCCACGGGCAGTTCCACCGCGCCAGAGGCGCTGGCGGCGGCCAGCTCTTGGCTGACCACGGCCAGCTTTTGCCCGCGTTCAGCCACTTGCCGGCCCTGAGCGCGCTGCATCTCTTGCACCAAACGCAACACGGCGGTTTTCAACCCAGAAAAGCTGAAATCGAATGGCCCGTCGAGCAACGCCTTGGGTAGATCAAAAGCCTTGGGGTTGCCTCGCTCCGCTGCGCGCTGGATGGCCGGCCCACCCGGATAGCCCAAGTTGAGCAATCGCGCCACTTTGTCGAACGCCTCGCCGGCGGCGTCATCAATGGTGCGGCCCAGGCGGACGTAATCGTGATGGTCGCGCATCAGGATCAAATCGGTGTGGCCGCCCGAGACTACCAGGCACACCAGAGGAAAGGGCGGCGCGATGAACGCGCTCGCATCTTGCCCCGGCGGGACGAGCCAATTGGCATAGACGTGCGCCTCCAGGTGGTTGACCCCTACCAGCGGCAGGTTGCGCGCCCACGCCAACGCCTTGGCCGCATTCAGCCCCACCACCAACGACCCCGCCAGCCCCGGCCCATGGATGGCAGCGATAGCGTCCAAGTCGCCCCAGCCGACCCCGGCCGTAGCCAGCGCCTCACGGATGACCGGCGTGATGGCGAGGACGTGCTGGCGCGAGGCCATCTCGGGGAATACGCCGCCGTACTTTTGGTGTAATTCGATCTGCGAGGAAACGACGTTGGACAGGATGATGCGCCCATCGCGCACCACCGCCGCCGCCGTCTCATCGCACGACGTTTCGACGCCCAGAATAATCGTCATGGTTCTATTCTATCCCAGAATGACTCACCACGGAGTTACTATGAACTACGTTCGCCGTCAAGGATGAAAATGCGTTGCCTTGCGACCGGGTTCTTGGGCATGAATGAACACGGAGGCGCGCGGATGATCTGGAGATGATCCGCGTTTTTCCGCGTTGATCCGTGTCCCCTATCCGATGCCTATTTTCAGATCAGGCAGAGAACACGAAGAAATGTTTTGTGCTCTCCGCCTCTTTGCTGCCCTATTTCATCGGCGGCAGATCGGCCAGCCAAAGGGTGCGGCCGCTGACGATGTACATACGCTTGTTGTCCTCGTCCACATAGACGGCGCGCAACTTGTCCAACTGCGACTCGCCTTGCTTGGCCTTGAACTGGCGCACGTAGGTGCCGTTCTTGTCGAACTGTAAAATGCGGCTATTGCCCGTATCGGTTACATAGACATAGCCCAGCCCGTCGGGCTTTTTGGGGCCGGAGACAAAGATCGTCGTCGGGCTGCGCATAGCTGAAGGCAATCCCGCCAGGGTAAAGGACAACTGGTCGCCCTGATAGAACTTTTTGATCTGGCCGTCGGCAAAGAGCACGTACATGTTGCCGTCCACCGCCATATCCACCGCGCCAGTCAGGTCGGCGGCCAGGTTGGGGTTGAGATAATCGCCAGGCGGCGAGGTATAGGCGTTGTCTATCGGGATGTATTTTAGAATGCGGTCGAGCAACGGGTCAAGCACGTACAGGTTGCCGTAATAGCCGCCGATGGCCACCGGCTTGAGCCAGGTATCGGCGTTGGCCACGGGCAGCGCGTCCACCCCTTGCTGTGGGTCGTAGGATAGAAGCGTCCCGGCGCGTTCTAGCGTGACAAAGGTGCTCAGGGTGCGGTCGCCGCCTGCTTCGATCCAGGCAATGTCCACCATGTCGCCGAGCTGCACGCCGTCTATCGTCTGGCCTTTTTGCACCAGCGCGGGGTCGCGGGCTACCGATTGCAACGCGTCACCCACATCGTTGAGCAGATACTTGTACACGCGGTCGCTGCCCCGGTTGAGCACATAGATATTGACGCCCTGCACCACAATGCGCGATGAATCTGTGGGCGAGGCCGATTCTTCTGGCAGTTCGACCAACTGCCAGAGATGATAGAACGACTCGACCTTGTCAATCTCGTTGAGCTTGAACACGATGCGCCGACGGATCGAGTTCAGCGTTTCGTCGTTAGGGTCAATGGCCAGGCCTTCATCGGTGACGGTCATCGCTTCGTAAAGGCCCTGACGCGTCAACACCACATCAGTGGCAGCTAGCGCCGAATCCAGGCGCGCCTGGGCGGTGGTCTGCAGCGCCGAGAATTGATCTTGCCGCGTGCGCGTGTATTGGACGCGCATCATAATCACCATAAAGAGCACCAGCAACGGGATGGCGAGCGCCACCAATACCAACGCCTTGCCGGTGACGGTGTTGATTGGCGCGACATCGGCGCGCGACGCCGTAGCGGGTCGTTCGGGGACGCGATCGGGCAGCACGCGCAATAGCACGTCTTCGGCGCCCTGCCGCAGGTTGCCGACGCCTTGGCTCAGGCTACGCTTGAGTTCTTCGAAATCCACCATCGGCTGGCGCGGCTCGGGTTGGGCGCGCTCCGGCTCGGCGGCATCCTCGTCCTCCTCAACCCCTTCCGGCTCGGGTTGCGCGGGGCGGGTGATAGGCGGCTCGGGTGCGCGCCACGGCAGGGCGGCGGGCCGCGTAGGCGGGGTCGCTGCCGGTTGCTCGGCTGGCTTGGTTATCTGCGTGGACTGGGGCGCAGATTCTGCTGGCGTGATCGGCTGGGCGCCGGGCAACCTCCAGGTGCGGGCGGCCGGGCGCGCTTCGGCGGCGGGCGGCTCGGCGCGCTCTTGGGGCGCAGGTTGAATTGGCGCCGCGCGAAGGTCGCCCTCGCTGCCGCACTCGATGACCAAAGCGCTCAGGTCGCGTCCGTTGGCCAGAGCTTCGAGGCTGGAGCGGGTCGAGCCATTACCCGCCAGCGCGGCGGCTTGGAGCACGTCGCCCTCGCTGGTCAGGCGCGCCAATGCCGTGGTCGAAAGGATCAGCGCGTCGCCGGGCGACAGCGTCAAATGGTAGAGGTTTGGCTCGGATTCGCGTCGCTGGCCGGCGGGCGGCTCGCGGGTCAGGTCGAACGCGCCCGGATTATCGCTGCGCAGCCAGATCGAATCCGCCGGGAAGCGTTGCAACGCGCCCTCGTGCGTCCAGCTTACCAGCGCCGGGCCAAGCTGCCCGATATAGACCTCGTTATCGCGCAGCACTACGCCGCACAGCCCCGCCAATGCCCGGTGCTCGCCATCGGCGCGCAGGTTGCGGTCAAAGAGCAACTCGTTAGCCGCGATGAGCGCTGCGCGCAAACCGCGCGTGATGCTGCCGGCGATTTGATAATAAGCATCGCTCATGGCCATCGCCAGTTCGGGGCAGAGTGTCGCGATCTGGCTGTGGCGCAGCGGCTCGATCAGGTAATAAAAGTCGCCGCGCGCCCGGCGCAGTTTTTGGGGCGCGTCGAGCAAGCCCAGGTGTAGGGGGCGCTGTTGCCAGTTGCCCCCTTGGATGCTGAACTGATCTATGTGGAATCTGATCTTGCCGTCCATACACCCCTCGCCATTACCTTCACCCTAGCCCCCATATGCAGTAACTTGGGGGGCGGCCAGAGACGCCTGCCCGCTTGAACGCTTGGTGTGAAATGATGTTTTGCGAGCCAGCGAGCCAGTAGGCGCGGTTTCTAACCGCGTTGGCCTAGATCGCGCCATGAAAACGCGGTTAG
>CAZYPJ010000083.1:0-13753 GCA_964649365.1 uncultured Anaerolineales bacterium | reverse complement strand
CAACCCGCTCTACCCCTACAATCACGGTCACGGCACCTACGTCTATGGCTTGGCGCCGGTGGTTATGGCCAAGTTCATCGGCCAGGTGGTCGGCAAGACGGGCTATGATGGCGTCTATTTGGCGGGGCGCGCCATGTCGGGCGTGATGGACATGCTGTGCATCGTGCTGGTATTCCTGATCGGGCGGCGGCTGTACGATGCGCGCGTGGGCCTGCTGGGCGCACTGTTGTTGTCGCTGAGTGTGCTCAACATCCAGCAATCGCACTATTTCACGGTAGATACCTCGACTACCCTCTTTGTGACACTGGCCCTCTATATGGCCGTGCGCGTGGCCCAGGGCGAGGGTTGGGGCAGCATCCTGATGATGGGCGTGGCCTTTGGCCTGGCCGTCGCGGCCAAGATCAGCGTGCTCAGCTTTTTGCTGATCATCGGCCTGGCGTACTGCCTGCGCATCTTGTTGCGCTGGACGCGCGACGAGGCCGAGCGCGCCGACCGCCTAATGGATTTGCGTGGGCGGCTGGGGCGGCTGTCGGTCTCGCTGCGGGTCGAATCCGACGCGGCGTGTCCCTCCTCCAGGGCTGAGCGGCTATTGGTGTACGCCCTCGGCGCGGCGGCTTCGATGTTGGTATTGCTGATCGTGGCGGCGCTGGTGTTCCGCGTCGCCCAGCCGCAGGCGTTCACCGGGCCGGGGTTCCTCAATTTCAAGATCAACCCCAAATGGCAGCAGGATATGGATTACATCCGCAAGCTGGTCAGCGGCGAGATTGACTATCCCCCTAGTCATCAGTGGACGGCGCGCGAGCCGGTCTGGTATATGCTCAAGAACATGGTGCTATGGGGCATGGGCTTACCATTGGGCCTGACAGTGTGGGCCAGTTGGGCGCTGATGGCCGTCGAGTTGGTGCGCAAGCAGCGTTGGGCGCACTTGCTGCCCTGGACGTGGATGACGTTCACCTTTTTCTATCAGAGCATCCAGTTCGTCAAGACAGTGCGCTATCTGCTGCCGATCTACCCTACCATGGCGCTGGTAGCGGCGGTCGGCTTGATTTGGCTGTGGGATTGGGGACGAAAGCGGGACAAGCAGTCGGCGGCGAGCGAATCGGCGGGCCGCTGGGCGCGTTGGGCCAAGCCTGCAAGCACCATCGCGCTTCTGGTGGTGGTGTTGGGCACGACCTTTTGGGCCGTGGCGTTTACTGGCATCTATACCCAGCCCGTGACGCGCATCGCCGCGTCGCGCTGGATATACCAGAATCTGCCCCCCGGCTCGACGATTTCGTTCGAGGTGTGGGATGACCCCGTGCCGGTCAACATAGACGGGCACAACGCCAGCGTGGAATACCAACACATCAAGATGGATCTCTACTGGGAGGACATCCCCGAAAAGCGCGACCAGTTGCTGGCTGCAATCGAGCAGACCGAATACATCGCGCTGACTAGCAACCGGCTGTATGGCTCAATTCCGCGCCTGCCGACGCGCTACCCGATGACAACGCGCTACTATGAGGCGCTCTTTTCAGGCGAGCTGGGCTATGACAAATTGATCGAGTTCACTTCGCGGCCCAAGTTGTTCGGCGTCGAAATCAACGACGACGACTCGGACGAGTCGTTCACGGTGTACGATCACCCCAAAGTGACCATTTTCAAAAAGCGCGCTGATTTCAACATGGAGAACGTGCGCGCCATTCTGGGCAACTATGATCTGGAGCGCATCGTGCGCATCATGCCGCGCCAGGTGACGCAAGCGCCCAACAACCTGATGTTGAGCGATGAACAGGCCATCATCCAGCGGCTTGGCGGCACTTGGTCGCGGATGTTTGACCGCGACAGCCTGTGGAACAAGCTGCCCACGCTCACCTGGCTGATCGCGCTGTTCCTGGTGGGGCTGATCGCCTTCCCGTTCGGTTTTGTGGCGTTTCATCGCCTGCGCGACCGGGGCTATATCCTCTCCAAGACGTTAGGGTTGCTGCTGTTGGGGTGGCTCTCATGGTTGCTGGCCAGCGTCAAACTGTTGCCCTACACGCGGGCGACTATCGCCGGCGTCTTGTTCGTGTTGCTTCTCGCCTCGGCGGCGGTGGCTTGGGTGCAGCGCGAGGCGTTGCGGGCATTCTGGCGGGCGCGCTGGCGCTTGTTGGTTGCGAACGAACTGCTCTTCTTGGGCTTTTTCCTAGTGTTCTGGCTGATCCGCCTGGGCAACCCCGACTTGTGGCACCCGGCGATGGGCGGCGAAAAGCCGATGGACTTTGCCTACCTGAATGCTATTATCAAGAGCACCTATTTCCCGCCCTACGATCCCTGGTTCTCCGGCGGCTATCTCAACTACTATTACTTTGGCTGGGTGATCGCCGCGACGATGATCAAGCTGACCGCCATCGTCCCGGCGGTGGCCTACAACCTCGTCATCCCGACCTGTTTCGGGCTGGTGGCGATGGGCGCCTCGTGCGTGGCGTTCAATTTGATCCCGGCTGGCGCGGATGAAGATCACTGGCTGCCGCGCGCGTTGCGCTATGGCGTGGTCGGCGCGCTGCTAGTGGCCGTAGCGGGCAACTTGGGCGAGGTGCAACTGCTGCTCAAGGGCCTGCAAGATATGGGCGCGAACGTGCAGTTTACCAGCTCGATCCCCGGCCTGGCAGCGGCGGTCAAGTGCGCCGCTGGGCTTTGGGCGCTGCTGACCAAAGGCCAGCAACTTCCTTTCCGCAGCGAGTGGTGGTATTGGAACGCCAGCCGCATCATGACGCACGGTGAGATCAACGAGTTCCCCTTCTTTACCTTCCTCTATGCCGACTTGCACGCCCACCTGACGGCTATGCCCTTTGCGCTGTTGGCGCTGGGGTTGGCGGCGAGCCTGCTGGTGACGCCGGTAGCGTCGTTGGCGGGGTTGGCCCGCGATTACGCCGCCGCTGCGGCGCCGGCGGAGGAGCGCAAAACCTGGCGGCGCACGCTGTGGGCCTGGTGGCGCCATTTGGATTGGCCTTTGCTTACGCAGCTCGGTTTCCTGGCGTTGACGGTGGGCGAACTGTGGTGCAACAACTCGTGGGATTTCCCCACCTACCTGGGCGTGGGCGTGGCTGCGCTGGCCATCGGCGTCTATGCCGAACGGCGTACGCTCGACCTACCCACCCTCTTCCGCTTCTGTTGGCAAGCCGGGTTGGTGTTGATCCTAAGCATGGCGCTGTTTCGGCCCTACCACGCCAATTTTGGCCTGGCCTATTCCAGCGTCGAGCCGTGGAAAGGCGACCGCACGCCGCTCGGCCCCTATCTGATCATTCACGGCACATCGCTCTTTATCTTGGTTTCGTATCTGTTGTCGTTGGCTTTTGGGCAGGGGACGCGCAACGGCGTGGCCCGCGCATTGCGCCTCTTTTGGCGGCATGGCGACCGGCGGCGCGCGGCGCATCTCTATAGCTTGCTGGTGCGCTGCCAGACGGCTGCCTACGAGCTGGCCTGGATGGGATTGCTGTTGCTCGGCCTACTGCTGCTGGCGCTGGCGGCGACCAAAGCCTGGGTATTGCTGCTGGCGATCCCGATCCTGGTGTTGGCCGTTGTGCTGACCTTGCGCCATCAGGCCAGCCCCGAGCAACGCTTCCAGACCCTGTTGGTCGCGGCGGGCGTCGCGTTGACGTTGGGCGTCGAGTATATCGTCATCAAGGGCGACATCGGGCGCATGAACACCGTGTTCAAGTTCTATCTCCAGGTGTGGGTGATGTGGGGCGTCGTGGCCGCCGTGGCGCTGGCGCATCTGGCGCGGAGGCAAGCGCATTGGTCGGCGGGCGGACGCAAAGCCTGGCAGGTGGTGTTGACGGTGTTGCTGGTGGGGGTATCGCTCTACCCGGTGCTGGCCACCTGGGGCAAAGTGCGCGACCGCTGGTATCGCGACTTGCCCGAGAGCTTGGATGGCTCGCGCTTTATGACCAAGGCGCACTATGTGGATAACAATCGCGAGATGATCCTGGCCAACGATCTGAAGGCCATCACCTGGATGCAGGACAATATCGAAGGCTCGCCCGTCATCGCCGAGGCCAACACGCCGTTGTATCGCTGGGGCAATCGCATCTCGATCCACACCGGTCTGCCGGCGATCATCGGCTGGGATTGGCACCAAAAGCAGCAACGCGCCGCTGTCAGCGGCCAGGTGGTAGATTGGCGGCTGCAAGATTTGAGTGAGCTGTATAACAGCCAGGATGTGGCCGTCAAGGCGCGCATTCTGGATCACTACCAGGTGGGCTATGTCGTGGTGGGCGAATTGGAGCAGGCCTATTACGACGCCCAGGGTCTGGCCGCGTTCGAGCAGATGATCGCCACCAAGCTGGTGATCGCCTATCGCGATGGGCCGGTGACGATTTACCGCGTGATAGATTCGGGCGCGCGCGAAGTGGCCGAGAACCCGCAGCCCAGCAGCCTGGCGACGTGGTGGTCGCGCCATTGGATCGGCGGATCGGTGCGCGCCGAAGAGCCGGAGAAAAAGCCATCCAGCAACCTGGAGGATCGCCCCTCTGGCCCGACGCTGATGTTGGACGGGCCGGTGGATCAACTGCCGGTGGTGGATAATCGTGGCTGGAACGTCGCGGCGCGGAATTCGACGCCGCTGGCCGTCGCGAGTTGGTGGCTGGTGTTGGAGTTGATTGGCCTGGCCGCCTGGCCGTTGGCGGCGCGCATCCTGCCGCGCTTTCACGACCTGGGCTATGGCCTGGCCAAAGGCTTGGGCCTGTTGGTAGTGAGCTATCTGGTCTGGATCGGCTCCAGCTTGCGGATATTGAGCAACAGCCCGCCCGTCGCCTGGCTGGCGCTGGCGGGGTTGGGGGTAGGCTCTTTTTTTCTCTGGCGCCGGCGGCGCGGCGATCTCGTTGAGGTCTGGCGGCAGCGCCGTCGGCTCATCCTGATCGAAGAGGCCCTGTTCAGCGGGGCCTTTCTTGCGTTCGTCGGCCTTCGCATTCTGAACCCCGATCTCTGGCAGCCGTGGTTCGGCGGCGAAAAGATGATGGAGATCGCCTTTCTCAACGCGCTGACCAAATCGGCCTATATGCCCCCTTACGACCCATATTTCGCGGGTGGTTATATCAACTATTACTATTACGGCCAGTTCATCGCCGCGCTGCTCATCAAGCTGGCGGGCGTGGCCCCCGAGGTGGGGTTCAATCTGGCCGTGCCGACTTTTTTCGCGCTCACCGTGGCGCACGTGTTCAACCTGGCCTACCATCTGGCGATGCGGGTGGGCAAGAGAGGCGAACCATCCGCCGCCTACGGGGTTTGGGCAGGAGCCTGCGCCGTCGTGCTGGTAGCAGTGATCGGCAACCTGTCGGGGGCGCTGCAAGCGCTGGAGCAGTTCGCCCGCGCCGGGGGAGCCGAATTCACCAACAACCAGGTCAGTTGGACCGACCTGACCCGCATCGGCGCTGGATTGTGGAATTGGTTGACGGGCGCGGCAGAGCTACCCGCCTTTGAGTATTGGTATCGCGGCACGCGCATCATTCCTCACACCATCAACGAGTTTCCATTTTTCAGCTTTCTCTTCGCCGATCTGCACCCACACATGATCGGCATTCCCTTTACCGTGCTCGTCATCGCTCTGTGCTATGCCCTGGCGCTCGACGATGCCCGCGAGGGTCTGCGCTCGCTCTTGCGTTGGGCGGGGTTGGCCGTTACCATAGGGTCGTTGGGCGTCATCAATACCTGGGATTTGCCCACCTACCTGGGGCTGCTCGCTTGCGCCATGCTCTATCGTGGGCGCAAGTTGGGGCGCCGCCGAGGCTTGTTGGAGGCCGCGCTCAGTTTTTTCGTGTTGGCGCTGGCGTCGCTGTTGCTCTATGCTCCGTTCTACGCCCATTATCGGGCGCAGTACGTGGGCCTGGCGCTGGTTCCGCCTGGCGAGCGTACCGATCTGACTTTGTTCCTGGTGATCTGGGGGCTGTTCGTAGCGTTGGCGATCTCGGTGGTGGGCTACTGGTGGGGGCGCGGCTGGCCCTGGGCGCGCCTGATCCGGTTGGCGCGCCGCTATGGGGCGAGCGCGGTGTGCAGGCGATTGTGGGCGCTTGATCGCGGCAGTGTGGCGGTCAGCGCCGTGGCTGTGGCCGTCGCGTTGTTGTCTATTGCCCTGGCCGTATGGCTGACGCTGCAAGGCTACGCCGTGCTCGGCCTGATGGCGGCGCTGTGCCTGATCACCGGCGGCCTACTGTTGGGCAGCCGGTGCGATAGCGCCGAGTTCATCCAGCGGCTGATGATGTTCATCGCGTTGGGCATTCTGGCAGGCGTTGAGGTCATCTACCTCAAAGATTTTCTCGCCGGCGGCGAGTGGCGACGGATGAACACCGTGTTCAAGTTCTACATCCAAGCCTGGGTATTGCTAGGCGTGGCTTGCGGCAGCCTGTTGCCCACCTTGTGGCGGTGGTTGGCGCAGCGCCAGGGCTTCGGCGCGCTGGCCTGGCGCGCTGTTCTGGCGGTACTGTTGTTTGCTTCGCTGGTCTATCCAGTAGCCGCGACGCCAGTGCGCGTCGCCGAACGCTTCCCGAACGCCCACCCGCCCGTAGGCGCGCTGGATGGCACGGCCTACATGACGGTGGGCGTCTATTCCTGGCCCAACGCCTCCAATCGTATCGAGCTATCCTACGAGCGTGACGCCATCGCCTGGCTATGGGAGAATGTGACGGGGACGCCTGTCATCGTCGAGGCGCCAATAGGGTATTATCGCGAGGGCGGACTGCGCGCGTCGTCTTACACGGGTCTGCCTACGTTGCTCGGAATGCACGAGAGCGAGCAACGTCCCTCGACGCAGATCGGTTCGCGCGAACGCGACGCCGAGACAATTTACTTGACGGAAGATACGAATGAGCTGTTCTCTCTGCTGGAACGCTATCGTGTGCAGGTCATCTATGTAGGCCAGTTGGAACGCGCGCTGTTCGATGGTCCCGGTCTGGGCATATTCGATGATCTGGCCGAGACGGGCCGCTTGCTGCGCGTATTCCGCAACGACCGCGTGAGTATCTACCATTTGCCCCGCGCTGCGGGGTCTTAGCCCGACAAGTCAAGAAGGACGGTAATCATGCTCGCTGTGCTGATCTGGTGGCTCGTCCTCCAGGTGATCGCCCTGGCGGCGTTGCCCATTACACTTAAATTGTTCCGTTTTCTGCCCGATCGCGGCTGGGGATTCGCCCGCCCCGTGGGTTTGGTGTTGACGGGCTATCTCTTTTGGCTGCTCGTGACTTTCGGCGTATTGCAGAACAGCGCCAGCAACATCGTCTTGGTGTTGTTCGTCGTGGTGGGGTGCTCGGCCTACTTGTGGGCGCGCGAGGGGCGCGAAATGCTGGCCGCCCTGCGCGAGCGCAAGCGGATCATTGTGATCACCGAGATCGTGTTCGCCGTGGCGTTGGCCGGGTTCGCGCTCTTTCGCGCCTACAACCCCGAGATCTCGGCCACTGAAAAGCCGATGGAGTTTGCCTTCATCAACGGTATTCTGCGCAGCCGCGCGTTTCCGCCGCGCGACCCCTGGCTTTCGGGTTATTCGATCAGCTACTATTATTTCGGCTATGTGATCGCCGCTATGCTCACCCGCCTGTCGGGCCTGCCCAGCGACATTACGTTCAACCTGACCTTGACCATGCTCTTTGCGCTGACTGTGACCGGCGCCTTCAGTCTAGTGTACAATATGGCGCAGGCGTATCTGAGCTATCACCGTCGCGAGGATGCGTCTATCAATGGCGGCTCGCGCGGCGGCGTCTTGGCCGGGTTGTTAGGATCGGTGTTCGTTGCTTTGATGGGCAACTTGGAGGGTATCTTTGAGCTGCTCCGCGCCCACGGCGGCGGCTCGGAGGCGCTGTGGCGCTGGCTCGATGTCAAGAATTTGCAAGCTACGGCCCCTAGCTCTACTTGGTATCCTAACGATCTCTGGTGGTGGTGGCGAGCCTCGCGCGTCATCCACGATAAGGACGCTCTGGGCAACTCGGTGGAGGTGATTGACGAGTTCCCCTTCTTTAGCTTTTTGCTGGGCGATAACCATCCCCACGTACTAGCGCTGCCTTTCGTGCTATTGGCGTTGGCGTTGGCGCTCAATCTATTGTTGAGCTGGCGCGCGACAACCAACAGCCAGGCGACGCCTCGCCCAGAGAGCGGCCTTGGGGCGCGCATCTGGCAATGGGTGAACAACTTATGGAACGGCGGCCCGTTCGATGTGGCGTTGTGGGCGTTGTTATTGGGCAGCCTGGGCTTTTTCAATACCTGGGATTACCCCATCTATCTGGGCATCTTTGCGCTGGTCTATGCCATCCGCCGACAGGGGGCGCACGAGCGCATCGGCTGGCCCTGGGTAGCTGATGTTGTGGCGATGGGCGTGATCCTATTGGTCATGGGCGTCGCGTTCTATTTCCCTTTCTATTTTGGGTTCCGCTCGCAGGCGGGCGGCATCGGTTGGGTGGGCGCGACCAAGACGCGGCTGCACCAATATCTGCTGATGTTGGGTATATTCATCGTCGCCATCCTCGGCCTGCTCACAGCCCTGGGCGCGCGTTTTCGCGGCCAGCCCGCCGAGGAGCGTCGCTTTTCACTGCTGGCCCAAATCATAGGCGGCGCGATGGTGTTGCTGGTCGCTTTTGCAGTGGGTCAACGTTGGTGGACGGCGGCGTTCGCTCTGGCGTTGGCGGGGTTAGCAGCCGTGTTGCTGATCTGGGCCAGTCAATTGCGCCCGACGGCGAACGGGCGCGCCGCCGCGCTGGAGGACAGCTCGCTCTTTGCGCTGTTGCTCATCATCGCCGGGCTACTGCTGACGGCCAGCGTCGAGTTCATCTTCTTGCGCGACACCTTTGGCACGCGCATGAACACCGTGTTCAAGTTCTACTACCAAGCCTGGGTGCTGTTGGGGCTGGCCTCGGCCTATGGGGTGTTTTACGTAGCCGAACGCGCTCGCGGCGGTTCGCTCCTGGCGCGCGGCGCGGCGACGGCTTGGGGGATCGTGACGGCGACCCTGGTCATTTGCGGCCTGAGCTATACCGTAGCGGCGGCGACGGCCAAGGCCGGCGGGTTCGCGGGCCGGCCCACGCTCGACGGCACGCGCTACATCGAGCAATATCGCCCCGATGATTACGCCGCCATCCAATGGCTGCGCGCCAACGCCGCGCTCGACGCCGTCATGCTCGAAGCGACAGGCGGTTCTTATACCGAGTATAACTGGATTTCGGCGCACACCGGCATCCCCACCTTGCTGGGATGGGGCGGCCACGAGCTGCAATGGCGCGGCAACTATGACGAGCCGGCGCGCCGCGAACCCGACATCCAAACGATCTACAAGAGTGTTGACGCCGCCAAGACCCAGGCCCTGCTGGATGCCTACGGCATAGATTACGTGTACGTGGGCCAATTGGAGCGCGCCAAATACGGCGTGAACCAGGCTGTGTTGCGCAAGTTCGACCGCATGATGACGCGAGTCTTTGAGCAGGGCAACGTCGTCATCTATGCTCGCTCGGGCCAATAACGTCCCGTCGCTCTGTTGATGGAACTTTTTCGCGATTTAGAGGCACTATATGTTCGAGAGTCTCAGAGCCAATTCGAGGATCAAACGCATGTTGAGCGCCGAATCGCTGGCCGGTGAGTCAATCTGCCTGGTGCGAGCTATAGCCGGCGGCGATGAAGAGGCCCTGAGCGCGTTCTATGAGCGTTTCGGGCGTTACGTGTTCTCTTACCTGCTGGGGCGTCTCAGCGATGCGCAACTGGCGGAAGAGGCGCTGCAAGACGTGATGGTGGCCGTGTGGCGCGGCGCGCGAGGGTTTCGCGGCGCCAGCAGTGTGCAAACTTGGGTGCTGACCATCGCGCGGCGCATCGCCATTCGCGCCCAAAATCGTAGCCGGGCCGACGCCCTGCCGCTGAACGAAGAGAGCGCTCTGCCTGATGCGCCGGACAGCGGCCCCGCTGAACTGCGCGAGGCGCTGCGCCGCTTGCCCGCCGATCAGCGTGAGGCGTTGGAGCTGGTCTTTTACCACGGCTTGAGCGGCGCCGAGGCGGCGCGCGTGTTGGGCGTCGCCGAGGGCACGGTCAAGAGCCGGTTGCATCGCGCCAAGGCGGCTTTGCGCGAGTTGATGGATCTGCCAACATGAGCGAGAGCGTTCGCGACACACGAAACGAACATTGCGACGATTTGTTACCTTTTTATGTGGCGCGCGCCTTGCCCACCGAGCAAATGCAGGCAATCAAGCGCCACCTGGACGAGTGCGCCCAGTGCCAGCGCGCGGCGCAAGAGTGGCGTTTGCTCGATGAGGCTGTGCGCGCCGAGGCGCAAGCGCGCTCACAGCGTTTGCCGCAGTTGGTAATTCCGGCGGCGCGCGGCGAGCAGGCCGATCCCCCGCCCGCTGAGGATGCGGCAGACGCGGAAGGGCGTACATCTTGGCTCCGGCGCACCCAAGCGGCTTGGCCGACGGCGGTGGTGGCGCTGTTGTTCATCGTCTTTGTTGCGCCGGCGGGGCTTTTTCGCGCGGCGGCGGCTGGCATGGAAGGTTGGGTCGAACGCTTGGCGCTCGGCAGGCACACGGTGGTGCAATACGTCGAACCCGCACGCATGGCTCAGATGACGCCCACGTTGGTGGCCACGCCTGCTTCGGCGTTGACCGTGCAGCGGCTCGATGAGGCGTTGCTCATCCGCACGCCGCAAGGTACATTGACGCGCGAACCGTTTTCGGAGGGGCGCGCTGAGGCAGTGCAGCGCTTTCACTCGTTCGAAGAGACGCGCCGCGCTGTGTCATTCCGCTTGTTGCAGCCGGTGCGATTGCCCAACGGCTACGCGCTCGCCGAAGCATTGGTGACGCCGCTCGGGCGGGTGTTTCTGTTCTACGATGGGCCGAACGGTGCTATCACGCTGATGCAAATGCCTGTGGAGCGGCAGCGAGACGCCGCCGACGGGGTGTATGCCGATGTCGAACTGCTGACCGATCAACCGATTCACGCTTTTGTGATGGGCGGCTATCAAGCCGCTTGGGTCGGCAGGCGCACTCTGATGTGGGAGCGCGACGGGATCAATTTGATCCTAGAGGGCGATGGCCTGGCGCGCGACGAGGCCACTCGCATTGCGTTATCGTTGAGGTGACATAACACCGAGTCTTGTCGCGCAGCGTTCCTGGCGCGCCCGATCATATAGAAAGGACTCAGGCAGCAAAGGCTATGGATCAGAGCCTCACCAAGGATCGCAACGAGTTTGCTCCCCCCGCGCCTGCTTCGGCTTCTGCCGCAGCGGCGCTATCGTGGTTGACCTTTGAGGTCGCGTTGTACGGCGTCATCGCCGTCGCCGCCTTGGCCGTCCGCTTGGCGGCGCTGGATCGCTGGCCGCTGATGGAGACGGGCGCCGACACCGCTTTGGCGGCCTGGCGCACCATCCACGGCTCAGCCTGGCGCCCAACGCATTACGTTCCTCTGCTCTATAGCGCCCAATTGCCGCTCTTTTGGGCGACGCGCGCCACCGACGCGGCGGCCGCGCTGCTGCCCGCATTGGTTGGGGCGGGGCTGGCGCTCTTGCCTCTGTTCGCCCGCGACCTGCTGGGCCGCAAAGGCGCGCTGGCGGCTTCGCTGCTATTGGCCTTTGCGCCGACCTGGGTCTTTTTCTCGCGCACGGCGGATAGCCCCATTCTGACCGCCGCCGCGAGTGCGCTCTTGTTGCTGGCCATCCATCGTTACCTGCGCAACCGCCGCGCGGGCGACGCTCGGCTGGGCGTCATAGCGCTGGCGTTGGGGCTGACGTCGGGGCCGGGTATCTATACCACGCTGCTGGCCGCCCTGTTATACGGCGCTTTCCGCTGGGCGCGCAGCTCGGAAGAGGAGCGCGCCGATCTACGCGCCGCTTTTGAGGGCGTTAAAACGCGGCAAAACCTCTTCTGGTTGCTGGGCGTATTTGTGTTGGTCGCCAGCGCCTTTACCGCCAACCCGCAGGGCATCGGGGCCAGCGTCGAGCAGCTTGGCTATTGGGCGCGCTATCTATCGCCGGGGCAGAGCGACTTACCCTGGTACGCCTTCCCGCGCACACTGGCGTTATACGAGTTCCTCACGCTGACGCTTGCCATCGTCGGCGCGACGACGAGCCTGAACCGACGCGAGCCGGTTGCCATTTTCGCGACGGCCTGGTTCGCTCTAGCGTTGATCTTGGGATTGCTCGGCCACCGGCAACCCATGTGGCTGCCCGACGCCTTGCTGCCGCTGGTGTTGCTGGCGGCCTATGGGGTCGAATACCTTTGGAATCGCCTAACCCCCGAGACCATCCTGCTGGATGGCGTCATCGCCCTTGCAGTGCTGGCCATCCTCGGTTTTACCTTTGTGGAACTGTCTACCTTTATCCAGACCGGCCAGGAACAGCACTTTACCTATGCCCGCATCGCCTGGGGAGTGCTGCTAGTCGGCTGGGCGGCTTACTCTTTGTGGGGCTATCGCGATTCGGCCTCCCGGGTAGCGACGGCGGCGATTCTGGTCGTCATGACCATTTTCACCATTCGCGCCGCTACTGCCGTGGCCTACCAGACGGCCCGCGACCCGCGCGAGCCGCTGGTCTATCAGCCCAGCTCGGCGCAACTGCGCGATTTCGAGGCCCTTGTCGCGGATACATCGAGCCGCCAGGCCGGCGATCCGCACATCCTCGATATTGCCTATGAGGAATCCTTTACGCCTTGGGTCGCTTGGGCGCTGCGCGACTATCCGAACGCGCAAGCAGTAGCATCGGTAGGCCAAGCGCCGCAAGCGATGGCCCTGGTCACGGCGCCGCGCGATAAGGACACGCGCCCCTCGGGCTATATGGGGCAACGGTTTCGTTTGCGCGAGACCTGGAGCAGTCAGGGATTGTCTTTTCGCGACCGCCTGCGCTGGTTCATTTACCGCAGCCCCGTTGGCGCCGAGCAGGCGACCGAGATCGAGTTGTGGGTGCGGCTTCCGGGCGGAGCAGAACAATAAAGCACAAATATGATGAAACTAGTGGAGAGGTGGCGCCGATGAGGGAAACATCCCCAAACAAAACCACGAGCTTCTTGGATAGACCCGTTTTCGGTACTTGGAAGATCACCTGGTGGACGGTGATCTGCGTGGCGCTGGTCGCATTCGTCGTGTTCACCCGCCTATGGAAGCTGGATTCGCGGGCCTACTGCCACGACGAAAGCATCCATGCCTGGGAATCATGGAAGCTGGCCACGGGGCAGGGCTACAGCCACAACCCGGTCTATCACGGCCCGTTCCTCTATCACTTTACGGCGCTGATTTTCATCCTCTTTGGCGACAACGACTTTACGGGCCGGCTGGGGACGTCACTGCTGGGCGTCATGATCACTCTGTCGCCGCTGTTCATGGGCAAATGGCTCGGAAAAAAGGGCGTGTTGGCGGCCATGCTATTCATGGCGATCTCGCCAGTGCTGATGCACCGCTCGCGTTTTATCCGCCACGACCATGCGGCCATCGTATTCAACCTGGTGCTGTTCCTGGCTATTCTATGGTATCTGGAGCAGCGCAAAAGCCGCTACCTCTACCTGGCGGCGGGGGCCGTTTCGCTTGGTTTTGCCGGCAAAGAGACGACGTTCATTACCTATTTCGTCTTTGGCACCTTCCTATTCGGGCTGTTGATCTGGCAGTGGCTCAGAAGCGAATCGCGCTCGTGGGATAACCTGATCAAATCGCCGGTCTTTGACCTGATCGTCGTCATCGGCACGCTGATCTTGCCGCTGGCCTCGCCCTTTCCGATCAAGCTGCTGGGGCGCGATCCGCTGGATTACAGCCAGCAAGGGATCCTTTTTTCCGGCATCGTCTTTGTGGTGGT
>CAZYPJ010000082.1:0-13764 GCA_964649365.1 uncultured Anaerolineales bacterium | reverse complement strand
CCCCTACATCCTCAAACGTGCTATAATCTCGCCATGTACATCGCTCATGCTTCCGATTCCAATCACGCGACGATTCGTGGGCGCTTGACGCGGCGCCGCCTGCTGCGCGGGGCCGCCCTGGCGCTGAGCTGGGCGGGCGCTGCGCTGCTCGGCGCCTGTGGGCAAAAGATCGTCGAAGTGCAGCGCATTATCGAGGTCGAAAAAGAAGTCACCAAAGAGATCACCCGGGTGGTGGATCGCGTGGTGCGCGAGACGGTCATCGTAGCCAGCACCCCGCAGGTGATCGAAAAGATGGTCGAAAAGGTCGTCACCGCCCAACCGACGGCCAAGCCTCGCGCCAGCGTTGTGGCCCACGCCACCGCCTATGGCTGGACCGTCTTTGCTCGGCAAATGGCCCCCGCTTTTGAGGAAGCCTACCCGCATATCACCATCGAATGGCGCAGCGTGTCCGATTGGCGCGCCTACCCTCGGCAGATCGCCGAATTCTACGCCGCCGACCAACTGGGCGACTTGATCGAAGGACCGTTCGGCAGCCTGCCGGCCGTCTGGATGCAAGCGGGGATCATCCGCTCGTTGGACGAGATCATGGCGGCGGATGCTTTCGACGCCAGCGGCCTGTTCCGGGCGGCGCTGCGCGCCTGTCGCTATCAGGGGCAACAGATCGGCCTGCCCTTCGTGGCCGACGCCGGCGATAACGTGCTGCTATATAACCAGGACTTGTTCCAAAAAGCTGAGGCCCAGCCGCCCAGCGCCGATTGGACGCTCGACGCCCTCGCCCGGGCTGGCGCCGCCTTGACGCGCAGCGCCAGCGCTGAGCAGGCGGCAGTATTCGGCCTGGGCCTGGATTTCGCCCTGCCCAGCGCCTATCCGTTGCTACACACCTTCGACGCCGAACTCATCTCGGAGGATGGCCGGCAGACGGCGATCAACAACGACGCCGGCGTCGCCTTTTTGCGTTGGGCCTACGAGTGGCTGCACCAACGCCGAGCCGCCCCCCGGCCAGCGCAAGCCCTCGCCGGATTGGATGCCATGTTTCGCGGCGGGCAGATCGCCATGTGGCGCGGCTCGCTGCGCCAACTTGCAGGCATGCAGCAAGCGTCGGCGGCGACGCCCCCCATCGGCGCAGCGCTGTTTCCCCAACACCCCGCGACGGGCCGCGTGGGCGCGGCGGCATCGGGCATGGCTTTTTGCCTGAGCCGGCGCAGCCAGGCGCCGCTGAACACCTTCCAGTGGGTGAAGTTCATCACCAGCCAGGAAATGGGCGTGCGCATGTTCCTGGAGGGCTACGCCGAGCCGGGCTGCCGCGTGGCCGCCTGGAACGATCCGCGCATTCTGGAACGTTACCCCATCTGCGCCGCGCTGGCCGAAGCCGCCGACAACGCCCAAGTGATCCCCCTGCCCTGGAATCTGCGCCACGCCGAGTGCCTCGACGCTTGGAATTGGGCGATCAGGCCGCTGCTGACGAACGAAACCACGCCGCAAGATTGCGCCGCGCAGATCGCCCGCAAAGTGCAGCAGATTCTAGAAGAGGCCGCCTTACGGGGCGAGGCCGGAGAAAGCCTGGCTCCGTCGGTCCCTAGCCGCTAACGCAACCCCGATTTGACTTGTCTTGCAGCGCATGTAAACTGGCCTGGCGCTGTGATAGGCGCACAATTTTGGAGCGCGGCCCACGTGGGCCGCGAGGGATGCCACTTTCATGCGGATGATCGCCAACCACATGCGCCGCCATTGGGTCGCCTGGGCAATAGCCACGGCGAGCGCCCTGCTCACCCTTGCCGTCTATGGCGCGACGCTGTCGTTCCCCTTTATTTTCGACGACCTGATCCATCTGCGCTGGTTGGCCAAGCGCGGCGTGTGGGATGTATGGGTCAACATCGAGGGGATGCAGCACTATCGTCCGCTGGTGATGTGGCTGTGGGCCGTCTCGATGCGGGCGTTTGGCGCGACCGCCTCATGGCCGCTGCACCTGCTTACGTTGGCCTTGCACATCGCCAACGCCTGTCTGGTGGGATGGTTGGCGCGCCGCGTCATCCCAAACGCATGGGCGGCCATCGCGGCGGCGGCGTTCTTTGCCCTCTACCCCTTTAGCTACCAGGCGATCCCCTCGCCCGGCTCGCATTCCAAGCCCATGAGCGCCTTCTTGCTGCTGCTGGCCTGCTGGCTCTATTGGCGCGGGCGAGAGCGGCGTCGGCGGGGTTGGATCGCGGCGGCGCTGGGCGCGGCGCTATTCGCGCCCTTTGCCTACGAATCGGCCATCACCAGCGGCGGCTATCTGGTATTAATTGAGTATCTGCTCTGGCGCAAGGGCAAGGTCGCGCGCCCATCGCCATGGGTGTTGGGCGCGCTGCTGGCAGGGGTCCCCTTTCTGGCGGCCTGGTTGGCCGTCCCCAATTCGGGCGATGCGCCCGCTTTCCCCGGTTGGGAGGCGCTGGCCCAGAGCGGCGTCTATTTCGCCCAGGCGCTGGCCTGGCCCCTGGCGGCGCTGGCCAAGGCCGGCTTGGCGACAGCCAGAATCCCGGTCACGCGCGACCTGGCGACGGCGGCTTGGGCCGCGTTCCCCTTTCTGGCGTTGGTCATGATCTGGCGGCGGCGCTCGCCGGCGCTCGTCGCGGCGTTGGGTTGGGCGGCGCTCTCGCTGGGCGTGATGTGGGTGACGCTCTCGTTTCGCTATGTCATTGACGGGCCGCGCATCCTTTACCCCGCCGCGCCGGGCGCGGCGCTCTTGTGGGCCGACCTATTGGCGGCGCTGGCGAGCGGGGCGGGCCGCTGGCGCTGGGGGCGGATGGCGCTGACCGGGCTGATCGCGGCGGCGATGCTTGGCTGGGGAGCGCGCTTTATCGGCCAGCGCATGGCGTTGTGTCGCAGCGGCGTCGCCGCGCTGGAACAGGCCGCCGACTTGATGGTCGCTGCGCCCGAGGGCGAGCGACTGCTGTTCGTGAACACGCCCGCCTGGTTGACCCCGCGCGACACCGATTTCCCCCTGGGGCACGAGGGCTATCTGCTGCTGCCCCCCTACTATGACACCGACCTCGACGACTATGTGCGCGTCAATCGCGGGGTGGATCGCCCGGTGATGACCGAGGCGCTGACCGAGATCCGCCAGGATTGGCCGAGCGGCCTGATCGGCTACCACGATGATGCGGTAAGCATCGAAAAGCTGGCGCAATCCGTTCGCAAGGCGGGGCGAGTGTGGGTATTGGGCTATACGCCCGACCGCCTGCTATGGTTGGATGCAGGCAGCGCGCGCCTGGCCGAGCGCGAAGAGCCGCCCCAGGCTATCTATGGCGAGGCTATCGGCTTTTACGGCGCCTCTGCTGAGATCGAGGGCGATGTGTTGGTCGCCACGTTGCGCTGGCGCGAATTACGCAACCTGGAAGGCCCCTACACGGCGTTCGTGCACCTCTATGCAGCGGATGGTCGCCTGGTCGCCCAGGGCGACGGCGCGCCGCTGCGGGGCGTGTTCCCGTTCGGGGTGTGGAAGAACGAATACGTCGTCGAGGACGTGCGTGAGTTGGCGCTGCCGCCCGATTTGCCGGCAGGCCGCTACACGCTGGGCGTGGGGATTTATCGCGCCGATAATGGCGAGCGCGTCCCGGCGGCGGGCGCCGATGGGCGCTTGCTGGCCGACGCGATGGTTCGACAAACGGTGGACAAGTAGAGCCGCTGGATTGGGCGACCCCGTTGAGTTGTAGAGGCAGCGACGACGCCCAATCCAACGGCTCTATACTTGCGCGCCGCCCACAAGGTTTGTATACTGCGGGCGGTGGAGCGTTTCACAAAGAAGCGAGGAGAGCAACCAGATGGCGCGTACCGGAATCGTTTGGCGCTTGATGGCGTTGCTGTTGGGCATGTTGTTGCTGACCGGCTGCCAGGCGGCCAACGCGCGCAGCGACCGCGCGCACGCCGATTGGAGCCGGGGCGTGAATGTGGGCAGCGCCGCGATCAATGATCGCGTGGCCTTGGCGCTGGACGCGGCGGGCGCGAATGTCTATCTCGTTTGGGTGACGGAACACGAGCGCAACGGCGCCGAGTTCCTGCGCTATGCCCACCTCGACCGGGCGGGCAAGCTCCTCGATGAGCATGATCTGCGCATCGGCGCCGACCAGCCCTCCGAATTGACTTTGGTTGCAGATAGCGCCGGCTCGTTGCACCTCTTCTGGAAAGATCGCCTGGCGGGCGTGCGGCGCTTGTTCTACGCCCAGCTCGACGGCGCGGGCGAGTTGATCTCGTACCCGGAAGCGATCTCGCTGCCCGACCTGTTGGTCGCGAGCTATGCCGCAGGGCTGAACAACGCCAACGCGCTCGAAGTCTTTTGGAGCGTCCAAGAGGGCCAGGGGGCGGGGCTGTACCACACGCGGCTCGATCTTCAGGGTCGGGTGATCGCCGAGAATCTTCACCTAGGGCAGACCGGCTACGATCCCGCTTTTCGCGTGGATCGCCAGGGGCAGATTCACCTCGTCTGGCAGGATGAGCCGGCTTACGGAGAGCACGCCATCCGATACGCCACCTTTGACCCGGCGACGCGCGCTTTTGACCCCACCGGCGCGCTCGCCAATTTCCCCATCTCCACCGGATTGATCGGCCATCGCCCGATCATCGGCTTGGCGGGCGACCGGGTGTACATCTTTTGGTCCATCGAACGGCGCGGCGGCGGCCTGACGCCGCCAATGGCCGAATCCTATTATGTGACTTTTCCGCTGGGGCAGCCCGAGGCGGCCGGTAAAGCCAAGCGCGTCCATATCCCCGCCACCAACCGCCCCGAATATGAACGCTCCGCCAGCCTGTTCGCTCTGCGCGAGTTGGCCAGCCCCGCGCAAAGCCAGCGAGCCAGCCAATTCGTCTATCTCCCCTCGACGGTGCAGGGGCAACCGGGCGAATTGGCGGCGGCCTTTTCAGTGCAGGTGAGCGGACGCATCAGCGAGATCACTCAAGTGGTGTTGACCATCTGGCGCGACGGCGAGTTAGCGGGCTATCAGATCGCGGGCAAGACGCGCAACCTGTCGCTCAAGCCGACGCTGCTGGCCGACGCCAACCAGGATTTGCACGTGGCCTGGATTGACAACGCTGGCTTTGGCGCGTTCGACGTGTTCTACGCCTCGACCGCCCGAGAGGCGCGCGCCCACCTCAACCGGCTGACGGGCCAAGACGCCCTCGCGGCGCTCTTTGACCTGGGCTGGGGGCTGGTGCAAGCGCTGGGCTTTTTGCCGATGGTGTTGGCCTGGATGTTCATGCCGCTGGCGCTGTTGGCTGTCTATGTGTTCGTCCGCGCCGAGGGCGATATGGCCGAGATGGGCACACGCCTTGTGTTTGCGGCAGCGACCCTGCTCTATGCCGGGTTCAAGTACCTGTTCCGGCCCAACTGGCTAGCAGCGCTGCCCCTGCCGCAACGCCTGCCTAGTGACATCGCCAATGTGTTGGTCTATGTCATGCCGTTCGTCATCACAGGCGTAGCGGGGTTGCTGACCTGGCTCTATGTGCGCAAGCGCGATTATACGCCGGTGTTGGCGGCGTTCGGCGTCTTTGCCGGGGCCGACGCGCTGTTGACGCTGTTGATCTATGTGCCGGGCGTGCTGGCCGACTAGACCGATTAGGGCGCGATCCACGTCCCCGTCTCGCCGCGCAGCGCCCGCCCGATGCACTCGGGCGCAGTGATGAGCGCGCGCCGGCCCGTCTCGCGCACAAAGCGCGCGGCGGCGCGAATTTTCGGTCCCATGCTGCCCGGCGCAAAGTGTCCGGCTTGCAGATACATTTCGGCCTCGGCTAGGCTCATCTGGTCGAGGTCTTGTTGTTCGCGCTGGCCATAGTACAGCGCTACCTTTTCGACGCCGGTAGAGATCAGAAATAAATCGGCGCCGAGGCCACTAGCCATCAAGCCAGAAGCATAATCCTTATCAATGACCGCCGCCGCCCCTCGCAGGCCGCCCTGCGGGGTGGAGACCACCGGCGCGCCCCCGCCGCCCACGCCGATGACCACGAACCCCTGGGCGATCAGCGCGCGAATCGCCTCGATCTCGATGATCTGCCGCGGCAACGGCGAGGCGACGACGCGCCGCCAGCCCCGGCCCGCATCCTCCATCACATCCCAACCGCGCTCGCGGGCGTAGGCGCGCGCCTGCGCCTCGTCATAGTGCGGGCCGATAGGCTTGGTGGGGTGTTGAAAAGCTTCATCGGCGGCGTCCACCAGCACTTGCGTCACCACGGTGACGGCCTGCTTGGCCAATCCGCGCCGCCGAAATTCGTTGTGAAACTGCTGCTGGATCATATAACCCAGGCCGCCCTGCGTCTCGGCCACGCAGTAATCAAGCGGGTCTTGGGGCAATACGTGCTGCGCTAGCTCCGAGCGCAGCAAGATGAACCCCACCTGCGGTCCGTTGCCGTGCGTCACCACGATCTCCCAGCCTTGCGCGATCATATCCACCAGGTGCGTCACGGTCACGCGGGCGCACTCGAACTGATCGGGCACGGATTGGTGTTGCTTGTCGCGGATCAGCGAATTGCCGCCGATGGCCACCACTGCGACTGGACTCATGGGGCGTCGCGCCTCCTTGCGCTTGGCGGGAGTGTAGGAGAAATCGCCTGTCGCTGTCAAACGATTGACAGAGCGTGCGGTCGGGCCTATACTCGCGCCCAAACCTTGTAGGGGCGACCCGATGGGATCGCCCGATCCTGTGTGATGATTCAGGGCAGCCACACAGGGCCGCCCCTACCGGTTCGCGAGATGGGTAGGGGCGATCCTGCGTGATCGCCCCATGCTTGTGATGAGAGGAGAGGATATGGTTAAGGTACAGATCATCGAGCAGGGCAGCATCACCTCGACGCCCGGCTTTAAGGCGGCGGGCGTGGCGTGCGGACTCAAGCCCACGGGCGCGCTCGACCTGGCGCTGGCGGCTGCCGACGGCCCTTGCGCGGCGGCGGCGATGTTCACCACCAACGCCTTCAAAGCGGCGCCCGTGCTCTATGATATGAGGGTGCTCAAGGAAAACCCCGCCGGGCTGCGCGCTGTGGTCATCAACAGCGGCTGCGCCAACGCCTGCACCGGCGAGCGCGGCCTGCGCGACGCCGAGACCAGCGCCGCCTGCGTGGGCGAGGCGCTGGGCGTCCTCGCGAATAGCGTGATGGTGATGTCCACCGGCGTCATCGGCCAGCCGCTGCCGATGGACAAGATCGAGGCGGGGATCGCCGCCGCTGCGCCGCGCCTGAGCGGCGAGGTCGCCGCCGGCCACGACGCCGCCCGCGCCATCATGACCACCGACACGCGCCCCAAAGAGGTCGCCGCGCGGATCGAGGCCGCCGGGGGCGTGTTCACTGTAGCGGGTATGGCCAAAGGCGCGGGGATGATCCACCCCAACATGGCGACCATGCTCTGCCTCGTGACCAGCGACGCCCGCGTGACGCCGGAGCTGGCCCAGCGCGCGCTGCGCGAGGTGGTAGCCGATACGCTCAACTCGATCACGGTGGATGGCGATACCAGCACCAACGATACCGTGCTGTTTATGGCCAACGGCCAGGCGGCCATGCCGCTCATCGCTGAGGCTGATTCGGAGGGCTATCGCGCTTTGGTCGAAGGGTTGGGCGTGGTATTGGGCGAGCTGGCCAAGGGCATCGTGCGCGACGGCGAGGGCGCCACGCGGTTCATCGAGATCGTGGTGCGGGGCGCGCGCACCCGCGCCGAGGCCAAGCAGGTGGCCATGTCAGTGGCCAAGTCGCCGCTGGTCAAGACAGCGATCTATGGCCACGACGCCAACTGGGGGCGCATCGTCTGCGCCGTGGGCTATAGCGGGGTCGAGATCGCACCCGAGCGCGTGGGCGTGTGGTTGGGCGATCTCGAATTGGTGCGCCAGGGCGCGCCCTACGACGTACGCGAGGAGCGCGCCAGCGAAATCCTGGCGCAGAGCGATATTCCCATTACGATTGATCTTGGCGCGGGCGCAGCCAGCGCCACGGTGTGGACGTGCGATTTTTCACACGCCTATGTGGACATCAACGCGCATTATCGGACATAGGCGCGAAAAACGGAACACGGAATAAACGGAATAAACGGAAAACACAGAAAGGGATTATTCCTTTTTCCGTGCCTTCCGTTCATTCCGTGTATTCCGTGTTGAAAATCATCCCCTGGCCAAGCAAGTTAACACCTGTGGAGGCTAGGGGTGAGGTATCGCGCGCTCCCCTCTCCACTTGTGGAGAGGGGTTGGGGGTGAGGTAATCTGCATATGACCTGGCGCGAACCACTGGGCGACGGATTGGTATTACGACCGTTGCGCGACGAACGCGATGCGCAGCGGTTCGTCGCGCACAACGAGGCCATCACCGGCGAGGGGCCGATCTGCGAGCGGCTCACCCACCACCATCCCAACGCGCGCCTGGGCGATTTCTTTCTGGTAGAAGACGAGGACAGCGGCGAAGTGGCCTCGACCACCTGCCTGCTCCCCTGGCGCTGCCGCTACGAGGGGATTGCGCTAGATGTGGCCATGATCGAGATGGTGGTCACAGCGCCGGCCTACCGCCGCCGAGGATTGGTGCGCGCCCAGATAGACCATTTTCACCGCCTGGCCGCCGAACGCGGGTTTGACCTGTGCATCATCCAGGGCATCCCCTATTACTATCGGCAGTTCGGCTACGCCTACGCGCTCGACCACACCCCCGCCGACGCCCTGCCGGCGGGCCGCGTCCCCGCTTGGCCCGAGGCTGCGGCCCGCCACACGGTACGCCGCTCCACGCCCGCCGACGCCTCCACGCTCGCCGCGCTGTATCAGCAAGCGATGGCCGCCTACTCGTTGCACGTCGAGCGCGACGCTGCCTATTGGGACTATCTATTGCGCTATGCGGGCTGGGGCGTGCAGATCGTCGAGCGGGCGGGCGAAGCGATGGGCTATATCGTGGCGCGGCCCCCCGCCGATGGCGCTCCCTTACGCGTGGCCGAGAGCGCCCTGCGCGACGCCGACGCGGCCCGCGCCGCACTGGGGTGGTTGGCGGCGCAGACGCCGGGCGAGTTGATCCTGGGCGGGTCGGCGCAGTGTAGATTGATTCGCCTGGCGCGCAGCCTGGGCGCCGCGCCGCTGCCGCGCGATCAATGGCTGCTCCGCCTACCCGATGCGGCCAAGCTGCTGGCCAAACTCGCCCCCGTCTTGGAGCGGAGGCTGGCCGCTTCGAGCGAGGCGAGCTACACGGGGTCGTTGACGATCAACTGCTATCGTCAGGCGCTGGCGTTGCGCTGGGAGCGGGGCCGGCTGGCGGCGGTCGAGCCGCTGGGCTTTGTGGACGCCTCGATGGGCAGCGACGGCGGCGATTTGTGCATCCCGCCTGACGCTTTCACGCGGCTGGTGGTGGGCTATCGCTCGCTCGACGCCCTGCGCGACGCCTGGCCCGACATCGTCATCCGCCCCGCTGCGCGAGCGCTGCTCGATGCGCTATTCCCCCCGCGTGACGCGCTGATCTGGATGCCGTACTGAGCCATACGCAGCAGCCGCGATTTCAAATCGCGCTCTTGCGCGGTTAGAAACCGCGACTACTCTTTCCGGTATGCGGCGACGATGTCCAGGATCGCCTCGCCATAGGCCACAAGTTTTCGTTTGCCAATACCCCTGATTTGGGCGAGTTCGATGAGCGTCGCGGGGCGGGCGGCGGCGATGCGGGCCAACAGCTCATTGTGGGCAATGATGTAGTGGGGCACAGCGGCCTGTTGGGCCGCGGCCTTTCGCCATTCGTGCAACGCCTCTAGCAACTCCTCGTCCACCGGGCCGATCTCTTCTTCGATGGATCGCGCCGCCGCTGCGCCGGAGCGGAGCGGGCGCGCCAGGGCGTCGAGCTGGGCGTGGTCGGCCAGGGCCGCGCGGCCCGCTGGGGTAAGCTCCAACGCCGCGCCGCCGTGTTCGAGCAGAAGAACGTGCAGCATCCCCGCCCCGACCAGCCGGTCAACCATCTCGCCGATGGCCTTTTCGGTGCGATACGCCAGCGCCCCCCACGCCGAACACGTCTGGCCGCGCGGCGGCGCTTCTTTATCGGCGCGCAGAATGCGGATCAGGTTACGGCGTCCCCAACTGGTGCGCGTCTCTACCAGGCAGCGCAGGATGGCGGCGAGTTGTTCGCCCTCTTCCGGCAGGTCGGCCTTCGTGGAGGGCGCCTGGGCGGGCTGGCAGTTGTCGCACGAACGACAATGCTCGGCGCTCTCGCCGCTCAGGTAGGCGCTGATATATCCGTGGCGGCAGCGGCGCGTTTGCGCATAGGCCATGATCTCTGCGATGCGCTGAATCTGGATATTCTCGTAGCGGTCGAGCAATTCCTTGACGACGGTCGCCGAGTTCTCGGGCGTCGGCAGTATCTCGATCAACAGGTCGTGCCCGGCGGGGCGATATTGCGCCCAACCAGCGTCGGCCCAGGCCAGCATCCGCGCCTCGATGGCCAACGGGTCGAGCTTGGCCTGGATGGCGCATTGGATGAGATCGAGTGACTGCGCCTCGCCGGGCGCGAGGTGAGCGGCGGCAGCTAACGCCGCCAAATCCGGGTCGGAACGATAGCTCGCGCGCAACAGCACGCGGGCGCTGCGCGGCGCGTCGTGATGGCGGAGCAGTAACCCGGCCTCCTCCAGCAGGCTCAACGCCACCCGCGTCTGGGTCTCTTCTAGTTGGGCGTCGCGCGCCAGGTCGCCCATCGCCACGCGTCCCAACCCTTGTCCGCCCAAGCGCCGCTTGACCGCCGCATACACACCGCGCAGCTTTTCGATGTGGATCTGATCGCTGTGTCGGCGCATCGTCAGCGTGCCCTTGTCATTGGCGGTATAGAGCAGCAGACAGTGCGCTGGTTGGCCGTCGCGCCCGGCCCGCCCCGCCTCCTGATAGTAGGATTCCAGCGACGAGGGCAGGTCATAGTGAATGATAAAGCGGATGTCGGGCTTGTCTATGCCCATGCCAAAGGCGATAGTGGCCGTCATTACGCGCACCTCGCCGCGCATGAACACATCCTGGGCGGCCTCGCGCTGGGCGCGGTCGCCGATGCCCGCGTGATAGAACCCCGCCGCGACGCCGCGCTGTTGCAAGAGCTGCGCCAGCTCCTCAGCGCGCTCGCGGCTGCTGACATAGACGATGCCGCTGCCCGGCTCGCGCTGGATCAGGGCCAGCAGGTCGCCCAGCTTGTCATCCTGGTTGCGCGCGCGATAGGCCGCCAGGTAGAGGTTGGGGCGCGTCACCTCGCCGGTGATGATCGCCGCGCTCTCCATATCGAGGCGCTGCAAGATATCGAGGCGCACGCGGGGCGGCGCGGTTGCTGTCATGGCCAGCACGGGCGGGCTGCCCAGCGCCTGGCGCGCCCTGCCGAGGTAGAGGTAATCGGGGCGAAAGTCGTGCCCCCACATGCTCACGCAATGGGCCTCGTCCACCACCAGGCGGTTCACGCCGGCCCGCCGCAGCGCGTGCATGAACGTCACCTGACGCATCCGCTCAGGGGCGGCATAGACCAGGCGATATTGCCCCTGCGCCAGCCGTTGCAGCACGACCTGTAGCTCGTCGCCATCCAGCGTGCTGTTGATGGTGACGGCCCGTTCGCGCAGGGCGGCAGGCAGCGATTCGACTTGATCCTTCATCAGCGCGATCAGCGGCGAGACCACCAGCGTCGCGCCCGACTGCGCCATAAACGCGGGCAACTGGTAGCAGAGCGATTTGCCGCCGCCGGTGCGCAAGATGGTGAGCGCATCCTGCCCGCGCAGCGCGGCGGCCAGGGTTTCGGCCTGGCCGGGAAGGAGGTTGGAGTGCCCAAAGATCTCGCGCGCGGCGCGCTCTATCGTCAGGCGTTCCCCGGCAGTGACGACGATGGCGGGCGCGGGTTGGGCGGCTGTGAGGGTCGCCGCTACAGGTAGTTGGGAAGATTCGGGCGGCGCGGTGGGTTCGACGGCCTGGGCGCGGCGGGCGATGGCGGCCAGGCTCTCGCTCAGGATCGGGCCTAGTTCGGCCAATTCCTGCTCGTACATCTGGGTCAGGGCGGCTTCGATGTCGCGGACGCGGTTCAGCTCGCCGGAAAGGAGATAGAACTCGCGCAACCGGCGCAACACGTGCGGCGCAAGTTGCCCGACCTCGGCGATGCCGGCTTCCAGGCGCGCCGCATAGCCGCTGGCCGCCGTCAGCTCGCCCCGCGCCTGGTGATAGCCGATCATCTCTAGCCAGTACGCGCGGCTATCGGGCGCGACCTCGTTCATGCGCCGACAAGCCGCCTGAGCGGCCTCGTAATCGCCGCGCGCCAGGCGCGCCTCGGCCAGTGCGGCGAGCGCGCTCAGGTTGTTGCTCGACTCGCGCAGCGCCTCCTCGGCGGCGCTCAGCGCGCCTTCGGCGACGCCTCCAGCCAGATAGATGCGCGCCTCCAGCGCCAGCGATGAGGCCGAGACGCGCAGCTCGTGCCGCTGGCGCATCGTCTGGAGCGCCTCGCCGTAGCGTCGCAGCCCGGCGAGGGCCTGGGCGCGCTGGTCGAGCAGCGTCACCAACTCGGGGTTGGTCGCCAACAGCGCATCGAGGCACGCCAACGCCGGGGCGTATTGCTCCCAGCGCAACAGGAAGCGGATGAGCGCGTCGCGACGGTGGCCGGTGAGCTGCCCCGCCTGCTCGGGGGTTAGCTCCAGTTGCGCCAAAGCGTCGGGCGGCGTGGAAGGCGTTGCATCGCGAGAGAGGGAGGCGTCCATAAGCGGCGATTACCTCATGATCCGGGCGGCAAAGGATCGGTATAGTCGGGAACAGTGTGTACACCGATGACCAGCGGCCAATACTGGCCTTGATAGCTGCGGCTGAGGCCCAGCGCCAGATAGATGCGTTCGGCTTGCAGCCGCTCCAATAGCTCCTGATGGCTCAGTTGCAGCGCGCCGCCGCGCTCGCCCAGCCAGGAGCGGCCCAGCGCGCCCCAGCGCAGATCGGTGACGGCGACGCCGCGCGGCGAGTTGGCGCGCTCGTGCGGCAAGTCCGGCAGCGTAAAGCCGAGGCGCGCCTGCATTCGCTCGCTCGATGGGTCGAACTCGAAGGACGCCCAAACGCTCTTCGGTTGCACCAGGCACAGCGACCGCGTACCATGAATCAACACATCCTCCGGCGCGCGGTCGAGATACCGCGCGAAAAAGCGCGCTCGCTTTTCCCCTTCCAGGCGATACAGCACCCGCGGGCGATGATGGATGAAATCGGTCAGCCAATCCTCGCAGTGCGGCGGCATCGGGCGGGGCTTGATGGCGGCCATCTCCACCACGTCGCCCAGGGCGATCAGCTTGCCCTCGGCAGTGGTGATGTCGCCCGCCAGCAACGAGTCGTGCTCTTTGACGGGGCGCAGCCAGCGCAGCCCGCTGACCGGATCGGGTTCGCGGGTAAACCCGGCGACGCAATACCCGCTCAACATGCGCGTCACGGCCATAATGAGGATCTCTTGCATGGGCGCGCAACCTCACAAGTGGATGATGTTCAGCCCTTCGATGTGGTCGGCCCAGTATTCGGCGGTCAGCCGCCGATGGCAATGTTCGGCGGTCGCTTCGGAGCAGAGCAAGCAGGGCGCGCGATAGCGCGCCAGGATCGCGCGGCCCTCCTCCTCGGAGCGACGCTCGGCGAGCAGCGGCTTGAAGGCCGCTTCGTAGGCGGCCCAATCCTTGTCGCGATGGTAGCCGTCGAGGATCTCATCCGTGGGGGCCAGCTCGGGGTGGTGTTCATAGGCGACGCCGAACCCCTCGCTCAGCAAGAACGCCAGAACGTCGCGCGTGGTCTAGCCCGCCAGATGGCTGGGATGGCGGAGGCGGCTGTCTCTCAC
>CAZYPJ010000081.1:0-13777 GCA_964649365.1 uncultured Anaerolineales bacterium | reverse complement strand
AAGGCCGCCCAGCAGCTTTCGCGCTGGCGCCCCGTCCCCGGCTATCGCCCCGGCAAGGCGCCCTACAACATGGTCGAGCGCATCTTTGGCAAAGAGATGATTCTCAACCAGGCCGTAGACGACATGGCCAACACCCTCTACCGCCAGGCCCTCGAACAGGAAAAGCTCGACCCCTACGAGCAGGGCACGCTCGAAGTGGCCTCGCAAGAACCCCTGGTGATCAAGGTGCGCGTCCCGCTCATGCCCACCGTCACGTTGGGCGATTACACCAGCATCAAGATCGAGCCGGAACCCGACGTCGTCGTGACTAACGAGCAGATTGACGAACAGGTCGAGATCGTTCGCCGCCGCCACGCGCAGTACCAGGCCGTGGAGCGCCCCGCGCAGATGGGCGACCAGATCGTCGCCAGCATCAAGGGCGTCTCGGAGGGCGAGACGGTGGTAGATAACGAAAACACCACTCTCGAACTGAGCGACGAACTCGTTCCCCCCGGCTTTGCCGAGGCGTTGGTGGGCATGGCCGCCGAAGAGACCCGCGTCTTCTCGCTGGCCTACCCCGACGACCACGAGGATGAGCGCTTGCGCGGCAAGACGGTCGAATTCAATGTCAAGCTCACCACCGTGCGCGAAATCTTGCTGCCCGAAGTGAACGACGACTTGGCCAAGACCGCCGGCGATTACGCCACATTGGACGAAATGCGCGAGGGGCTGGCCGCCAACTTGAAGCAGCGGCTAGAACGCGAGGCGCGCAACCGCGAGGCCGAGAAGGCCATCGAGGCGCTGGTGAACATGGCGACCATCGAGTACCCGGCGGCGGCGCTGGAACGAGAGGTGCAGGCCACGCTGGATAACCAAAAGGCGCGCTTGCAGCAGATCGGCTTTTCGTTCGAGAATTATCTGCGCATGACGGGCCACACCGAGGCCCAACTGCGCGAGGAGATCCGCCCCGACGCCGCAAAGCGCCTGGCGCGCAACCTGGCGCTGAACGAGCTGGCCCGCGCCGAAAAGCTCGAAGTGAGCGGCGAGGAATTGGGCAACGCCATCACCGGCATCGCCGCCAGCTATGGCGACCGCGCCGAGCAAGCGATGCGTCAATTCAGCGATATGCGTATGGCCATGCCCGTCTATGCCGAGCTGCTCACCCGCAAAGCCATCAACCGCCTGGTATCGCTGGCCACCGGGCGCGCTGAGCAGGCCGAATCCGCCGAAGCGGCGAGCGCCGATACGGCGGGCGCCGAGGCCAATACCGAGACCGAAGCCTAACGCGCGGGGCGCGCCGAGTTGCCCCCAGACCGTTCTTCGGTTACACTCAACACGGAGTAACGCGGACGCCCTACCCAGGCATTCTGCGTATTCCGTGTTCGTTCGTATCACCCTTCCAGAGGAGGTGGCTGATGAACCCAACCGCATTGATCCCGATGGTGATCGAATCCACAGGGCGCGGCGAGCGCGCATACGATATCTACTCGTTGCTTCTCAAAGAGCGCGTCATCTTTTTGGGCACGCCCATTGACGACAACGTAGCCAACCTGATCGTGGCCCAAATCCTGTTCCTGGCGCGCGAAGACCCCGAACGCGAGATTCGCCTCTATATCCATTCGCCGGGCGGCGTCATCTATGCCGGGCTGGCGATCTATGACACCATGCAGGCCGTGAGCTGCCCCATCGAGACCATTGCCGTCGGCTCTGCCGCCAGCATGGCCACAATCCTATTAGCGGCGGGCACGCCGGGCCGCCGCTACGCCCTGCCCAACGCCACGGTGCTCATCCATCAACCGGCCGGCGGCGCGCGCGGCCAGGCCACCGATGTACAAATCCAAGCGGAGGAAATCTTGCGTTTGCGCAAGCGGATGAACGAAATCCTGGCCAAACACACCGGCCAACCCATCGAACGCATCGCCGCCGACACCGAGCGCGACTTTTACATGGACGCCCAGCAGGCCAAAGCTTACGGCCTGGTAGATGAGATCATTGAGCCGCGCCCCAAAGGCGAAAAGACGGAGGGCAAATGATGCGAGGCCCTGCCCCCGAACCACGCTGCTCATTCTGCGGCCGGCCCGAAAACATGGTCAAACGGCTCATCGCCGGCCCCGATTCGGTGTTCATCTGCGACGCCTGCGTGATGTTGTGCAAGCAGATCCTCGACTCGGGCGACGGCGCAGCGAGCCAGGAGCCGTTGACTTTGCAGAACGTGCCGCCGCCCTCGCGGCTGTATGAGGCGCTGAACGAATACGTGGTGGGGCAGGATCGCGCCAAAAAGGCGCTGGCGGTGGCCGTCTATAACCACTACAAGCGCATCGTGGCGGGCAACACGTTGTACGACGGCGTCGAGGTGCAAAAGAGCAACATCTTGCTGATCGGCCCCACCGGCTGCGGCAAGACGCTGCTGGCCCAGACGTTAGCGCGTGTGCTCGACGTGCCTTTTTGCATCGCCGACGCCACCTCGCTCACCGAGGCGGGCTATGTGGGCGAGGATGTCGAGAATATCCTGGTGCGCTTGCTCCAGGCCGCCGATTTCAACACCGAGCGCGCCTCGCGGGGCATCATCTACATTGACGAGATAGACAAGATCGCCCGCAAAAGCGGCGACAACCCCTCCATCACCCGCGATGTTTCGGGCGAGGGCGTGCAACAGGCGCTGCTCAAAATCTTGGAGGGGACGGTGGCCAACGTGCCGCCCCAGGGCGGGCGCAAACACCCCCATCAAGAGTTCATCCAGCTCGACACCACCAACATCCTGTTCATCTGCGGCGGCGCTTTCGATGGGCTGGAGGATGTCGTCAGCGAGCGCACCAAGACCAAGGGGCTGCTCGGCTTTAGCCTCACCGAGCAAGAGCGCAACGCCCTCACCACCGCCGCCCTGTTGCGCCAAGTCAACTCGGACGACCTGATGCATTATGGGTTGATCCCTGAATTCGTGGGGCGCTTGCCCGTCGTCGTCACGGTGGACCCGCTCGGCGAAGGCGAGATGATCCGCATTCTGACCGAACCGAAAAACGCGCTGGTGCGTCAATATAAAAAGCTCTTTGCGCTGGATAACGTCGCGCTCGAGTTCACCGACGAGGCCCTGCGCGTCGCCGCCGAGGAGGCCATCGCCTACAAGATGGGGGCGCGCGGCCTGCGCACCATCATCGAAGAGACGCTGCTCGACGTGATGTACGAAATACCGTCGCACCCCGAAATCAACCAGTGGACGGTGAACGCCGATCACATCCGCGACCGTCGCAAGCAGAGGCCCAATTTGCTCGACCAGGCGGCCTAACCGCCGCCCGCGTCGCGCTCGGATGAATCACTCATAGAGGAGATAGCTCCGTTGATCACCAGCGCCGAAATTCGCGCCCGCTTCCTGGGCTTTTTCCAACGCCATGGCCACGCCGCCGTCAAAAGCTCCTCGCTGCTGCCCGGCAACGACCCCACGTTGCTCTTTACCAACGCGGGCATGGTGCAGTTCAAGGATGTGTTCCTGGGGGCCGAGGCGCGCCCCTACAAGCGCGCCACCACCTCGCAAAAGTGTATGCGCGTCAGCGGCAAGCACAACGACCTCGACGCCGTCGGCCCTTCGCCGCGCCACCATACCTTTTTCGAGATGCTGGGCAATTTCAGCTTTGGCGATTATTTCAAGCGCGACGCCATCACCTTCGCCTGGGCGTTCCTGACCGAGGAATTGGGGCTAGAACCGGCGCGGCTGTACCCCACCGTCTATCAGGATGACGATGAAGCGTTCGCCCTGTGGCAAGAGCTGGCGCATCTGCCCGCCGAACGCATCACGCGCCTGGGCAAAAAGGACAACTTCTGGGCGATGGGCGACACCGGCCCTTGCGGCCCCTGCTCCGAGATCATCTATGATCGCGGCCCCGAGTTCTGCACCTGCCATCGGCCCGATTGCAACCTAGCCCACGAGTGCGACCGCTGGCTGGAGCTGTGGAACCTGGTGTTCATGCAATTCGAATCGCACGACGACGGCTCAGTGACGGCGCTGCCCCGCCCTAGCATTGACACGGGCATGGGGCTGGAGCGCATCACCGCTGTGTTGCAGGGCGCCCATAACAACTATGACACCGACCTGTTCCTGCCCATCATGCAGCGCACCCGCGAGATGGTGGGCGCGAGCGAAGCCGAGATGCGCGCCAACATCGTCCCCTACCGCGTCATCGCCGACCACAGCCGCGCCATCACTTTTCTCATCGCCGACGGCGTGCTCCCTGGCAACGAGGGGCGCGGCTATGTGCTGAGGATGGTGCTGCGGCGCGCGGCGCGCTTTGGCAAGCGGCTGGGCTTGAACCGCCCCTTCCTGGCCGAGACCGCCGACGTGGTCATCGAAACGATGGGACATCATTACAGCGAGCTGATCGAGCGGCGCGCTTTTATCCGCGAGGCCATCACCCAAGAGGAAGAACGCTTCCTAGCGACGCTTTCGGTGGGCCTGGCGCGGTTGGATCAACTGGCTACCCGGCTCAAGGGCGAGGACAGCCGCGTCATCCCCGGCGACGAGGCTTTCCGCCTCTACGACACCTACGGCTTTCCGCTGGAGCTGACCCGCGACGCCGCCGCTGAGTTGGGCCTGGAGGTGGACGAGGTCGGCTTTCGCGCCGCGATGGCCGAACAGCGCGAGCGAGCGCGCTCGGCGCAACGCTTTGCCGTGGGCGACGAGGGTGAGTTTTACCGCCGCCTGGACCTGCCCAAGACCGAGTTCTTGGGCTATGAGACCACCAGCGCCCCCACTCGGGTAATCGCGCTGGCGCGCGGCGGCGAGCGCGTCTCGCGCGCGGCGGCCGGCGACGAGGTGGCGGTGGTGTTGGCCGCCACGCCGTTTTACGGCGAGGCGGGCGGCCAGGTGGGCGATACGGGCGAGTTGCGCGCCGAGGGCGCGCGGGTGATCGTCGAGAACACCGTCAAGCCCCTGCCCGATTGCATCGTGCATCGCGGGCGCGTAGTGGAAGGCGCCATCGCCGAGGGCGACGCCGTCGAGGCCGTGGTGGATCGCGAGCGGCGGCTCGACATCGCCCGCAACCACACCGCCACCCACCTCTTGCATCGGGCGCTGCGCCAGGTGTTGGGTGAACACGCCGCGCAAGCCGGATCGCTGGTCTCGCCCGAACGGCTGCGCTTTGATTTTTCGCACCTTGCCGCCGTCGCGCCCGACGAATTGCGCCGCGTGGAGGCGATTGTCAACGCCCAAATCCGCGAAAACCGCCCCGTCTCGACGCGCGTGAGCGCGCTGGACGAGGCCATGAAGAGCGGCGCCATCGCCCTCTTTGGCGAAAAGTACGGCGACCAGGTGCGTGTGGTCAGCGTGGAGGGCTTTTCCACCGAGTTGTGCGGCGGCACGCACCTCGCGGCCACCGGCCAGATCGGGACATTCATGATCGTCAGTGAGTCGAGCGTGGGGTCGGGGCTGCGGCGCATCGAGGCCGTCACCGGGCGCGGCGCCGAGGCCTACATCCGCGAGCGGCTGGGCGTGCTGGATGAGGTGCGCGCCGTGTTGGGCATCCGCCCAGGGGAAGAACTGGCTCGCGCGCAGGCGTTGGCCGAGCAACTGCGCGAGCAGCGCCGCGCCATCCAGGCGCTAGAGCGCCAACTCGCCGAACGCAGCGCCGGCGACCTGGCCAGCCGGGCCGTCGTGGTCAAGGGCGTGACGGTGTTGGCCGCCGCGCTGGAAGCCAAAGACGTGGACGCGCTGCGCGAGCAGTGCGACCGCTTTCGCGAGCAATTGGGCAGCGCCCTCGTGGCGCTGGGGGCGCTCATCAACGAGCGGCCCATGCTGGTCGTGGCCGTCACGCCCGACTTGATGGCGCGCGGCCTGCACGCCGGCAACATCGCCGGCGAGGCGGCCCGCTTGATGGGCGGCGGCGGCGGCGGGCGGCCCAATATGGCCCAGGCGGGCGGCAAAGACGCCGGCAAACTCGCCGAGGCCGTGGCCGCTGTGCCTGGCATCGTCGAACGCCTGTTGGTAAATTGAACACGCGGATAGACGCCCTATGAGCATGCGCGGGATCGTTCGCAAAGGGGGCGGCGCGCTCGAAGCGCCCATCACCCATTATAGCATCATCACCTGGGAGCGCGACCATGTGCGCGCCTCGGTGATCGAGCTGCACGAAGGCGCCGCCGAGCTGATGGGCGTGGCTGCTGCGCCCGTGCACGGCGTGGGCCGCGCCAGCCACCCCGACGTGGATCGGTGGTACGCCGGCTGCGAAAAGGCGCTGACCCAGGCTGAGGATATGACGCTGGTCTCGCGCAGCCGCAAGCTAGTGCCCGATTACGCCATGATGAGCGTGCCCGCCGAGATCACCCGCGCATTGCCCGTGACGGTGGCCATGTCGCGGCGCCAGCCCGATGCGGGGGTGACGCCCGAAGAATTGCTGGCCCTGTTGCAGCGCGGCTATCGCAAGGCGCAAGACATCCTGGGCGTGCGCTCCAAAGGCGCCGCCGAGGATATGATCGCCGGGTCGGTGGTCGAGACGACATTGGACGGCCAGCCCGTGGCCGAACCCGTCGGGTTGCGCGGGCAACAATTGCAGCTTCAGCTGACCTTCTTTCTGGCCCCGCTAGAGTGGATTCGCGCGCTCGAGATCGTGGCCGAGCGCCTGCAATTGGCGCTCACAGGCATCGCGCCGCAACATGTCGTCTGCGCGGCGGCGCTGGCCGACCCATTGGCGCTGCTGATCCTGCTCGACGAGCAATACACCGTGGTGAGCCAAGCGCGCCAGGGCCAACTGGAATGGAGCGCGCTGCAAGAGGTGGGCGAACGGCAAATGACGCTCGCCACCACGCAGACCCTGGGCCTACAAGGGCGGCAGGCCGACGCGCTAATGCGCGCCTATCGCGCTCGCCAACTGCAAGACGACGCCGAGCTACAGGTGGCCCGCAGCTTTTGGGGCGAGCTGCGCCGTTGGATGACATCCCTCGCCGAAGCCGCCAGGCCCAACCTGGGAAATGCCTTTGCGCCGCACCGCATTTACTTTCTCGACCTCACCCGGCGCATCCCCGAGGCGCAACGCGCCCTGGAGACGCCGTTTTGGGAACGCACTCTACCCTTTGAACGCTGCCCGGCGGTGAGCGAGTTGGGCGTGCAGACGGTGCGCGATGTGCTCGATTGCACCACGCAGGCGAACGGCCCGTCCTACCTCGCCTTGCGCGCCCTGGCGCATTATGTCGCCCAGCTCTATGGGCCTGGCCCGAACCTGAACCGCGCACTGCTCGACATCATGCACGGCAAACAGGCCATGGCCAGAGGACGATCCTAGACCAAGACCTCGTGGAGGAGCTTTGCGCCCTGTACAAGTCATTTATCTTTCGCGCCGCGACACCATTGATACCGCCTGCGAGTTGTTGCATCAAGCGACGCCCGGCAGCCAGGTGTGGCTGGTAGCCCCCTGGCGGGCGCGCCTCGCCAGGAATCTCATCAATCTCAAACGCCTGGCGCGCGCCGGCCAGGATGCGGCGCTGGATCTCCGCCTGGTGTCGAGCCACCTGGAGACGCACGCGCTGGCCCGCGAGGCGGGCTTGCCCGTCTATTTCATAGTACCCTGGAAGCTGCGGCGCTACCGTGTGGCGCGGCAGCGCGGCGTCGGCGGGCTGGCGGCCCGGGTCGTTCCCGTGGATGGCGACCTCGGCTGGCGCTTTCGCGGGCGCCCGCGCCCGCTCAGCATCGGCGCGGCGCTGCTTTCACTGGTGGTCATCGCCGTGTTGACGGCGGTGCTGGTGGGCGCGGCGGCGGCGATGGTGCCCAGCGCCGAGGTAATATTGGAACCCCTAGCCCAGCCGGTCTCGGCCAAGTTCACCGTGACGGCGGATATCACCTATCGCGACGCCGATTACGGCAAAGCGATCATCCCCGCCCGCGCTGTACAGGTGATCGTCGAAGGGCGCGGCGAGACGCCCGTCTCTGGCGCCGTTGACCTGGCTGACGCCCGCGCTACGGGCGAGGTGGTATTCGTCAACCTCACCACCAACGCCGTCAAGGTTCCTCAAGGGACCGCCGTGCGCACCGGGTCGGGCACCAATGTGAGGTTTTACACCGTGGCCGCAGTCGAACTGCCCGCCGCGTTGCACGGCCAGGCGCGCGTGGGCGTCATCGCGGTAGACGCCGGCCCCGTCGGCAACGTCCAGCCGTTGACTATCAACGTCGTCGAGGGCGCCCTGGCGCGCACGGTGAGCGTTATTAACGACACTGCCACCAGCGGCGGCTCGGTCAAGCGGCAGGGAACCGTCGCGGCGGAGGATTTCGACCGCGTCCGCGCCGAACTGGTTGCCAAGCTGCAAAAGGACGCCTACGCGCAACTTGTGGCCGAATTGGCCGAGGGCGAGTTCGTGCCGCCCAACTCGCTCGATGTGCAGGTGATGTCGCAGAACTTTGACCAGGTCATCGCCCAGCAAAGCGACGTGCTCTCGATGGAGATGAAGGTAGTGGCCAAAGGCATCGCCATCAACGACGCCAACCTGCGCGGCCTGGCGACGCGTTTTTTGGAAAGCAAAGCCGAAGCGGGTTATAGCTTGATCCCCGACAGCCTCAAGGTGGTGCGCTCGGAAGAGATGGAAGCCCAAGAACGCGCGGTGCGCTTTGAGGTCTCGGCGGAAGGGGTCGTCGCGCCCGTTATAGACGAACAACGCATCAAGAACGCCTTGCGCGCCAAAAAGGCGCCGGAGGCGCAGGCGTGGCTGAAAAAGAACTTGAAGCTGCGCTCCGACCCGCAGATCACAGTGTTGCCCGCCGGCTGGGAATATCTGCCGGCGCTGCCGGGCCGCATCAAGCTCATTATCTCGTCGGGGACGCCCTGAGATGCGCTGCCTCGCGCTCGACGTGGGCGATGAGCGCATCGGCGTCGCCGTCAGCGACGAGGGCGGCGCGCTGGCCCAGCCGCTGGAAGTGATCGCCCGCGTGGCGGGGGCGGCCAGCTACCGCCGCCTGGCCGAGATCATCGCCCGTTACGGCGTAAGCGTCATCGTGGTGGGGCTGCCGCTATTGGCCGATGGCTCGGAAGGCAAGCAGGCGCGCTCGGCGCGCGCCTATGTGCGCGGCCTGCAACAGCACATCGCTACGCCGGTGGTCTACTGGGACGAACGCTACACCACCGCCGACGCCCATCAGCTCCTGAGCGATGCGGGGGCCACGCGCCGGCGCCGCCAGCGCCGCATTGACGCAGTGGCCGCCGCCGTGATCCTGCAACAATACTTGAACGACCAAGCGGGAGGCTCGACCTCGTGAACCAATTTGCGCGCATCCTGTTGCGGCTCATCACGCTCGTACTCGCCCTTGCGGTGGTGATTTTCCTGCGAGTGGGCAGCTTTTACTATATCTGGCGCGACGCTCAAGGCCGCGCGCCGCAGGTGGGCTATACCATCACCGCCGACAAGATCGAACGACTGGTGCTTGGCTGGTACCTCGGCACCAAAGGGGACGTCGTCACCCAACCTGCCAACCCCAACGATGCCCGCGAGATCACCTTTGTGGTCGAATCGGGCGAGGGGGTGGGCAGCGTAGCGAACAATTTGCAGCGCCTCGGCCTGGTGGCCGACGCTGAGATCTTTCGCCGCGTGGTGCAATACGAAGGGGCCGACGGCGACATTCAGGCGGGGGTCTATACCCTGCGGCCCAACATGACGATGCAAGAGATCACTAGCGAGCTGCAACACGGGCGCTTGCCGTCGGTGGCAGTGACGATCCCCGAGGGGTGGCGCGCCGAACAGATCGCCGAGCACCTGCAAGAGCTGGAGATCGTCTCTGCGGATGAGTTCATGGCGGCGGTGGCGCGGGGCCGCAGCGATTTCGACTTTTTGCAGAGCCGGCCCGAGGGCGCTCCCGCCAGCTTGGAGGGCTTTCTCTTCCCCGATACCTACCAGTTGCCGCGCCAGGCCGGGGCCGACCGCGTGATCGAGATCATGCTGCGCAACTGGGACGCGCGCCTCTCGGACAAGGCGCGCAAGCTCGCCTCCGAACAGGACAAGACCTGGTACGAGATCGTGACGCTGGCCTCCATCGTCGAGCGCGAGGCTGTGCAGGCCGACGAGCGCCCGATGATCGCGGGCGTCTATCTCAACCGCCTGGAAATCGGCATGTACTTGCAGGCCGACCCCACCGTCCAGTACGCCAAGGGCTACGACCCCAACACCAAGCGTTGGTGGAACCCGATGCTCCAAGAAGAGGCGAACACGATCGTCTCGCCCTACAACACCTTCCAGAACCCGGGCCTGCCGCCCGGCCCGATCTGCAACCCGGGCGCGGCGGCCATCCTGGCCGCGCTCGAACCGACCGCCAGCGATTATCTCTATTTCTATGCCAAAGGCGATGGTTCGCACGTCTTTGCCAAGACGTTCGAGGAGCATCTGCAGAACGAAGCGTTGTTCGGCAAGAAATGAAACTTTATTCTATTGACATATTGCCGTAATACGAATATAGTATGGGCAAATACGCTCATAATGCCACGCAACCGACCCTGACGTAGCGGCGTTGCGCGAACGCGGTTTCACTCACCCGCCGAATATGCGATCTCGATCACCGAGACTGCGCGTGCGGCGGGTGTTTTTTGTGCGGAAAAGTAAGAGAGAGCAGTATGCTCGAGCAGATCAAATAGCCGCGCTGCCCCTATCACGCCCCCTTTGCGACTGAGCCGACAAGCAGACGCCGTGCTCAGATCATGTCGCAGATTGCGACGAAAGGACAAGTCCGATGGCGCGAGAGCCTGGTCGGTGGATGAACGTGGCGCCGTCGCTGCCGCTGACGGAAGCAACCGCGACGGTGGATGGCGTCGAGATATACTATCGCACGGGCGGCAGCGGCCCGCCGCTGCTGTTGCTGCACGGGTTTACGCTGTCCGGGCAGCAGTGGGACCCCTTTGTGGACGAGCTGGGAAAGGATCATACGCTCATCATCCCTGACCTGCCCGGGCTTGGCCGCTCGGCGCGGCCATCAGGCGATTTCACACATCGAGAGGCGGCGCGGCGCCCCCGCGGCATGGCAGCCGCGCTGGGCATAGAGCGCGTCCGCCGCGTCGGCCCTAGCTCGGGCGCCATTGTGCTGCTGCACATGGCCCTGCAGCGGCCCGACCGGATGGATGCCATGGTGCTCGTGGCCGGGGCGCATCGCCTGCCGCTCGCGGTCCGCATGGAGCGCAGAGCTAGGGCCGGTCGCATGGATCAGTATGATGCGCAGCACTTGGCGCTGATGAGGCGCTTTCAGCCTGGCGGCGAGCCTCAGATCCGCTGGGTCGCAGCTCAGTTCGATCGCATGGGCGACAACTTTGTGGATTGGGACTTGTCGCCCGAGCACTTGGCCACCATCCAGACGCGGACGCTGCTCATCTGGGGCGACCGCGACGCCAACTTTGACATCGAGTTCGCCCTAGAGATGTATCGGGCCATGCCCAAGGCGGCGCTCTGGGTGATTCCCGGCGAGAGTCACGGGGCGCTCTGGTCTTCCGAGGAGGCAAGAGCTATGTTTCCCGGCGTGGCGCGCCGCTTTTTCCAGGGAGAGATAGCCGGGTAAAGGGCGGCGCCAAAAGCGCCCCACGACCAGAAATGACCAAGCAATAGACGCGGCATCCTGCCGCGCACTTGTTGGGAGGATCCGGGCGCGGCGCCATGCCGCGCCCACACGCCAGGGCGGGGAAACCCCGCCCCTACAGGCGATTCGCGGCTCGCCCCCCAGGGAATGCCCTGCACAGTTAATTGGCCAAAACAATATATTGACAAACTTCGATATATATGCTATACTGCTGCCATGAACAACGACTGCGAATGCCAGAGAGAAACGTGCTCGCCAACACAACAGGATGATACGCGCCGGCTCTATCAGGACCTGGAAGAGACCGCGCTGTTGTTCCGCGCGCTGGCCGATGAGACGCGCCTGGCGATCATGCGCCAGCTTCGTGAACAGGGCGAAGTGTGCGCCTGCGATTTTGCGGCTTGCTGCCGCCTGGCGCAGCCCACTGTATCGCACCATCTAGCGATCCTGCGGCGCGCGGGTCTAGTCAAGACCAACAAGCGCGGCTTGTGGGTGTACTATCGCATCAACGAAGACAAGCTGGCTTGGCTGCGGGGGCTGATCCCCTGATCTTTTTTTTGGGTCAGTATATTGATAATCATCAATATACTGATAGCGCTCGCGATCCGAGCGCGCAATGCGCTCGAACGATAATCCAGTTAGGAGGACGATCATGGCTTCGAATGTCAAACCAGAGGCGATTCGTGAGGCGGTGCGCGAGCACTATGCTGCGGCTGCCCGGCAGGTACAGCAGCAGACTACCGCGACCTGCGTCAGCGCGGGGTGCGGTTGTAGCAGCGGCCGCCAGCTCTACGCCAATGAAGAGCTTGCACAAGTGCCCCAGGGCGCGGCCCTAGCCTCGCTTGGTTGCGGCAACCCGCTGCTCCTCGCCGAACTCAAACCGGGCGAGGTGGCGCTCGACCTCGGTTCCGGCGGCGGGATAGATGTGTTGCTCTCGGCGCGGCGCGTGGGGCCGGCGGGCAAAGCTTACGGCTTGGATATGACCGACGAGATGCTCGATCTGGCGCGGGCCAACGCGCAGGCCGCCCATGCTGAGAACGTCGAGTTCCTCAAAGGGCAGATCGAGGCCATCCCCCTGCCCGATGCCAGCGTTGATGTGATTATCTCAAATTGCGTCATCAACCTATCCGCCGACAAGGATGCTGTGCTGCGCGAGGCTTACCGCGTGCTCAAGCCGGGCGGGCGGTTCGCGGTGGCCGATATTATGGTGCAGGGCGAGCCGCTCTCACCCGAAATGCGCCAGGCGTTGGGCCTGTGGGCGGGATGCGTGGCGGGGGCGCTAGAGGAGAGCGAATACCGGCGCAAGCTGGCGGCGGCTGGCTTTAGCGACATCGCCATTGAGGTCATCCAGCAATACACCCTCGACGACGCGCCCGCCGAGTTTCGCGCTCAATTTGGCGACCTGATAAACCCGGCGAGCAAAGTGGTCTCGGCGTTCGTCAAAGCCACGAAAGCGGATGGGTTAGCGGTGAAAAGCTCGGAGGCGCCAGCGACTCGCGTCAAGTGCTGCTAGGTATGGCGACAGTTACGGCCCGACAGTTGCGAGCGATTTGTTTGATACGATCATTCTGAAATGGGAGCATGACAATGGACTGGTTTGGAATCGATCTAATGGCCGCAATTCTTTCGGAAGAAAAGACGCGGGGTGATCGGCGCGACGCCCAGGAATACTTGACAGTGGATGTGATCGGCCTGGCCGCCGCGTTTCACGAGACCCTGGGGCGGTTCTTTCTGCTGCGCCAAGTGCGCCCCGCCCGCAAGCGCTTCGTCGCAAGCCCGGCGTGCGCCTGCTCGGACGCGCTCAAAACGCCGAGCTCCATTCCATGCTGCTAAGGGTTGCAGCTGGCGCGCTCATGCCCCCAAGGTGGGGCGCCGGGCGCACGGTAGAGCCTGGGGGCGGATTGCCTCCAGGCTCTACCCCAATGAACTTGTTTGCCTATTTCGCCATTTAGCGATATAATCGCCCCACTTTGCCGAGTGAGGTTGCAATATGCGCGATTTCATCGCGGCGGCCAAAGCCATCGCCGATCCGAGCCGTGTGCGCATCCTCAAAATGCTGGAACAGGGCGAGTTGTGCGTGTGCTACATCACCGAGGCGTTGGGGTTGGCCCAATCCACTGTGTCCAAGCATCTGCGCTTGCTCTACGAGGCCGGCCTGGTGGCCCAGCGCAAGCAAGGGTTGTGGGTCTATTACCGGCTAGAGACCGAGCCGATCAACGCCTACGCGCCGGCCTTTCTCGCGCTGCTGCGCCGGAGGTGGGATGACGCCCCCGATGT
>CAZYPJ010000080.1:0-13836 GCA_964649365.1 uncultured Anaerolineales bacterium | reverse complement strand
ATAATCCCAGTTCCAGCCCGCGTACCACGACTCGCGCGCGTCGGTCACGGCGACCTGGACATATGGCCCTACCGTGAACATCCCCTCTTGGGCGAACGGTCCGCCCACATAGGCCCCATCTATAGCCTGCACGCTCCAGTAATAGATGCCCATCGGCAACGAGAGCCAGGCGGTGGTTCCCAGTTGCGCGTTGCCCATCGCCGGCAGATAGCGCCAGCCGTCGGCGGCGGCCATCGGCGACATGATTTCGCAACCGCCCGGCGTCGTCCCTACCCTCAAGTTGTAGGTGAGGCTCTGCGCGGGGGTGTGGTCGTCGCTGGCGGCAGACCAACCCAAATCCACGCGCGGACCATACGACGATGCAACCAAGCCAGTGGGCGCAGTAGGCGCGGCGTTGGCGGGGAAACCGTCGTTGCGATAGATCAGCGAGTATTGGTGATCGTTGTCGTATAGAGCCAGCAACACGTCGAGGTCGCGGTCGCCATCATAGTCACCCCAGGCGGCGGAGGCCATGGCGCTTGGCAACATCCCCGTCGCCCACTCCTCGAATCCCGAGCCACTGTGACGGAATAAGTGGGTCTGAGGGGCACTCGACATATCTTCCGCACCACCGGTTACCAAGAGATCCAGATCGCCATCGTTGTCGAAATCGCCCCACTCGGCTGACCCTTCCGTTTGTTGTGGGAAGAATATCCCGCTATCCACAAACTGTCCATCATCGTTCCTGAAAAGATACCCACGATCTACTTGAGAGTACTCGCCGGTGAGAAACAGATCCAAGTCGCCGTCGTTGTCATAGTCGCCCCACGCGATATTGTCCGCTGCGAGGCCTGCAAAGCTCGCGCTAGCGGGCGAAAACAACCCATTCTCATTGCGATATAGATCAGATATAGATTGATGATATGGAGCCCCGACCGCCACGTCGAGGTCTCCGTCGTCGTCATAGTCACCCCATGCCATGCCTCTACCTAGGAAGGCGGGGATACCCACATATCGTTCGGCGAACACACCTAGATCATTTCTCGCTACGAACGAAGTCCGCCTGCCCGTATGGATCTGGCCTGCTAAGTAGATATCCTGATCGCCATCATTGTCATAGTCAACCCAGTCAGCGCTTCCGTTTACACCGGTCAGAAATACCTTGTCATTGAACGCTGTATCATTGTTAGGGTACAAGATGCTCCAGAAATCCGCGGCTATGAGAAGGTCCAGATCGCCATCGTTATCGAAATCGCCCCACTCGATATCGCCATTCGAAACTGGATGCAAAGGGGCCGATGCGTCAAAGAATACTCCTCCATCATTGCGATATAGCGTAGCTTGCTTACCCGTACCTTCAGGCCCAAATCCGAAAACCGCAAAGTCTAACTCTCGATCACGGTCATAGTCCCCCCAACGGCTCCTTCCCCAACTGACGCCTGGGAACCGCAAACCCGTATCCACAAATCCGCCATCCGCCCGCGCCATCGGCGCGAGGGCCAACATTATAGCCAGCCCAAACACGACCAGGGCCAGCCCCATCCATCGCACGGGGGCGCTGTGAGAACGCATAGCGACGAGTCTCCTTTTTTGATGTGGTTCCCCCCCACGGCCAGCATCATAGTACGGCGTTGCAACGCTGTCAAGCGCATTTGCGCTTCTCCCCTACCACGAGTACATTTAGACACATGACATACCCTCACCCTGCCCTCTCCCAGAGGGAGAGGGGATAGCAAAGGATGCTCTATGACCACCGATAGCGACGCCTTGATCGCACACCTCGGCGAACGCGCGCCGACGAGCCGCCAGTCCGAGCCGACGCCCGCCGACCGCAGCGCGCTGCTCGCCCACCTGCGCGAGCGCGCCCAGGCCATCCGTCGCTGCGACCTGACGCTGATCCATCGCGGCGGCGTGGGCCATCCGGGCGGCGACCTTTCCGCCGCCGACATCCTGGCCACGCTCTATTTCGCCGCGCTCAATATTGCCCCCGCCAACCCCCTCGACCCGGAGCGCGACCGCTTTTTCCTGAGCAAAGGGCATAGTTCGGGGGCGCTCTATTCGACGCTGGCGCTGCGCGGGTTCTTTCCATTGGAAGAGTTGGACACCTTCGCCCAGCCCCTCTCGCGGCTGAACGCCCACCCCAGCAAAAAAGTGCCGGGGGTGGAGGCGAACACCGGCCCCTTGGGGCACGGGCTGCCCATCGCGGTGGGGTGCGCGCTGGCGGCCAAGATGAGCCGTGCGGCGTGGCGGGTGTACGTGTTGGTGGGCGATGGCGAGCTGGGCGACGGCACGACCTGGGAGGCGGCGATGGACGAAGCGCAGCACCGGCTCGACAAACTGACGGGTATCTCTGACCGCAACGGCCTGCAATTGGGCGATACCACCGAGCGGACGTTGGGCCTAGAACCGCTGGCCGACAAGTGGCGCGCCTTTGGCTGGGCCGTGCGCGAGGCCAACGGCCACGATCACGGCGCGCTGCTCGACGCGCTGACCCATCTGCCCTACGAGCCGGGCAAGCCCAACTGCCTGATCGCCCACACCCACAAGGGCCAGGGCGTGTCGTTCATGCGCGACCGCGCCGAATGGCACCACGGCGTGCCCACCGCCGCGCAATTGGAAGCCGCCTTGAAGGAGCTGCAAGCATGAGCCACGCCGAGATCCGTTCCGACGCGCTGTTCGATTGCCGCGACGCCTTTTCCGACGCGCTGATCGCCCTGGGCCGCGCCGATGAGCGCATTGTGGCGCTGTGCAACGACTCGGTCTCGTCCAGCAAACTCGGCCCCTTTGGGAAAGCCTGCCCGGGGCGGCTCATCAACGTGGGCATCGCCGAGCAGAATATGGTGGGCATGGCCGCCGGGCTGGCCAACGGCGGCAAGCTGCCCTTTGTCTGCGGAGCTTCGTGCTTTCTCACTGCGCGGGCGATGGAGCAGATCAAGGTGGACGCGGGCTATACCAACGCCCACATCGTGCTGTGCGGCATGAGCGCCGGCGTGGCCTATGGCGAATTGGGGCCGACGCACCATTCCATCGAGGATATCGCTTGGATGCGCGCCATCGGCAACCTGACGGTGATCGCCCCAGCGGACCCCGCCGAGACTTACCAGGCGGTGATCGCCGCCGCGCAGGCCGAGGGGCCGGTGTTCTTGCGGCTGAGCCGCATGGCCGTCCCCAAAATACACGCGGACGATTACCAGTTCCAGATCGGCAAGGCGGCGCTGTTGCGCGAGGGACGCGATGTGACGCTGATCGCCAACGGCGTGATGGCCTCGCGCGCGCTGGATGCGGCCAAGCTGCTGGCCGCGCGCGGCGTGCAGGCCCGCGTGCTCAACCTGGCTACGGCGCGCCCGCTCGACCGCGAGGCGATCATCGCCGCCGCCCAAGAGACGCGCGGCATTGTCGTGGCCGAGGAGCACACCGTCTATGGCGGCCTGGGCGGGGCTGTGGCCGAGGTGGTGGTGCAGACCCACCCCGCGCTCATGCGCTTGCTGGGCATCCCCGGCGTGTTCTGCCCCACCGGCTCGGCGGCCTTTCTGCTGGAGCATTTCGGCCTCACGGCGGAGGGGATCGCGGCGGCGGCGATGGAGTTGGTCGCCAAGGAGTAGGCGCATGATCGTCATCGAACCCTTCGAAGCGGCCCACATCGCGCAGGCGGCGGCGCTCTGGCGGGCGAATTATCGCGCCGTGAGCGCCGCGATCCCAGGCGCGCCCCGCTGCTGGCGCGACGACTCGCCGGCGCTGACCGAGGCGCTCGCGGCCCGCGCCGGCTCGCCCGACGCTGTCGTCGCCCGCGCCAAGGGCGAATTGGTGGGCTATATGTTGGGCGTGCGCTCCACCTTTCACGCCGAGCCGACGGCCTATTGCCCGGTTTTCGGCCACGCCGCGCGCGAGGATTTTGCTGAGCAAGTGATTCCCCTGCTCTACCAACGCCTGGCGGCCCATTGGGTGGCCGGTGGCTGCCTGAACCATCTCGTCACCTTTTTCGCCGCCGACGGCGCGCTGCAACGCGCGCTCTACGAGCTGGGGTTCGGCCTGATGGTGGTGGACGCGCTGCGCCCCATCGCGCCGCCGCTGGCCGAACGGCCCGCGCCCGACGGGCTGCGCATCGCCCGCGCGGGGGTCGAGCAACTGGCCGAGGTAATGGCCCTGGGCGAAGAATCGGGCGAGTATTATCCTCAATCGCCGCTGTTTCTGATGCGCGAGCCGCACGATGCGGATTATTATCGCGGCCTGCTGGCCGACCCGGCGTTGGCCGCGTTCGTGGCCTATTGGGAGGGCCGCCCGGTGGGCTTGCTCAACGCGCGCATCCCCGACGAGGACGACCTCTTTACCCTGGCGGATCGGCGCACTGGCATGTTGGATCCGTTGGGCGCTTACATCCAGGCCGATTATCGCGGGCGCGGGATCGGCGCGCAGCTCGTGCGGCGGGCGCTGGCCTGGTGCGCCGAGCAGGGCCTGGAGCGCGTCCATGTGGATTACGAATCGGCCAATTTGTTCGCCCGCGCTTTTTGGCCGCGCTATTTCACGCCTTACCTGTATTCGGTGAAGCGGCGAGTGAACCAGGACGCGGCGGGTAATCAGAGCGCCAGCCGCTGAAGCGGGCAGGCTACGATTACAAAGCCCACCTTCGTGGGCTAGGAGTTAGCACGGAAAAAACATACTCAACCCGCATGACGAGGTTAGCCGACGAAGGTCGGCTTTGTAATCGTAGCCTGCTTGCTTCAGCGGCTGGCGCTCTGATAGACGTCAAACTATTTGCTGAAACCCCATCAGCCTGCGAGCTTCTAGCGCATACCGGGTTATTCTCAGTCGCCATGATCCCACCAGGGAGACAACATGACATCCTATCTCTTGGCCATTGACCAGGGCACGACCAACAGCAAAGCGCTCTTGGTGGACGACGCCGGGCAGATCGTCGCGCGGGCCTCGGCGCCGCTCGACATCCGCTACCCGCGCCCCGCCTGGGTGGAGCAAGACCCGCTCGCCATTTGGGGCAGCGTCCGCCAGGCGATGGACGCTTGCCTATCGCAGGCTGGGCGCCCGGCGCTGGCCGCCGTCGCCGTCTCCAACCAACGCGAGACGGTGATGATCTGGGAACGCGCCACGGGCCAGCCGCTCGGCCCGGCAGTGAGCTGGCAGTGCCAGCGCGGCGCGCCGTTCTGCGAGGCGCTGCGCGCCCGCCCAGGGCTGGGCGAGACCGTCCACTGCAAGACGGGCCTGACGCTGGACGCCATGTTTTCGGGCAGCAAACTGCGCTGGCTGCTCGACCAGATCCCCGATGGGCGCGCCCGCGCCGCGCGGGGCGCGCTGTGTTTGGGGACGATGGATTCCTGGGTGCTGTGGAACCTGACGGGCGGGCGCGTCCACGCTTGCGATATGACCAACGCCTCGCGCACGCTGTTATTCAATTTGCGTACACTCGATTGGGACGACGAGCTGCTCGACGCTTTCGGCCTGCCGCGCGCGGCGCTGCCCGAAGTGAAGGCGTCGAGCGCATTGTACGGTGAGACGGCGCCCCTGGGCGCGCTCCCCGGCGGCGTCCCTATCGCCTGCTTGATCGGCGATTCGCATGGCGCGCTGTTCGGCCACGCCAGCTTCCAGCCGGGCGCCGTCAAGGCCACCTATGGCACGGGGTCGTCGCTGATGAGCGCCACGCCCGACATCGTCCTCTCAGAGCGGGGTATCTCGACCACCATCGCTTGGGGCATCCAGACCCCCGCCGGGCCGCGCGCGACCTATGCGTTAGAGGGCAATATCTATGTGACGGGCGCCGCCGTACAATGGCTGGGCGACCTGTTGGCGTTGGGCGGCGCCGCCGAGGTGGAACGCCTGGCGGCGCAAGTCGAGGATACGGGCGGCGTCTATCTGGTGCCGGCCTTCACCGGCCTGGGCGCGCCCCATTGGGATGAACGCGCGCGCGGCTTGATCTGCGGGCTGACGCGCGGCGCGACTCGCGCCCACCTGGCGCGCGCGACGTTGGAATCCATCGCCTACCAGGTGCGCGACGTGCTCGACGCCATGGAGGCCGATTCGGGCGCGCCCCTTTCGGCGCTCTTGGCCGACGGCGGCGCCAGCCAGAACGCCCTACTGATGCAGTTCCAGGCCGACCTGATCGGGCGGCCCGTGCTGCGCTGCGCCTCGCCCGAGCTTTCGGCGCTGGGCGCGGCCTACCTAGCGGGGATGGCCATCGGCCTGTGGCCCACACTGGAGGACGTCGCCCGCCTGAAGCAACCCACCGACCGCTTTGAGCCGCGCATGGCCCCGGCGCTGCGCCAGGCCCTCTACGACGGCTGGCGCGAGGCGCTGGCCCGCGCTACGCAAATCTAGCAACGAGGTAACGGAATGCCCAAAATGCGCGAGTTCGCGCTTTGGGCGGCGATCGTGTTGTTGGCTGTTTTCTTTTTCGCCTGGCAATACGCCCCCGCTCAAGAGTTCGACTGGAAGTACGACGAAGGGCCGGACACGGTCAAGGCGAGCCTGCTGCTCAAAGACTACGATCTGTACGCCGATATTTGGTCCGACCACCCACCCCTCTTTACGGTGTTGCTCGCCGGCGTGTTCCGGGTGTTCGGCGAGACGTTGCCCCACGCGCGGCTGCTCGTTCTGGTGTTCGCCTGCCTGGGGATCGTATCGCTGGGCGTCATCGCCCGGCTGGCGGGCGGGCGCGTCGGCGCGCTCTTTGCTGTGGTCGCCGTAATGCTCTTGCCCCATTTCAACGGCCTGTCGCGGCTGGTGATGCTCAGCTTGCCGGCGATCTCGCTGAGCCTAGTCGCCATTGCGCTGCTCGCGCTGTTCCGCGCGCGGCCCCAGCCTGTCTATCTGATCCTGGCCGGCCTGGCCTACGCCGGCAGCCTGCTCATCAAGCCGTTGGCCGCGCCGCTCTACCTGGGCGTCTCGGCGCTGCTGCTGGGCGCAGGAGACGAGCGCCCCCGCGCGCGACGTTGGCGCGATTGGCTGCTGTTCCACGCCGCGCTGATCGCCCCGGCGCTGGCGGCGCTAGCCATCTGGCGCGGCGCGCTGGTCGAGCAGGTGGTGGGCGTGTTCTTGCAGGCGCGAGCCGAGTCGGCGCCGTGGCCCAACCTGGGCGACCTGACCGCCTATCTGTTGCGCGATAAATGGGAGCTGTCCTACGCCGGCCTGATCGCGCTGGCCGGCCTGGGGCTGGGCGTCCTAGCGCTCCAGCGCGCCTGGGCGTGGCTCGCCGCGCTGAGCCTGTGGTTGGGCGCGGTGGCCGTCGCGCTGCTGTGGCAAACGCCGCTCCGCAGCCATGAGCTGTTCCTGGTCATGCCGCCGCTGATCGTCGCGGCAGCGATAGCCGTCCAGCACGCCGCGCAAGGGTTGATGCAGTGGAAGCGCATCCCCGCGCTCCAGCGCGGCGCGGCGATCCTGGGTTGCCTGGCTGTCATCTGGGCGGGCGCGTCGCTGCCAGAGCTGATCCGCATCAATGTGGATATGCGCGCCACGTCCATCGGCCTCCGCAACAAGACGCCCTCGCGCGTGGATGCGGTCACTTTTATCCAGGAACACACCGCGCCCGATAGCACTCTGATCGCGGACGACCCGATGCTGCTCTTTCAGGCGGGGCGCACCATGCCGCCCTCGCTGGTGGTCTCGTCGTACAAGCGCATTCAGGTGGGCGAACTGACGCCCGACGACCTGATCGCGCTGACCCAGCAGAGCAACCCGCCGCTCATCGCCTTTTGGCGCGGCGGGTTCGAGCGCATCACTGCTTACGTGGATTGGGTGCGCGCCCACTATGCCACGCGCCGCGCCTACGAGGACGAGCAACTGCTCTACACCCCACGCCCCGCCGCCGAGAGCGCGTATTACCAGCCCGCCGCATCCGATGTGGGCCTGTACTTCTGGGGCAGCGAGGTAGATCGGCTGGCGGCGGAGCCGGGAGAATCTTTGCGCCTCACGCTGTATTGGGGGGTGGACCGACCTGTCGAGCAGGATTACACCCTGTTTGCCCATTTGCTGGACGCTAATGGCGAGCGCCTAGCCCAGGCCGACATCCGCCCGCTGGATGAACACTATCGCACCAGCAAGTGGCAGCCCGGTGAACTGATCGGCCAGGAGGTGACGCTCACTGTGCCTCTGGGCGCGGCGCCGGGCGAAAAGGTCGTCGCCGTGGGGATGCGCGGCGCGGGCAAAGAGCTGATCCCGCTGCGCGACAACCAGGGCAATCCCCTGCCCGACGATCAGGTCATCTTGACGATCAAGCCGGTGGTGCATTGGGCGGCGCGCTACGAGGCCCCGAACATGAACTACCTATCCGGCGCGCGGATGGGCGACGTCGCGCAATTGCTGGGGTTCGATCTCGAATCCGAGCTGGCGGGCGCAGATCGCGAGGCCAAGCTGACGTTGTATTGGAAGTGCTTGCAGCCCACGCGGACAAGCTACACCGTGTTCGTTCACGTGCTCGATGCGCAGGGGAAGCTGGCGGCCCAGCGCGACCAGCGCCCCGGCGACGGCCAGTTCCCCACCACCGGCTGGGCGGCGGGCGAGATCATCACCGACGCCTACACGCTGACGCTCCCCGAGGATCTGCCCGTCGGCGAATACCAGATCATCGTGGGGATGTACGACCTATCCACCGGCGCGCGGCTGGCCGTCCAGGATCAAGGGCAGCCGGCGGGCGACCACATCCTCTTGCAAACGCCCTTGCGCCGCGTCGCGGAGAGGAAATCATAGGAGCGCCAGCCGCTAAAACGTTTGGTGTGAAATGGCGCTCGAAGAGGCGCTGGCGTTTCGCAAAACCACGCGGTACGCCTAGAGACGCCAGCCGCTAAAGCGGCAGGCTACGGCGCGCCGCGGCGCGTGTACGAAGCCGACCTTCGTCGGCTGGGATTCAGAACAAAATAATACATTTAACACATGCAAGCGCGTCAGCCCGCGAAGGCGGGCTTGGTAATAGTAGCCTGCCGCTTCAGCGGCTGGCGCTCTGGCAGACGCCGCCTTATCCGCTTCCGCTCGGAGCTGCCTCGCTGTTCAGCCGCACCCAAAAACGGCTGCCCTCGCCGGGCTGGCTCTCGACGCCTACACTGCCGCCCATGCTCTCGACCAGCTCTTGCACCAGCGCGAGGCCGATCCCCGTGCGGCCCGACCCGCCGCCCTGGGCGCCGCGATAGAACCGCTCCCAGATGTGGGGCAGGTCGGCGGGGGCGATCCCCTCGCCCGAATCGCGCACACTGATCTCGACGCCCTGCGCCGTCGGCTCGGCGCGCACGATGATGACGCCGCCGGCGGGCGTGTGACGAATGGCGTTCTGCGCCAGGTTGCCCAGCGCCTGCTCCAGGCGGCGCGGGTCGGCCCAGACGGGCGGCAAATCGGGCGGCGCTTGGGTGGAGAGGGCGATGCGCTTGCTCTCCCAAGCCACCGCGCCTGCTGAGGCGGCCACATGGGCGATGATCTCGCCCGCCTGGACCCAGGCGCACTCCAGGCTCAGGCGGCGCGCATCCGCTTGCGAGAGGGTGAACAGGTCCTCGACCAAATCTTGCAGCTTGAGCGTCTCGCGGCGCAGCACTTCCATATCCTGGCGGTAGGGGTCCGGCAGGGCCGCGTCCTCAGACAGGTTGTTTTCGATATAGGCGCGCATCACCGAGATGGGCGTACGTAGCTCGTGCGAAACCACCGCCGCCAACTCGCGCTGGTTCTTGAGCAGCAGCGCCACCTTGTCGCGCTCACTCTGGAGTTCAGCGGCCATATGGTTGAACCCCTCTTGCAGTTGGGCGATCTCGTCCCGGCCCGAGGGCGCGACGCGCGCGGCGGGGTCGCCGCGCCGCAGCCGGGCCATGGCCTCGGCCAAGTCGCGGATGCGCCGCGCCAGCCGCCGCGAAACGAAATACGAGACCAGCGTCGTCGGCAAGAAAAAGAGGGCAAGCACGCCAGCGATTAGGATGACGCTCACGCCCATCCAGGGAATGATGGAGCGGACGAACTCGAGCACCACGGTGGCCAGCAGGCTGGGCGGATAATAGGCTGTGGACGACCCCATCATCTCTTCCGCGAGGCGCGCCAGGATGGCGGCCCCCGCCGCGAGGATGGATACCGTCGTCAGGTGCGAATCCACCAACGTCCAAAGCAGACTGCGGGAGGCCAGCCGGCGCCACGCCCTCCACAGCGCAATAATGGCGCGATAGGCCAGGTAGGGGAACAGGGTGGCGGTGGGGAACGCCAGGTTCAGCGCCAAGCCCACGCCGCCCATCCCGATGACCTCTTGCGCGCCCCAGGCGACGGCCAGACCCCAGGCCGTCAGAAACGTCACGGCACGCAAGGCCAACCCAAAGGCGATTTCACTCGTTACGTCACGTCGCCGCGATGGGCCGCTGGGTCGCCGCAGCCGCAGCGCCGCCCACCCCACCGGAAGCTGGGTGAGAAACAGAAACGCCAGCATGATGTTGCCCTGCGGCAACTCGCGGACGACGGCCATCACCAACGCCAGAGCCGCGATGGCCAACGCCCCGGCCTCCAGCAGCGTCCGCGCCCAACCCTGGGAAAAGAACAGGCGACGCAGCTTGTTCATGGGCCGCCTCGCAGCCGATAGCCCACGCCCCACACAGCTTCGATGGCCTCGCCGTGGGGATAGAGCTTTTTCCGCAGCCGCAGGATGGCGTTGTCCACGGCGCGGTCGCCGGGGACGTAATCCTGCCGCCAGATCGTCTCGATCAGATAGGCGCGGTTGAAAATGCGCCCCGGGTGGCGCACGAACAGGTCGAGCAGGGCGAACTCGATGGGCGTCAAGTCCACCTCTTGCCCCTGGATGGCGACGCGGCGCGGCCCTGGCTCGATGACGACCTCGCCCCAATGAAGCGGCGCCTCATCCTCGGGGCGGGCGGGCGAGAGCATCTGGCGATCCTTTTCCACGCGGCGCAGCAGGGCGCGCAGGCGGGCGGCCAGCTCGCGCAGACTAAACGGCTTGGTGAGGTAATCGTCGGCGCCTACCTCCAGGCCCAGCACGCGGTCGAACTCGTCGGCGCGGGCGGTGAGCATCAGCACCGGCGGCGCGAGCGGTATCGCTTGCAGGCGGCGCAGCACCTCCAGGCCGTCCAAGTCGGGCAGCATCCAATCCAGAACTACGGCATCGTAAGCGTGGCTAGCGAGCTTTTGCAGGGCCTCCTGCCCGCTAGCGGCGTGGGCCAATTGAAAGCCCTGCCCGCGTAGGTCGCGCACGATGACGTTGGCCAAGTTGAGGTCGTCTTCTACCAACAGAATGCAGGGCATAAGCGTGTCCTTATCAGGCTCGTAAGGCCGGAGCGCCGACATCCTGTCGGCTCCACGTCGCCCTTGGCCGCTCAATCACGGCGCGAGCTGCCTCTTCATGGCGTCAATATCCATCTCGGCCCACATATCCACGATCTTGCCGTTGGCGATGGTATAGATGTCGATCCACGAGACGGTGAACCGTTTGCCCGACGGCGGAAAGTGGAACATCTCGCCGAATCCGTACTCGCCCACTTGGGTGCCGCTCTCGTGGCCGCGCACCACCACTTTGTCGCCCTCAGCAATGACCTCGTCAATGACGACGTGGAAATCGGGGATGGCGGCGCGGCGATAAGTGGAAAACGCTTTCATCTGCTCGATTCCCACCTCCATGCGCCCCGCCAGGCTCAGCACCGCGAAATGGGGATCGAGCACTTCATCTAGGACTTCCATCTTGCCCTGGTTGTGCACCTCTTCGATATAACGGCGCACCAATTCCTTGTTCGCTTCGAGCGACATGATTCCTCCTTGATCCACTCACAACATCGTAGGGGCGCGACATGTCGCGCCCACCGGCGCGCCGTCACCCCCGCAGCACCTCGCGCACGACCTGTGTCCAGCGGCGCATCTGGGCTACGTCGCCCGCCAGATCAAAGGCCGAGTTCATGGCCCCGCCGCGGATTTGCAGCGCCGCGCCCCGGCAGCGATCGCGCAGGTCGCGCACCTTGGCCGCCATCTGCTCGGGCGAGGCCGCCATGATGTCATCCACGGTGTTGACGGCGATCATGATCGGCGTATCGGCGCCAAAGGTCGCCATCACCGCATCCACATCGGTCCAAGGACCGGTGTAGAATTGCTTGACGTTGGGAATGCGGCGGATCAGCGGCAGCAAGGGCGTGGTCGTCCCGCACGAGTGCCAGCACGACAAGCCGCCGTGGAATGCGCTGATCTGCGTCTCGTAGGGCAGCAGGAACGCTTCATACAGGCCGGGCGAGACAAAGGGGACGTTGACCTCGTCGTTGCCGATGTGCCCCAAACCTAACGGCTCGCCGAGGAAGGCGCAGCGTTCGCGATAGTAGTGGCAGTGAAAGGCGGTCACATACTGAAAGAGGCGATGCGCCAGGGCGGGGCGCTCTAGCATATCCATGATGATGTTCTCGTGCGGGCCGCGCAGGCACTGCGCCAACCCCAGCACCCCGCGGATGGCGCCGGGAAAGTGGACGCGCCAGCGTCCGGCGCCCAGCTCGCCCAGCAGGTCGGTCGCCTCGCGGACCATGCGGTGCACCTGGGGCATGGCCCCGGCGGTGAAAAAGTCGGGCATGGGCAGGCGGTCGAGGTCGGCCTCGTCCTGCACGATGACCCGGTCGTGCAACGCCCACGGCTCCACATCGGGCGGGTAGCCGATCTCGACGCCCAACATGCTGGGTTCCAGCACTGTGCCGACCGGGTTCACGCCCAGGTCGGTAGTGACGAGCGTGTCGTCGCCCAGGTTCTCGTGCTGCCAGAGGTGCATCAGCAAGGTGTATTTGCTCTGCGTGACCGTGTCGCTGTAAAAGCGGCGCAGGTCGAACCCCAGGATGCGCGCCCAGGTGGGCAGGCCGATGTCGAGCGTGAACATCGGCCCTTCCGGGTCGCGCGAGCTGGGGAGGCCGGCATAGTAGCGTTGCCAGTGGGCGGCCTTGGCCGTGTTCTCCTGGCTCGCTGCGATTTCTTCCACCCGCGCCATCAGGCGGCGCAGGTCATCTTTTTCGCGTGCATCGAGCATGGGCGACCCTCCTAATATGATAGCCCCACCACCTCATCCACCCGCGGAACCACCACCCGCGCCCCCGGCGCGAGGCGCGCCGCTAGGCGCTGAAAGCGCCACAGGTTCAGGCGCTGCGGCAACGGCGCCTCGCCCGCTACGGCGCGCCGCCGCCAGGATGGGCGGGTGAGCCGATCCCAATGGATGGGTACGATCAGGCGCGGGCGCACGCGTGCGAACAGCTCGCGATAGTAATCGGCGCGGTGAAAGGGCTTGACCAGCAACACGTCGGCCTGGGGCGCGCCCTCGGCCCGCGCGCTGAGCCAATCGAGCAGGCGCAGGCCCGCCGCCTCGATGCAAAAGTCATAGCTATCGTCCATGCGGTAGGCGCGGGCGCGCAGCGGCGGACGCAGGTCGGCGGGCAGATCGCCTATCTGTATGGGCCGGCCCAGCACCCGCATGTGCGCCCCGGGCAACGCCCGCACGCGGAACAGCCCCAACTCTCGCGCCCCACCCTCCGGCGGCAACTCTATGATCTGCCCCGCCGCGACGCCAGCGGCGCGCAGCAGCCGACAGGTGTTGGCCGAGCCGTAGGCCACGCCGCCCCGCCGCAGGATTTCGGGCGCGTCAAGGGCATGATCCCAATGGGCGTGGCTGAGCAGGATGTAATCGGCGCGGGGCGCGCGGCGGGCTACCTCCTCGGCCTGGGGCTGCACCCGCCCCAGCAACACTCGCCGCAACGGAAAGCGCGTGATGAACGGGTCGGCCAGCAGCCGCTCGCCCTCACACACCAGCTCGAACCCCGCCACCCCCAGCCAACGGAAGGAGACGGAGGTCGGGGATCGGGGGTCGGGGGTCAGGGCGGGCTCCTCTGAGATGGGCGCATTCCACGAATAGCTCGATGTGCTAGAGTC
>CAZYPJ010000079.1:0-14154 GCA_964649365.1 uncultured Anaerolineales bacterium | reverse complement strand
GTCGCGCTTGGTATAGCCCGCCAGATGACTGGTGTTGCGCAGACGGATGTCTATCACCGCATCTACGCCCGCCTCCTTGAGCTGCGTGATGAACGTGCGCAGCGGCTTGCCCTGCCAGCCGATAGTATAGAGCATTGGCATAACCCCTCCTAGAACAACGACAACTGCTTGGGCGGCGGTTCTTCTAGGCGCGCCTCTTCCTGCGCGCCGTCGGGCGTGATGTGCACTACCAGCGCGCCGCGCTTGAGCAGTTCCGGCGTAATCAACAGCGCGCGATGGCACTGGTGATAGTCGCCCTCGCTGCACATGATGGCGACGGCGCTCTGTTCGGCCAGGGCCAGCAGTTCGTCCAGGCCCGCCTGGAACGCGGGGCTGGTCGCCATCAAGGCGTAATCGGGCCGGGCGTGTTTGCAGCTCGCCTCGTCGCTTTCCTCGGTATAGAGCGAGGGGTCGGCGGGGCGGCCCCCCAGGGAATCGCCCATCCAGCGATAGGCGAACCCGGCGCGTTCCAGCATCCGGGCCAAGCCCTCGCGGTTGAACTGCCCCGCCCAGCGGCTGTAGGGTTGGCTGCGCACATCCACCAGCGTGCGCACGCCCGCGCCGCGCAACAGCGCGATAAACGCTTCGATCTCGTGGTGGGAATGGCCGATGGTATAGATGGTTGGCAAGATGCATCTCTCCTTGTGCGCCAACTCAAATATCGAGATTAGCCAACAACGTTGGCCCCGAAAACGCCAGCATCTTGGCGCGTTTGCTTTCGAGCCGCCCGATCACTAGCCAATCCTCGTCTTCTGTGAGTTTCAGCGTGGATACCAGCAGTGCATCCCCCAGACTCTTGGTCCGTTGCAGGAGATAGAAATCCCGCCAATGCAGCAGGGCAAAGCTGATCTTGCCGTTCGACAGCAACAGGTTAAAACGCCCGCTATCGCGCTGTAGCAACTGGCTGAAGGCATGTTGCACGCCCGATATGAGGCTGTGCTTGGGGCTGGCATTCATGTAGGCGAGCATTTCATGGCGCACGAACTCGGCCACGCGCGCCGAGTCGCCGTCGCTCTCGGTCAGGATGCGTTGGTCTCGCGGTACGAGCCGTTCAGCGTTGTGGGCGGTGCCGTTGTGCGCCAACAACCAATCGTAGCCCAGGTAATTCAGGCGGAAGGGGTGATTGTTCTCGACGCGCGTTCCGCCGCGCGAGGTCAAACGCAAATGTCCGAGCATCACCGGCGCCGAGACCGCTTGGATCGCTATGGTGAACTCGCGGCTGAGGTCGGCGCGTTTGCCATCGTCTAGCGCAGGGCGCTCGGAGCGGAGCACGCGAGCGCGGTTGTCATTCCACCAGCCGATGCCCCAGCCATCTACATTGTTTTGGCCGATGCGGGCAAAGGCGGCCAGAGCCAACTCGGCGGAATAGGCCGTGTCGCTTGATAACAAGAATAAATCACACTCATGAACCAGATCGTCTGACATCGCCATCTCCATTGTGATAATGCTGTGATGCATAGCCACGATTTCCGAATTGCGCCTCTGCGCGGTTGGAAACCGCGGCTACGGGCTATTGTGGCTGGCCCCTCTCCACTCACGTGGAGAGGGGTTGGGGTGAGGTTGTTACTCCGCCACCACCATTTGGTGGCCCACCACTTCGGGCACATTCACTTTGACATAACCATCGGCGTAGGCGAACGGCAGCTTTTGGCCGCTGGGCGCCAGATAGACCGCTTTCGGCTGCGGCGCCTTGAACGCCAGGGCGATGTTATAGATCGGGATCACATCCTCGATGGTGTCGAATTCCACCCCGCGCCGCTCGGGGATATAGTGCAACAGATGCACGATGGCGCGGCCTTTGTCGGGCTGAAACAGGAGCGAGACCTGGGCCGTAGAAGGCGCCTCGCACTGCACCAGCGGGTCGGGCAGGAGCTTTTTCAGCGCCGCCAGGAACATGGTCTTGTACCACAATACCGCCTGCCGCCGGTAGCCGGTGAAAATCGGGTGGGCGAAATAGATCACATTGCCCGCCGCGTTGATCGTGATCGTCGGGTAGCCGAGCTTGTGGTTAAAATCGGGCGGCGTTTGCCGGTGCGAGCAGAAATGGTCCCACGCGCGGTTGAAATAAGACGCCCAGGTCTCGGCCAAGCTCTGCGCGCCCTCCGCCGGGCGCACGGCCAAGCCCTGGTCGTACATGACATACTCGGTATCCTGCAAGTAAGCGCGCCTATCGCCATAGGCGCGCAGCCACCATTGCTCGGGGCGGAACGCGCCCAGGCTTTCGGCGGGGCGGGCGTAATCGGGCGAGTAGGGCGCGTCGCCGAGCAGCTCGACGCCAAACTCGGGCAGCGCGAACCCCGCGCCGTCGGGCGTCAAGCCCGATTTATACGTGGCGATGACCTTGCCGCCGGCGGCGAGATAAGCCTTGACCTTGGCGGCCAACGCCTCGTCAAAGGGAACCTTGTCGGGGAACACCAGCACGCGATATTTCGACCAATCGGCGCGCTCGTCCACGAAATCGAACTGCTGGTGCGATTCCAACAACATCCGCAACACGCCGCTGTGCGCCGTATCCACTCGGCCATCCTCGGCGCCCACCGCCTCGACGTTGAACACGGCGATGTCGGCTTGCGCCTCGGCGCCGACGCACCACGGCTCTTTGGCCTCCACCGAAGCATAGACCTTGCCGATCAGCTCGTAGGCAGGCTCGCTCAGCCGCCCGCGCGGATGCAATTGGTCGCCGATGGAGCAGGCCGCGCCGTTGGCCAGCATCTGGAAGCATTCGTATTCCAGCGCCGCCTGGTTTTTGAACGAGCCAAAATCGCCCCAAGCGGTGTGGAACTTGCCCGTCATGCCCAGCAAGGGTTTCCCCAACGTGCGGGTGTAGCGCACGCTGATGGGAAAGTGGTTATAGCCCCACATGCCGGTGGAAGGGAGCGATTCCAGCTCCAGGTGGCTGAAGGTATCCACCGTGTCGCGCAGACTATACCCTACGTGGCCGGCGTTGTGAAAGATCGTGGCCCGCGCCGAATGCGCCCGCACGCCCTCGGCAAAGCGCCGCCGGTAGGCGTCCTCGACCTGTCGCCCATAGCGCAGGCGATCCTCTTGGCGCGCCGCGTTCAGGCCCGCTTTGGCCATCCCCGCCAGGCACCACGGACAGACGCATTCGCGCTGATGGATGATGTCAAAGAAAAAGCCATCCACCTCGTCGCCGAACAGGGCGAACAGCTCTTCCACCTGCTCCCAGACGTAATCGAGATAGGGCGTGCTAAAGCAGAGGTCTTTCCAGCGGGCAATCAGCGGGCTGGAGCTGCCGCGCACGCCATCGGGGGTGATGACGTTCCATTCCGGGCGGCGCGACGAGGTCAGCTCGTCCCAGCCGACGGTGACATAGATCGGCGCGCGGATGCCTGCCTGGTGGCAGGCCGCAATTTGCGCGCCCAGCAGGTCGAACTTTAGCGCCGGGTGTACCTCGAACTTGGTGGGCATGTAATAGGTATAGCCGTGATGGCAACGCGCAAAGCAGGTGATCGAGTTGACGTGGGCGCGTTGCAGCGTCTCGACGAACGCCTGCGCGTCCCAGTCGGCGCCCACATCGCCGATGGGGGCCGAGGTGTGGAAATCCAGGTGGACTTGACGCATACGCAAGGGTTCCATGTGTGCCTCCGTTATTTCAGTTGCGTTCGACGATCAATTGACGGTTACAATGAGGGCGGCCACGAGGGCCGCCGCTACATGACCAACGCGAGACGGTAGGGGCAACCCTATGTGATCGCCCTGGGCAGCCACGTAGGGCTGCCCCTACCTGACCAACGCGAGACGGTAGGGGCAACCCTGCGTGGTCGCCCAGGGTAGCCACGCAGGGCTACCCCTACCGGATAGGCAGGCTCAAATCGGCGTGGTCGGCGCGCGCCATTTGGGCCGCGTCGCCGGCGGTGATGGGCAATCGCCCGGCCTCGCTGTATAGCCCCACGCGCAGCACGATTTCGTCCTTGTTGTACGCCTTGTTAAGCCGGATGACGCTTTGGTCGCGCAGCCAGCGATCGGGCTGCCACTGGCTGGTAGGATAGATCAACGGGAAGAGCGGGCGATCATCTTGCGCCACGATCTCGCCCGTGTCGGGGTCGAGCAGGTGCACAAAGACCTTGTAATCGCCCTGGGTGGGGGCCAGGCTTTGCCAGTAAAAGGTCAGATCGAGCGTCTCCTGGTCGGGCATGGCGCGATCCACCCCCAACAAGCGCGCCGCGCCGCCGAAGGTCGCGTCGGCGGGGAACGCCGGGCGCGGGGCCTCGGCCAACAGCGGCGAATCGCGCCGCGCATAGACGAACACCTCGCCGCCGTCGGGCATGATGAACGTGCGCGGCATTCGATGAAAGCCCGATTGAGGCTGTTCCATCGCGGCGACGATGGCGCCCGCAGTATCGGCCCGCGAGGCGATCTCTGGCCCGTGGTCGGGCCGATAGAACACCACGTCGGGCTGCCAAAGGTTGCCGACCTCCAGCCAGGCGATGTCCATCGGCATCTCGCGCCGTCGTATCTCCCACAATAGCGCAGCGTGGTCGGAGCCGGCGAATTCGGTGACGGTGGCCACGCGGGCGCGCGAGCGCGACAGCGTCTTTAGGTCGGTGACCTGGAGCGCGTAGGCCAGCAGCTCGTGAATGGGCCATTCGTCGCGCGCGGGCGCGGCGTAGCGCGTGTTGCCCGCCCAGGGCTGGGCAGGATACGTCCATTGGAGCGAGAACCCCCTCACTTCGATGAGCCACGGCTTCCAATTCTGGAGCTTGCCGGGAAAAGTCCCCAGCGTGACTTGCGCCAGCATCACCAGCCCTGCCGCGCCCAGCGCCCAACCCCAGCGTCGCCCGGCCAGCCGCGCGATCCCCCAGCCGCTCAGCACGGCCAGGGCGGGCAAGACCCCCGTGACGTGCTTCAAATCCTGGTTGGTGAGGCTGGTGAACAGGGCGTAAGCGGGCAAAATCGAGCTGAGCAAGAACACGACGGCGCGACCTTTGCCGGATGCGGGGTCGCTCGCCTGCGGGCGCGGCAGCGCCAACCCGACGATCCCCGCCGCCAGCGCCAGTAGGCCCGCAAAGGCCGTCCCCTCGTTCAGGAACATGCCCAAATAGCGCGTCAGCGCGTACAACACCAGCGGGGTCGCGGGGCCATAGGCTGCGGCCTCGGCGCCCGTGGCGGCGCTGAGGCTGCGCTCGACCACGGTCTTTAGATTGGGCGTGTACCAGGGCAGGGCCAGCGCCAACGCCGCAAGCAGCGCCAGCGCCGCGCGCCCCAACGACCCGGCGACGCTGGCGCGCCCCGCGCCCCGGGGGCGGCAGGCGACCCACAAACTCACCAGCCACGGCCCGGCGACGAACGGCGCAAAAAACACCTTGGTCAGCATCCCCAGGCCGGTGAGAGCGCCGGCCAGCAGCGACCAGCCCACGCGCGCGAACCCATCCGATTTCCACAAAGCCAGCAGCGTCGCCGCCGCGAGCGCGACCATCGTCAACTCGGAAAGCAGAATGTGGCTCAACCCGATCAGTACGGGGTAGCCGCCGACGAGCAGCGCGGCCATGATCCCGGCGCGCCGGCCGCCCATCGCCGCGCCGAGCGCATAGACGGATAGCGAGAGCGCGATCAATGCGACAATGTTCACCAGCAGGCCCGCATCGGCGCTGACGCCGAATAGGGCGAAGAACGGCATGGTCAACGTGGAGACGAGCAGCGGGCGGGTGCGATCCAGGGTGGTCCAGGTCTCGTACCAGGCGCTCGCGCCGCCAGAGCGCAGCGCGTCCAACTGCGCGGCGCCATTGTAGAGGTAGGCGGCTTCATCCCAGTAGGGGGGCAGACGATCCACCCGTATCCAGGCCAGCGCCATCGCAACCTGAAAGGCGATGGCCGCGACCAGCAGCCAGCGCACGGCGCGATCCGAGCGTGGGGTGGGCGTGGAAGGATCGGCCAACGGGATACCTCCGTCAGGGCAGAGTGCGGCGAAAGCCGGGCGCCAGATAGCGCCCCATCTTGGCAGTCAATTTGCCGAATTGGATGGCCTCCGCCGGGCAGACGCCGAGGCAGCGCAGGCACAGGATGCACTCACGGCCAAAGGTCACGCCGCCTTCGCCCACGCGGATATTGTGAGTCGGGCAGGATCGTTCGCATAGGCCGCAGCGCGTGCAACGTTCGTCGGCGCGCCAGGAGCGAATGAGCCACGGGAGCGCGGCGCGATAGGCGCGCCAGCCCAGCCCCGAAAGCGCCACGCGCCCCACATCGGAGGCGCGAGCGCGTCGCTCGCGGCCCGCGAGGATGTCGCCCACGGCTTCGCGCACGTCGGTTTCGATCCAGGCGAATTGGCGCGCGATCTGCTCATCCGAGAGTTGGCGCGCCTGGGCCGAAAAGTAATAATCGCAGCCGGTATAATAGCGCGCCTCGTGCAGCACCGCATAGCCTTTGCGCTCCAGCGCCCCCCGCGCCAGGTCGAACGCCGCGCCCACGTCGAACTGGGCGGTGGCGAACAGGAACACCGGCTGGCCCCCCGAGCGAGGCAGGCGCTCGAACAGCTCCGTCACCGGGCGCGGCGCGCGCCAAAAGTGGATCGGGTAGCCCACGCCCAACAGATCGTAGGCGGCCAGCGCCTCGCAGCGCTCGGACGTATCCAGGCTCTCGACAGGCAGCAACTCGGCCTCGTGCTGTTGCGCCGCCAGCGCGTTGGCGTATTGCTCGGCCACTCGCCAGGTATTGCCCGTGCCTGAAAAATACACTATACCGATGTGCTGCATTCTATTTCCTCCTGGGCAACGTTACCACGAACCAGAATGGGCGTCAACCGGTTTTCGCGCTTGGCAAAGCGCACGCTTTGCGCTAAGATGCGCGCACGCCCGCCGGAGGAACAACTATGTGTGGCATCGTTGGCCTGTACACCCCCCACCGCTCGCCCGACCGCGCCCTATTGCAGCGCATGAACGATGCCATCGTCCATCGCGGCCCCGATGGCGAGGGCTATTTCCTCTCCGGGCCGGTGGGCTTGGCCATGCGCCGCCTGGCGATCATTGACCTGGCCACGGGCGATCAGCCGTTGGCCAACGAGGATGGGTCGGCGCAAGTGGTGTTCAACGGCGAGATTTACAACTATCGCGAGCTGCGCGCCCAACTTCAGGCGCTGGGCCACCGTTTTGCCACCCAGTCCGACACGGAAGTGCTGGCCCACGGCTATGAAGCCTGGGGCGACGACCTGCCTCGTCATCTCAACGGCATGTTCGCCTTTGCCCTGTGGGACGCCGCCCGGCAAAGGCTGCTGATCGCCCGCGACCACCTGGGCATCAAGCCGCTGTATTACGCCGCCTTGCCCGGCGGCGGCCTGGCCTGGGCCTCCGAACTCAAGGCCCTCGCGCCGGTGGAGGGCTGGAGCCGCGAGCTGGACCCGACGGCGCTGGATTGGTTCCTGGCGGCGCGCTACATTCCCGCGCCCCGCAGCATCTATCTCGGCGCGTACAAGCTGCCCGCCGCCCACCGGTTGACCATCGGCGCGGACGAGCCGCTGCGCATCGAGCGCTACTGGGATGTCGCCTTCGAGGCCGATCCAACTCGTTCCGAGGAAGCATGGCGCGCCGGGCTGCGCGAGCGCTTGGCCCGCGCCGTCGAGCGGCAGATGGTGGCCGACGTGCCGCTGGGCGCGTTCCTTTCGGGCGGGGTGGATTCGTCCATCGTAGTAGCTCTGATGGCGGCGGTAGCCGATGCGCCGGTGCGCACCTTTTCGGTCGTCTTTCCGGGCTGGCCCGGGTTCGACGAGTCGGCCTACGCCCGCATCGTGGCGCAACGATATGGTACGGCGCACACCGAGATCGCCGTCGAGGCCGACGTGGCTCGCGAGTGGCCCGCGCTGGCCGCCCAGCTCGACGAACCCTTTGCCGACCCCGCCACACTGCCCACCTGGTTGATGGCGCGCGATACGCGCCGCCACGTCACCGTGACGCTTACCGGCGAGGGCGCCGACGAGTTGTTCGCCGGCTATGGCTGGTACGCCTGGCCCCGGCCCTATGCCGCGCTATCGTCGCTGCGGCGGCTGGCGCAGGCGGCGCTATCGGGGCGGCGCGGGCGACACACCGCTACGGCGCGACTATCGCCCGACTTTGCCACGCTCTATACCCAGAGCATCCTCTCCAGCGTCACGCAGGCCGAGGAGCGCGCCGCGCTCTATCGGCGCGATTGGGCGGCCCGGCTCGATGGCCTGGCCCCGCGTTGCGACCTGGCCGATCTGTTGGCGCGCACGCAAGATCGCCCCTGGCAGAGCCGCATCCAAGAGCTGGACCTGAAGGTGTGGCTGGAGGGCGACCCGTTGGTCAAGGCCGACCGCGCTACGATGTTGGCCTCGCTGGAGGGGCGCGTGCCCTTTCTCGATGTCGAGGTGGTCGAATGGGTAGCGCGCATGCCCGCCGCGCTGCACCGGCGGGGCGGCGTGAGCAAGGCGCTGCTGCGCGACGCCTGCGCCGACCTGCTGCCCCCCGAAATCCTGGCGCGGCCCAAGCACGCTTTCGACGTGCCCATCGCCGCCTGGTTGCGCGGGCCGCTGCGCCCGGCGCTCGATGAGGCATTGAGCGATTCCAGCCCGCTCTGGCGCGCCCTGCGCCCCGAGCCGGCGCGCCGCATGGCCGCGCTGCACGGCGCCGGGCGGCGCGATTACAGCCGCGAGCTATGGGCGTTATTGCACCTGGCGAATTGGTGGGGGCGACATGGAAGTTAGGGCGACTAGGCCGCTGCGCGTGCTGTTCGTGGATCACGCCCAGGCGCTCGGCGGGGCCGAGTATAGCCTGCTGCTGCTGTTGCAGCACCTCGACCGCCAGCGCATCGAGCCGATCCTGGCGTGCAACCCCGGCCCATTGGGCCAGGCGGCGCGCGATCTGCCGGTGCGCGTCGAGGAATTGCCCCTGGCGCGGCTACGCGGCGAGTGGTCGTCGCCCTGGCGCTTGCTGCAGGGGGCGCGGCTGCTGGCGCAATTGATCCGCCGCGAGCAGGTGGATGTGGTGCAATCGAACGTGATGCGCGCCTCATTCTATGCGGCGCTGGCCGCCCGATGGACGCGCCGCCCGCTGGTATGGCACGTGCGCGATATCTTCACTCCCGGCTTGTACGTGCGCTTTATGGCTCACTTTTCCGCCGCAGCCATCCCGATCTCACAGGCCAGCGCCGCGCCGTTGCCAGCTTGGCTGCCCAGCGAGATCGTGCCCAACGGCGTGGATTTGGCTGCGCTCGACGCCCGACGCGGCAGCCGCGACGCGGTGCGCGCCGAGTGGGGCGTCGCGCCCGATGCGCCGCTGGTGGGCTTGGTGGGCAGCCTGCGCCGCTGGAAAGGCCACGCCGATTTCATCCGCGCGATGGCGGTGGTGGGCGAGCGCCATCCGCAGGCGCGGTTCGTGCTGGTAGGCGGCGAGATCTTTGGGGCCGACCCTAGCTATCGGCGCGAATTACGCGATCTGGCCCGTTCTCTTCACCCGCGAGATCGGCTGCTGTTTGCCGGGCAACGCGACGACATGGGCGCGGTGCTGGCCGCGCTCGATGTGCTGGTGCACTGTTCCACCGCGCCGGAGCCGTTCGGGCGGGTGATGATCGAGGGGATGGCCGCCGGGCTGCCGGTGGCGGCCTACGCCCACGGCGGCGCGCTGGAAATCGTCGCGCCCGGCGAGACGGGCGTGTTGACGCCCCCCTGCGACCCTGCTGCGCTGGGCCAGGCGGTGGCGGCGCTGCTCGACGACCCGGCGCGCGCCCGCGCGTTGGGGCGGGCCGGCCGACGGCGCGTGGAGCAGGAATACGACGTGCGCCCCCTCACGCGGCGCGTCGAAGCCATCTTGGAGCGGGCGGCGCAGAGCAAGCCCGCGTCATCGTCATAGGAGCAGGTCATGGAACCCAAAGAGATCGTGCTGCGCGCCATCGAGCGGCGCAACCCGCCGCGAACACCCATCCATTACTGCAACCGCGATTTCGAGTACTCGGACACGCTGAACGTGGGCTTGGCCCCGCGCGCCGGGTTCGTTCCCTCCATGCCGGGCATGACCGAGTGGGGCTACGCCTGGAAAACGCTCGACGGCACCATGGGCCAGCCCGACATCCGCCCTCTGGCCGACCCGGCGGCCCTTTCTACCTATCAGCCGCCCGATCCTTATGCGCCGGGCCGCTTTGACGGCCGCGACGCCGCCATCGCCCAGCACCCCGAACGCTTTGTCAAGTTCGGATTGGGCATCACCGGGTTCAACATCGCCACCTTTTTGCGAGGCTTTGGGGAATTGCTGATGGACTTTTATCTGGAGCCGCAGCAGGCCGAGCGCATCGTTGACCTGGTGTTCGACTACGAGATGGGGCTGATCGAGCAGGCGGTGCAGCACCCTATTGATGCGGTGACGTTCGGCGACGATTGGGGCACGCAAAAAGGGTTGATGGTGCAGCCCGAATTGTGGCGGCGGGTGTTCAAGCCGCGCTATGCGGCGCAGTTCGCGCGCGTCCACCGGGGCGGCAAAAAGGTCTGGTTTCACACCTGCGGCGACGTATGGGCGATCCTCCCCGACCTGATCGAGGTGGGGGTGGATGTATTGGAGCTGCTCCAGCCCGATATTTTCGGCGTGGAGCGCCTGGCCAAGACGTTCGGCGGCCAGGTATGTTTTTGCTGCTCGATTGACCATCAGCGCCGCGCTATCAGCGGTACGCGCGACGAGATCTTTGCCTACGCTCGCCTGCTGCGCGACATGCTGGGCCCTTTCAACGGCGGCTATATCGCCTACATCGAGGATTACGCCTCGCTGGGCATGAGCGAGCAGAACTACCAGTGGATTCGCCAGGCGTTTCATAGCCTGAACGAGGCATAACTGGTAAGGGCAAAAGATGGGGAACGACACAGAGCGCCGACATCCTGTCGGCGCTCCGCGTCGTTCCTAACCCTTTGCCTTCACTGGCCAGATAGGAGGCGTTAGGCCTGCACCGGCGTCCCGCATTCGGCGCAGAACTTGGCCGTAGCGGCCAGCTCGGCCCCGCATTGGGCGCAATGGCGTTTCTTTTCTTCTTGCGGCAGGGCGTGGCCGCAGTTCTCGCAGAACTTGGCCCCCACTTTGACAGCCTGCCCACAGGCCGGGCACGGCATGGTCTCCGCTTCCGCCGGAGCGGCAGGGGCGACGGGCTGCTGCCACGGCGAAGCTGTCCCCGCGCCGTGACGCGCCACATAAGAGGCCACGTGGTCGAACACCTCTTGCGGCAACTTGCTCTGTTGCCAGGCCCCGATGGCCGCCGGGATCAGCGCCGGCCAGAGGATCAATAGCCCCACAGCGCCGGCCACGGCCTTGTCCACCCATTTGCCCTGCCCCACTTCGACCTTCAAGCTCGGCCCCAAGCGCGTCAGGACGATGTTGGTGGCCAGGCCCATGCCGACAGCCGCCTTCCAGCCGCGCTCCTGTCGGGCTTGGACCAGCAGGCCGCCGCCCTCGACGGGCATCACCTGCACATCGAACTCTCTGGATTTGAGCCATTGCTCCAATTCGTCGGCCAACGGCTCCAACTCGCCCTCTGGCGCGGGGTACATTCTCTCTTGTGGCATGTAAGCCTCCTGATATAGTGAAGCGAGCGTTCAGCGTTCAGCATTCAGCGATTCAACGATACACCGCAAGTTGGTTGCTGTCAACATCGTTGAACGCTGAAAGCTGGACGCCAAAAGCTCGCTATTCTAGCTGCTCGGCTGGCCGCGCGGTGAGCGTCACATCCACCATCACCGTCTGGCCGCCGCGCTGCACCTTGAGTTGCACTGTCTGGCCTACCTCCGTTTTGCGAGCCAGATAGCTGATCAAATCTTCGAACTTGTTCACCGGTTCGTTTTCGATCCCGATGATAATGTCGCCGCCCACGGGCACTTCTTGGCCGCGAATGGTTGCCGTGCGGTCGCTGGCGCGAAGCTTGGCCTTGGCCGCTGGGCCGCCCGCCACCGTCTCGACCACCAGAACGCCTTTTTGCGTGCTGGGCAGGCCCATCGCCTCGGCGTAGAACGGGTTCATGCTTGTGCCCGAGATGCCCAGCCAGGTGTGTTCGTAAGAGCCTTTCTCGATCAACGCCGGCACGACCTTTTGCACGATGGCCGAAGGCACGGCCAGGCCGATCCCCGCAAAGCTCTGCACCGATGACTCGATAGCGGTGTTGACGCCGATCACCTCGCCGCGCATGTTCAGCAACGGCCCGCCCGAGTTGCCCGGGTTGATGGCCGCGTCGGTCTGGATGATGTCGGGGATGGTGTAGCGGCTGGCGCCGCTGCCCGCCGGCAGCACGCGCCCCAAGGCGCTGACGATGCCGGTGGTCATAGAGCCTTCCAACCCAAAGGGGTTGCCGATGGCAATGACGCGCTGGCCCACTTTGACGGCGTTGGAATCGCCCAAGGGGATGGGGATAAGTTGGTCAGCCGGGACATCTACCTTGATCACCGCCAGGTCGGCGTTGGGATCCGTACCTACCACCTCGGCCTTGACGATGTTGCCATTCGCAAACGTCACCAGCACCTCGTCGGCGTTGGCCACCACGTGGTTGTTGGTGATGATGTGACCCCGCTTATCATAGACAAACCCAGACCCCTCGCCGCTGGGTACAAGCTGATCCTCGCTCTGAGGCGCTTGATTAAAGAAGGGATTGCGGCTCTGCGCCGAGGCCTTGGTCGAGATGGTGATATTGACCACCGCCGGGTTGAGCTGCTCGTAGAGCGATTGAAGCACATCTTCTTCGCTGGCCGTCACCAGCGTCGTAGCGGCCCCGCTTCCGGGCGCGGGCGTAGCCGTCACCACCACCTGCACAGTACGCTCGACGATCTGCGGCGTGGGGGTAGGCGCCTCATCGCGCCCCTGCAACCGCGCCGTCCGCGACGATGAACTGATTAGGCCGCAACAGCCCGTTAACGCCAGCGCAACGATCAACAACAGAACAGGCAATATCATAACCCGCAAACGCAATGCTTTCATTGGACACCTCCTAGAACTAGACGCATACGATCGCGTCTTTTTCGCTTATTCTACCACAGGTCTATGAAGAATGTGTGAAGTTTAGCCATGATTTGCTTGGCTTTACACATGCCTTCTGGTGTATAATACGCGACAGAAGGAGCGGCGTTGCGCGCTGTCGCGCTCCTCGGGTCGGGTTTTCCGCGACCCCGGCGCTCTGTCAGGCGGTTTCATAGGGAGGCAAAACCATGAAGACACTGGGACGCATTCTCTTAGGCGTCGTCGTCTTGATCGCATTGCTGACGGCCGGCGGGTGCGGGGAACGCGAGGCCACGCCCAGCCCTACGTCGGCGCCGGCGGCGCAAACCGCGTTCACGCAACCTACCTTGACCGAAGCCGAAGGCTATACGTTTCGGCTTCACCAGGCCCCCGGCGTCACCACCTATACCGTGGCGCGCGACGAATCGGTGGTAACGCTCGACAACTGCTCCAATGATGCGCCCGCCACCCGCGATCATCGCGAAACGCTCGCGCTGCCCACCAGCTATGTGCTCGACATCACCGGCTTGGGCGTCAACCTGGCGCCCTACCGCGCCGTGATGGAAGCGATGATCCGCCGGGAATATCAGATCGAGGGCAGCGCCTCGCGGCCTGTGGAAAGCATGGTGACGTTACAAGCCGAGCCGAACACCCGTACTGCATTCACGCTGCGCTGGGATGAGATTTGGGATCAGAACGCGATGGATGTGCTCAAGGGCGACGTCGTGGTCGCCTCGGCGCCGTTCAACGTGCTCACCTCGGCCAAGCTCGCCATCGCCGCCGAAAATCAGGCCATCTGCGGCGCGCCTGACCCCACCCTCACGGCCGAGCCGACGGTTTTGCCCACCGCCATCGCCGCCGCGCCCGAGGCCCAGGGCACCACCGCCATCGGCGAAGGCCCTACCATCCCCGCCGCCAGCCCCGAATCGCTGTCGCTGGTGCAAGATTACATCGCTGCGCTCAATCAGCGCGATTTTCAGGGCGCCTACGCCATGTTGCACGCGGTCTATCAAGAGCGTTTGCCCTATGCGGATTATATCCAGGGGTACGATTCGTTGGTGCGCCTCGAAGCGCACGGCGTCGAGGCCATGCCCATCAGCAAATACAAGGATGTGGTGCAGGTCTATTTGACGCTGACCACCCTGCAAAAAGGCCAGGAGGTCTCTTCCGAGTGGCTGGCTGTATACGAGGT
>CAZYPJ010000078.1:0-14168 GCA_964649365.1 uncultured Anaerolineales bacterium | reverse complement strand
CGGCTACCGTCACGCCTAGCGCCACGCAGACGTTCACACCGCATCCTTCGCTCACTCCTTCGCACACAGCGACTCCCGTACCTACAGCCACCACCCCAGCGAGTGTAACACCGACGCCTACACCCGACATTATCAAGACATCAACTCTTTGGAGAGCGGTGGTGTATGTGCCGATGCTGCAAAAGCCGTCGTTACCCAATAGTTTTGAGGCGCCCGATCAGGCCGAGCCTACACCTATCCCCTCCGCTCACCCCGACGGCGCGCGGACGACAGCTAGCAGTTGGGTGTGGTCGCCGGTGGATAATGTGTCGCAATCATCCGCCGATTCTCACGCCGCCTCGATGGTTGTGACACAAGATGGCGACGCCTATAGTGTGTGGGAAGAACCATTGGCGTCGGCAGGGGCGATTCTGTACTATAGCCTACGCAGCGGCGGCGATTGGTCAGCGCCCACGAGTTTTTTTGTAGGCGAAGAGCCGGATTTGGGTGTCAGCTCGGAGGGCGGGGTTCACTTGGTCTATGCTAACGAGTTCGCTGGTCAATACGATATCTTCTATACTACCTGGACAGGCGATGGCTGGGCGACGCCGGAAAATGTCTCTAATACCAGCGGCACATCGTCGCAACCAGCTTTGGCCGTCAAGCCGGACGACGGCCTGATCTTGGTATGGACCGACACGACTGAAGGTTACAACCGCATCTATTATGGCTGGAAAGACAACGGGGTGTGGAATACTTACTTTGTGCCAGCTTCGAGCGGCGGAAGCGCCCCCGATGTAGCCGTAGGCAAGAACAGTCGCGTGTGGGTCACATGGCAGGTGTTGGAAGAACCCGACCAGTACGATATTTACGCTATTTATGGCGACGGCATCTCGTGGAGTCCATATGCCATGAACCTATCGTCTTCCTCCGGCGATTCAGTGGTGGCCAGCCTGGCAGGGGTGACCTCGTGGGGAGCGTTTGTAGCGTGGCAGGAGAACAGCGGCTCTGGCGAGGTTTATTACGCCGACACGTTGCAATACTCGGATTGGTGGAGCGAGCCGATCAACCTTTCGCAAAGCTCGCCGCAATCAGAGCGCCCGGCAATTGTCGCTAACAGCGCCCATGATTTGCACATCGCCTGGGACGAGGGGGCGCAGCTCCTCTATCGATATCGCTCGCCGGAGGGAGGCTGGTCGCCCAAGAGCGCCATCGCCACTGGCTCTGCCGCCATCGGCGAGGTGGACCTGGCGCTCGGCGTCGGGCGCGCCATCTGCGCCCAATGGTCGCAGCCTATTATGACCCAGGCGCGCGACATCTATTGGCGCAGCGGAACATTCGACATGCCGCGATCGCTTCATCTTCCTCTGGTGTGCAAGCAATAGCGTTCTGCTGCGCCTCTAGCAGCGATTCTTAACGCTTACGCCGCTCCATGTGGGCCAGCAATATGGCTATATCGGATGGATTGACGCCCTGGATGCGCGATGCCTGACCCACCGTCGCGGGCCGATGCCCGATCAACCGGTCACGCGCCTCGGCGCCCAGGCCGATCAGCGCCCCATAATCCAGGTCGGCGGGGATGCGTCGTCCCTCCAGTCGCAAAGCGCGTTCTATCTGGCGCTCTTGCTTTTGGATATAACCCTCGTATTGCACATCAGTCACTACTTGCTCGGCAATCTCTGGATCGAGCGCCGCTGCACGGGGGGCCAGGGCTTGGATGATCTCGTAGCGCGCGCCCGGACGCTTGAGCCATTGAAAAGCCGAGACAGGCGCTTGGATTGGCTCCAGGCCATAGGCGGCGAACAGATCCCTTGCGTCCGCTGTGGGGTGCAAAGTCGTGCTCTTGAGCCGCGCAATCTCATCCGCAACCAGTGCTTGGCGCGTTAATGTAGCGTTGTAGCGCTCGTCGGATACCAGCCCCAAACGATGCGCCAAAGGCGTCAGGCGCAGGTCGGCGTTATCCTGGCGCAGCAACAAGCGGTACTCGGCTCGCGAGGTGAGCATACGATATGGCTCGGTGATCTCTTTGGTGATGAGGTCATCCACCAGCACGCCCAGGTAAGCCTGGTCGCGGCGTAGCTCCAAAGGCGGTTCGTCGCGCACATACAATGCCGCATTGATCCCCGCGAGCAGACCCTGCGCCGCCGCTTCTTCGTAACCCGATGTGCCGTTGATCTGCCCGGCATGGAACAGGCCGTGAATGCGGCGCGTTTCCAAAGAGGAAGTAAGCTGCCACGATGGCACGTAATCGTATTCGATGGCGTAGCCAGGCCGCATGATCTCGACTTCGGCCAGAGCGGGAATGGTGTGTAGCAGATCCAGTTGCACATCGAACGGCAACCCCGTAAAGCACCCTTGCACATAGACCTCGCCGGTAGCCCATCCCTCCGGTTCCAAGAAGAATTGGTGCGAGTCCTTGTCGGCGAAACGCACGACCTTGTCTTCAATGGAGGGGCAATAACGCGGGCCGCTGGCTTCTAGTTTCCCCGGCGCGATGGGCGAGCGGTGTAGATTATCGCGGATGATACGATGCGTCTCATTGTTGGTGCGGATCAGATAGCAGGGTAGTTGCGGCCGCCAGGACGTTTGATGCGCGACCGGATATACCGGATTGGGCGGCAGCATCAATACGTTATTGGGCGCGCCGACAAACGAGAAATAGAGCGGCGTATCGCTGCCGTATTGTGGATTCGTCAGCTCAAAGTGAATCGTTCGCGCATCCACACGAGGGGGTGTGTTGGTCTGCAGGCGGCCCAAGGTAAAGCCCAATTCGCGCAGCGAGCGCGATAGACCCTGGGCGGGGAATTCCCCGGCGCGCCCGGCGGGTGTGGAATACTCGCCGCTCAGGATACGTCCGTTCAAGAACGTACCGCTGGCGATCACTACGGCGCGACTCTCGAACACCTCGCCGCGATCTACCCGCACGCCTGAGATACAATCGCCGTGCACTAGCAATTCCTCTACCCGGCCTTGTTTGAGCGACAGGTTGGAAGTGCTCTCCAGCGTATGCTTCATAGCCAGGGAATAAAGGCGTTTGTCGGCTTGGGCGCGGAGGGCTTGCACGGCGGGACCTTTGGAGCTATTCAACATGCGGATTTGAATGAGCGTGCGGTCGGTAGCGCGCCCCATTTCGCCGCCGAGGGCGTCTATTTCGCGCACCAGATGGCCTTTGGCCGGCCCGCCGATGCTGGGGTTGCAGGGCATTTGCGCTATCAGATCAAGATTCATGGTCAAGAGCAGCGTGCGCCGCCCCATATGCGCCGAGGCCAGGGCGGCTTCACAACCCGCATGGCCGGCGCCGATGACGATCACATCATACATGCTATTCTAATCCTTCGAGTTCGCTATCGAATATGCGATTCACTACCTACCTCATCGTTCAGCCATTAGCATTACCGGGATGGTTGAGCTAGAGTCTCTACTGCCAGGCGATGGCACACCGCGCGAAAACGTCCCCAGTCTCGCCAATCGGCGGGGAGCGCTTCCAACTCGTCGGCCAGCGCACCCACATCGGCCAGCGTTACTTCACGATAGTCGCTGATTGCCTCGTCGTGGTCGTTACACTGCAAAACACCGCTCTCTTCGGTCACTAGCAAGAGATAGGATGTGAAGGGCAATTCTTGCCCTTGCCAAGCAAAACGATAACGCACAGTCGCCAAAAAGCGCTCGACATTAATCTGAAGGCTCGTTTCCTCAAACGCCTCGCGGCGCACCGCCGCGATGAGATCCTCGCCAGCTTTGACGCCCCCTGATAGCAAGCGATAGGCCCCTTGGGGGTAGAACGCTTTGGTGTGTACCAAGTAGCGGCCATTAGGCCGTCGCAATACAAGCACTACTTCCGCCGAACGTTTGCGCAGCACATCTTGCCAGTATTGAAAAGTAGCGCGCGAAACTGGCAAAACGACCTCGCGCTCAATGGGCCGGCCATATTCCGCCGCCGCTGGATCGCTCCCAATAACACCAGCCGAGTCTGTCATGTTTGTGGTCATGATTCATCCCTTTGCGACGAGCTTTTGCCAGTCGGGTGTTCATTATATCATAGCGACGTGCAGCGGCGAAACTTGATCCACCTTGGAGCGTAGATATGATACGACATAATGGCAAGATCGGTCCGTACCGAATAAGCAGCGGTCTCTCGGCGTCTAGTGAATAGAGAGGGCGAACATGAGTGAAGGGCGCGCGCGCGAGGCCGAGCTGGTGCGACAAGCCGCAGCGGGCAATCTGGGCGCCTTGGCGCAACTGGTCAGCAAACACCGCGAGCGCGTCCTCCGCACAGCGCAGGGTATCGTGGGCTCAATTCAAGAAGCGGATGACATCGCGCAAGAGGTGTTCATCAAAGTTTGGCGCCATCTGCCCGGCTTTCATGGCCCAGAGGCATTCGCAAGCTGGCTTTATCGTATCACTGTCAACACAGCGCTCGATGCGTTGCGTCGCCAGCCCGATGAAGTTCCGCTCGAAAGCTGGCATGAGTCCCAAGATCCATTGGAAGAGACTGTGCTGCGAAACGATCAACAGCGATGTCTGAGGATGGCCATCGAGTCCTTGCCGCTGGCTATCCGCGCCACACTAATTCTACGCGAATACGAGCAGCTCTCATACAAAGAGATCGCCGAGGCATTGCAGATCCCTATCGGTACGGTGATGTCGCGGCTCAATTATGCGCGGCAGGCGCTGCGCAAGCTGTGTCCCTTGGAAATCTTGGAGTAAGGCGATATGCGGCATCCTGACGACATGCAATTGAATGCCTATTTGGACGGTGAGTTGAGAGACGATGCGTCGCAGTCGTTTCAGGCGCATCTGAGGGCTTGCCAGGCTTGCCAGGCGAGGCTGGCCGAGTGGAAGCGACTGAGCAAGCGTATCTACGAGACTCGCCCGGCATTGACCGCTTTTCGGCCCGAAGGCGAGTTTTGGGCTGGTCTCGCTGCCAAGCTGCCGCAAGCTCGGCGCGAAACGTGGCCATTGTTGGAATACCTGCCCCCATTTCTCTTGGCCACTTTGGGCGCGCTGTTGCGCCTGCTCATATCGCTTATCTCCACAGCTTATGATCTGACGATTCTGGGAGTGCTTCCACGGCTTGGCCCACTGATGTCGCAGCATCTTGCCAATATACTGTCGTCCCCTCTGTTGGGGCAGTCGCTCGGCGCCTGGATCAATCAATCGAGCCAGCAGGCAGCGCGCTCGTGGGGTGCTCTTTCTCCTGTGGGGCAAGAGACGGTCTTGTTTGGGATGCTTTGGGCGGCTCTGATGTTGTTCTTGGGAATAGTTGTGGTGTTCTATGGACTTTGGGCGACATGCCGGCATGGGTCGGGTCGCTCGGATCAGAATGGAGGACATTGATCTATGGATTATGGAAGGATCATCAAACGCTCGCTAGAGATTACTTGGCGAAACAAGGTGCTGTGGATCTTTGGGATTGCCGCTACGCTGTTTGGAGCAGGGGGCGGCGGTGGTGGATCGGGCGCGGGCAACAACCTCTTTCAGTATTCGTTCAACAAGCAGGATATGGAACATTGGCAATCTCCGTCCTTTGGCCCGTGGGGGCAATTTCGCCCGCCAGATGTGAACTGGGAGACTGTGGGCGCGATCATTCTCGGCCTGGTGTTCCTGTTGCTGGCCGTTGCGCTGGTGATGGCGATCTTGGGTATCATCGTGCGCTATACCAGCTTTGGTGCCATGATCGGCATGGTCGCTGAGGTAGAAGAGACCGAGCGTACGCGGTTCAAATCGGGCTTGAAAACCGGCTGGAGTCGCTTCTTGCGCCTATTTGCGATGGATCTGCTAATCGGTATTGGAATCCTGATCATTATCGGTGTTTTGATACTGATCGGCATCGTGGCAGGGTTGCTGGTTACCGGGGTTATTGCCTTTTTGTCGGAAAGCGGTCGTAGCCCTGCCCTTGGGATCATCCTGGGCGTGGGGCTGGGGATGGGCGCGCTGATACTTTTCGTACTCATCCTCGTGGCTGTGTCCGCCATCACGACACTGGTTCGCGAGTATGCCTTCCGCGATTGCGTGCTGAACAAGAAGGGCGTGTTCGAGTCGCTGGGTACAGGCTTCAGGATGCTGCGCCAAAGGATGCGCGAATCGTTGCTGATGTGGTTGTTGATGGTGGGCATCAATCTTGCCCTGGGGATCGTTCTGGTGCCTTTTACGCTGCTCGGCGTAGTGGCGATGGTCGGTCCAGCGTTTGCTATCTGGGGGATCACCGAGTCGGCGCCCGCAGCAATCCTATCGGCGATACCTTTTGCGTTGGTGTTCATCTTGGTCAGTATTGTGCTAGGAGGCGTCTATCTAACGTTCCAATCTACGGTGTGGACGTTGACCTTCCGCGAGTTGCGCAGCCGTGAGCTTGCGCCTGCGGAGGCTTAGGCTACCTCAAAAGCCCTATCTTGACGAACTCGCCCGCCGCGATCAAGGGTCGCGGCGGGCGAGTGTTTCCACAACTGCGAGGTCGAACCGCAAGGTGCGCTATTCCAACTCTCGCAGGCGCGCTAATCCCTCGCCGACGCTCAAACGTCCTTCTTCGATGGCTTTGAGAATCTCCATGCGGCGCTGCGCTGTGTTCTGGGGAGCGCTTTCAGCCGTTCCACTCTCGCCAAGACTGAAAGGTTCGTGCGTCGGGGCCGGGGGCGGCGTCTCTGCCAGCGGCTTGGTAGAGCGTTCACCGGCGAACGGCTCGGCTGGTTCAGGTTGGGGCGGCGACTGGAAGGGTTCTGGGGCGGCGGACTCGGCGACTTTTTCCGCGGCCTTGATGGACAGGCTGCCGCTGGCCGAGCGAACATAGATTTCTACGCCTCCGCCATTGATCTGAGCGGTCAGTTTCCCCCAGCCTTGCTGCTCCACTTGATGCGGCAAGCTGCACTTGAACTCGCCCGATAGCGACTGCATATGCGCTGTGCAACGCTGATCCTCTGGAATGAGCAGACGGATATCACCGCTGACGCTGCTGCTGCGATAACTACCCTCTACATCCAGCGCCGATTCGATGACGCAATCACCGCTCACAGTGTCCACCGCCAGGTTGTGCAGGGCGGATTCGCGCAAGATGATATCGCCCGAGATGCTGTGTGCTTTGACCGCCCCTGATACCTTTTCGGCTTTGATGTCACCCGACATGCTCTGCACGTCAATCTTGCCGGCGATGCCTTTGAGCTTGGCGTCGCCGCTGACCAAGTACAAGGTGAGGTCGCACTGGTGAGGCACGCGCAGCTCGATATCTTCCGAACCCGACAGCCCCGAACGGATACGCAATGTAGATTCCTCCTCGCGCACTTGAGCAGAACCACGCGAGGTCTCGATGGCGACTTGGGGCTTGTCCCATCCCTTGACTTCAACGTTGCCCGACGTGGCCTCGACCACGACTAAGCCTTTCCCTTTGATGTCATAGGTCTGTGTTTCTGCGCTCATGGTGTTACTCCACATAGATTTCAACGCGCTCATTGTCTTGCTGATCCTCGACATCAATGATCTTGCCGTGAGCGCCTTCTTTGATCGCTTTGACCATTTGATCTACGTCAATGCCGGCCATATCAGGGGCGAACTTGGCCCCCATACGCATACCCACATTGACCAGCCCCATCGGGATATTGACGTTCACCTTGACCTTGCCCGATTGCATATCGGTGACCCGCACCCGAAACCATTTTGGGGGCTGGCCGCCGATCTCAGACTGATCTCTAGCGCTGGCTTGGTCAATGGCCTCCAACAATTTGGCGGCCTCATCTGCTGTGATCTGGCCATTCTGTACCATTTTGAGTATCTGCAACCGCTCTTCTTGCGTGCTCATCATGAACTCCTTCTAGTGACATTGCTGGCCGATGCGTTGCATGCTACGCGCCGGCGCTTCAGACATGGGGAACAACCCACGTGGGGGCTAGACCAAATCCAGCGACATCTGGTCCAGGACGCGCTGGGTTTGAAAACCGAGTTTTCGCAAAGCGTCAATGGCCTCGGGATGTGAGGCCGAGAGATGGGCTTGTAGGCGATGATGGGGTAGTTCAGCGACCATCTCGATCAACTGACTTGCCAGAGACAATTCCCATGTCCCTCGACGTTCTGGCAACACATAGATATCCAGAGTGTAGGGGCCGCTGAGCAATCGCGCCGTGACGCCGCCATAAGCCACGATTTCGCCCGAAGCTTCGCCAACCAATTCGTAGCGCTGCGGCCCGCCCATAGCTAGCTGCCAGTACTGTCCGATTTGCCATGTCAGCCCCCGACGAAATTGCTCGGCATAGATGGGCCGTCTGATGAGCGTCGCGTGAGGTACACTAGCCATGACCACAGCGTAGAGACTATGCGCATCGCGAGCGCGCACATGGCGCAGCGAGGTTGGGTAGTCGCCGATGGCGACAGGCCAATCCTGTGGGGGTAAGCCAAGTTCATGAATGACATCATACGTTACAAAGCCTCGCTGCCGATACAGGGTCAATGCGGGAGGATTATCCGAGCGCACTTGCAAGAGAATACGTTGACCTTGGGCGCTGCGCACATAGGCAATCGTCGTATCCAACAACTGTCCCGCGATGCCGCGCCCTCGATATTCGGGAAAGACAGCTACATTGCTGATTACCCACGTGCGCGGGTCGTTTTGCTCTTGAGTAAGGCTCACATTGCCGACCAGCCGACCATTTTCGAGCCAAACGTAGCCCGCAAACAAGGGAGCGCCAAATTGGGCTAGGCCGGCCAGCGGTCCCCACAAAGCCATCTGGCGCATGTCGCGGACAATGTTGCTCCCCGAAGCATCCAACTCTTGGCCAAAAGCGACTTCGATGAGCGTCGCCAATTCGCCGAGATCACGGCTGGCGCGAAACGGCGCGATATGCGGGTCTGCCGCAATGGACTTGTCGAGACTGCGCAATGTAAGGGTCATATTACTTCTTGAGCAATTTGACAGCTTCTTCGGGGGTAATCTCTCCAGCGGCAAGCTGCTCCAAGATCGCTTTGCGCTGATCGGCAGAGAGCGCGGCTTCTTCGCGAACCTCATAGCCCAACGCGCGAATCACATCGTTCAATCGGCTGCGCACGGTAGGGTATGAAATGCCTAGTTCTTCGCCCACGCTGTTGATTTTGCCCTCGCAACGTACAAAGGTCTCAACAAAGAACAATTGCTCGGGTGTGAGCCGGTGAAAACGCCCCAAACTGAAATGGCCTTCGATAGTTGTGTCGCAACTTCGGCAGATGAGCCGCGTTACTTCGAGCGGTTCGCCACAGGCGGGGCAGCGCGCCACTACAGGATTTGACATCGTACCATCGCTCCCTCTCTCAGTGGCGAGAAAAGGCATCGCCTTCTCTCATGATTAGAATACCATAGATACTTGTTTTTGTCAATATAAAGATCATGAAAATTAACCCTTGAATTATGATTATTCATATCTCGTTATGTGACCTCGTAGCGTTACGTCGCCGACCAACACCTGCCTCAAATTCCCAGACGCGACTCGCACGAGCAACGCGCCATCGTCGTCCACATCTTCTGCTACACCTTCGATTACTTCCTCGTGAGCGCCGATGCGGACCGCCTGCCCCAGGGTTGCTAGGCAGTCGCGCCATGCCACGCGCGGCGACCAACCGGCGCGCAGTCGCATATAATGGACCTCGACTCTTGTTAGCCAGGCTATTAGCAAATCAAGACGCGACGCCGACACCCCTAGTTCTTCTGAGAGACTGGTGGGGGGCGTCATCGTCTCGGTCAATGACGCGGTATCCAGGTTCACATTCAGCCCCAGACCCACGACTACATAATCCAGCCGCTCGCCGCGCGCGCCCAATTCGGTCAACATGCCGCCCAACTTTTTCCCGCGCAACACGATATCGTTAGGCCATTTCACCTGCGCGGGCAGGTCAGTCACATTCGCGATGGCTTCTACCATTGCCAGTGAGCAAATCATGGTAACGCGTTGGGCCTGCATGGGCGCGAGTTCGGGGCGCAATATCAGCGACATCAACAGCGAACTGCCGGCTGGAGCGTGCCAGCGCCGCCCCAATCGTCCGCGCCCTTGACTCTGGCTCTCGGCCAAGATCAACGCGCCATCGGGCGCGCCCTGGCGAGCCAATGCCACGGCGCGTGTGTTGGTCGAGTCTAGTTCGTCGTGCACTTCCAGATATTGGCCGATACATTGCGTGGTCAGGCGCGATTTGATATCCGAGAAGCCAAGCCGATCAGTCATCAACTCCCTCGTCCGGATATGACTGCGAGATTGAATCTTGCAATTCAATGCTACACCACCAGTATAACCCGATGGCCCCAGGCCGCGTAAACGATGTCCTGCGCCTTTCGAGGTCGGAGACAAGCTGCTAATCTGCCTCGGTGATGGCAAGGTAGCCGTAGCGGGCCATCAACTGGCAATAATCCATAAATCGCGCGAGCCAAGCATCGTCAATGATCTGGCCTGTCTCGCATTGCGTCTGAACGGCGATCTCGTATAAACTGCGATTGCTATCAGCCCAGTTCAGCGCCTGTTCATAATCTCCTGCCATCCGCTCGGCGAGGGGGATGCGCGCTTGCGAGAAGGGCATACCCAGCGAGCGGCGAGGCAGGATCATTTCCTTCGCCTTTTCCGCTGTCGGGCTGAGCGGCTCGTCTGTAGATGCGGCGACAGAATCTGCAAGATCGGAGAAAGCCGCTTTCCCTAGCGTGATTAATTGTTCCTCAAGCTGCGCAACGTCGCTTTGTGGGAACATGGTACCCAGCGAACGGATGCGGCCCTGCTCCCATTCGAGTAGAAAACGGGCTTGTCGCTGGGCTTGCGCTGTGCTCATCTGCCCCGCCCTTACCTTCTCGGCCCAACGCACTTTGGCTTCTTGAATGTCCTCGGCGACGCCGCGATGTACAACGTCGCAATATCGCTTGACGTCTTTTGCACCGGCGGTTGCCATATCGGCCACGTATCCGGCGATCAGTCGGGCGATGGCTGCGCCCAATGGCCAATCATTGGCCTCTTCATAAAACCAAAGCGAAGAATGGTGGGTATGCCCCACCCGCGTCCATACCCACTGGCTGGGCACGCCGATGGTGCTGTCAGAGAAGAAGGTGTCATCCGACAAATTGCCCGCCGCTGAGGCCAGCGGATACCCGGCCAGTATTTTGCGAGCCATCTCCCACAATAGCAGGTCGCCCCAGAAAGGCATACTCGCCGGACTGAAGCGCACTTCGATGGCGTCTTTCGTCATCGCCGGCGAGAGGCCAATGGCGTCCATGCTGATGCCTAGTACGGCGCGCTGACGCGCCTCTTTGCGTTGCCAGTACTCGGCAAAGCCGTAGCGCTCCATCCCGATGAGGAAGCGGATGCCCAGACGAGGGGTGGGTAATTCACCCCGGGCGATCAGCGCAGTGAGCGTGCGGGCGATCTCGATCAACGCTGCTGCGCCGATGGCGTCGTCGCCAGGGAACGGCTCATAGATGTGCGCCAGTAATACGATCTCGCGTTCGCTTTGGCCGGGAATCAACCCTTCTACGGTATAGATCGCGCCATCATAGAGGCGCGTATCGGCGCGCGCTTGCACGCGCACCGCCCCTTGGGCCAATCGCTCACTCAACCGTTTGCCCATCGTGGGCGAAATGGAAAAGCAAGTCAACGAGGGATCTTGCTTGGATTGGTACCAGCCTGGCCCGCACCAGCCATTGATCCAATAAGTTTCGTCGGGCGCGATATCCTTGGCTGGCAACCGATCCGAGATCAGGCCGATCGCGCCTTTGGCTGCCGCCTCAGCGCGCAGGCTCGATGGATGTCCACCCTCGGTATAGACAAGTTTGCCCGTCGCATCGTTCGCTTGGTGAAGCTGCGTGGCGGTGATCACCTCAGCGATCAGGCCACCTTGAGGAGTCGGCGCGCAGCGGTTGGCCAACGACAACGGCATTTTACGATAGTCGAGCAGCGGCGTCGCGCTGCCGTCTGACTCGATGATTGCCAATTCGGCGTCGGTTGCATCCCACGCCTGGGGCATAATAAAATCGAGATAGGCTGTCTCACCGTCAGCGGATAACTCGGTCAACCGCAGATCGCGGAGGCCCGCGGCCTGCATCTGCTCGTAGCAGTAGTGCGCCGATTCAGCAAAGCGAGCGTAGCAAAAGGTCTTTTCGATGGCAGCAATATGCCGGGTCATTTTCTCCATCTGGTCGGGCCGGAACTCGCGCTCAATCAACCCGCTGATCTTTTCAACCATGATCTCATCCTCCCCAGCGACAGATGCTAGTGCAGCAATCCATGAATGGCTTGTTAGGCCAGAGTGTAGAGGATTGGCGGTCTGGCGTCAATCAGGAATAGGCTTGAAATGTGCGATGGGCGAGCCTGTTGAGTGATTTTGCTTCTAGACAAGCCTTGAGTATCATGGCAGTTGTGGGGGTAGGCGGCCAACGTTGTGCAGCGGACGAGGCGCTCATGGTCTGCCATTCGCTTGTTGGCGCAGCGTGTTGCCCGACGGATGTGGGGCGCAGCCGTAGCACTGATGGGCTAAACTGAGAACAAAGAGGGGGCATATGCTGGAGTTGCTGACAGTCCTTGGGGGACTGGCGCTGTTCCTGTTCGGCGTCAAGATGCTTAGTCAAGGTATGGAACAGCTTGCCGGCGGCAAGATCCAGCAGTGGCTAGACAAAGCTACCAGCCACCCAATCAAGGGGGCCACCTTTGGGGCCGTGGCGACAGCGCTGGTCCAGTCGAGCGGTTTGCTGATGGTGACGATGATCGGGCTGATCAATGCGCGATTGCTGCCTTTAGAGAATGCCGTCGGCGTGATGCTGGGCCAAGAGATCGGCACCACTATCACAGGGCAGCTCGTCGCTTTTAATATTGGCAATGTGCGCTTTGTGGCGGTGGCTGTTGGTTTCATGTTACTTGAATTCAGCCAAGAGCGCCGTATGCAGCGTTATGGTCAGATTTTGATGGGCTTTGGCCTGATGTTTATGGGCCGCGAGTTCATGGCGGAGACCGTCAAGCCTCTAGCGGCGCACCCTACGGCAGCCGCATGGCTGGCGTCCATGGGGCATACACCACTCTTGGGCGTGTTGGCCGGCGTCGTTCTGACTAGCATCATTCAGTCTAGCACCGCCACTACCGGGCTGCTGATTGCCATGGGCGCTGGCGGGGTGATTACCCTGCCGGCGGCCATCGGGTTCATCTATGGCGCTAACATCGGCTCGTGCATTACTGGTTTCCTGGCGTCGCTGCGTAGCTCTCCCGCTGGGCGTCGCGCCTCTGCCGCGCAGATCACGATCAATGTGATAGGGGTATTGCTTTTTCTGCCGTTCATCACTCCCTATGCTGAGCTGTTGCAACGCACCTCGACCGATCTGGCGCGCCAAATCGCGAATGCCCACACGGTATTTAACGTTGTCGTTAGTTTGATTCTGTTGCCGTTTATCAAGCCGTTGACGGCGTTTACTCGACTGCTCGTGCCCGACAAGGTGGAGGAGGAGCAAGCCAAAGTCACGCAGTTCATTGACGATCAAGCGCGTGGCGTGTCGTCAGTCGCCATTCGGCAGGCCAGTCTAGAGTTGGATCGTATGGGCGCGACAGCGCTTCGGATGCTGGAGATGAGCCGACAGGCCCTTATCAATCGGGAGGAACATACGGCACAAGAGGTTCTGAACCTGGAGCGCGAGTTTTGCGACCCGCTGTGCGACGCCATCGAGCGCTTTGTGGACAGCGTTATCTTGGAGGGAGGCATTGATTCGCTGGAGCGCAGACGCTGCTTCCAGCTCAAAGGCGTCAATGTGGATTTGGAACGTGTGGCGGATCACGCCGAAAACCTGGCCGAGGCTACCCAGGATTGCATCTATCACGAGGTGCCTTTCTCAAACGAGGCGACCGTGGACCTTGGGCGTCTCTTTGACCAAGCGCATCTCTCGCTCAAGACTGCGATGGGCGCCTTTCGCGCCAGCGACGTTGAGCTGGCCAAGCAGGCGCTGCGGCTAGAGGATGAGATGGATCATCTCGCGCTGAGCGTACGAGAAGGGCATCTGAAGCGCGTCAGACTGGGGGTGTGCGATCCAGAGGCAGATGTATTGTTTGTAGAGACGATTCGTAACCTGGAACGCATCAGCGACCACGCCGATAACATTGCAGTCTCGGTGCTCCGCAAAGTGCAATGATAGTATTCCAAGGCTTGGAAGCTGTCGCAATGTCCTGAAATCCACAAGATGATGGCTTGTCTATATCCCAAGCTGCAATGTAAGGCGCGTCACACAAAGT
>CAZYPJ010000077.1:7400-14325 GCA_964649365.1 uncultured Anaerolineales bacterium | reverse complement strand
CGTCCCAAGTTTGATCCCAAACTCATCCGCGAGATCAACACTCAGAAAGCGGCAATTGAAGAGTGATCTATCGGAAGGCTCGATGCCCCTCTGCGTCGAGATCCGATTACTTGCAAAGGAGGTTCCCGATGGCGCTATTGAGTGACAAAGATCGCAAATTCTTGCAAGAGCATCTGGCCAAAAACATGGTCGCGCCTGTCAAGTTGCTCTATTTCACACAGACCATCGCCTGTCAATTTTGCAAAGAAACTGAGCAAGTGTTGAAGGAAGTATCTGAACTATCCGACAAGATCGAACTCGAAATCTACAATTTTGTGACCGATAAAGAGGTTGCCGAGCGATACGGTATTGACAAGATACCAGCTACGGTGGTGATGGGCGAAAAAGATTATGGCATCCGCTTTTACGGCATCCCCTCGGGCTATGAGTTTACTTCGCTGATCGAGGATATCATGGATGTATCGCGGGGCGCGCCAACGCTCTTGCCGCAAACGCTGGAACTGGTCGCGGCGATCAAAGAGCCAGTGCACATTCAAGTGTTCATCACCCCAACCTGCCCGTATTGCCCTGCTGCGGTGCGCTTGGGTCACAGTCTGGCTATAGCAAGTGATTTGATCAAAGCCGATATGGTCGAGGCCATCGAGTTCCCTCAACTGGCGAACAAATATAGTGTGCAAGGCGTGCCCCGCACAGTGATCAATGAAACGGTCGTCGTCGAGGGGGCCGTGCCCGAACCACTGTTTGTGGCGCGAGTGCTACAAGCTGCAGGATTGATGAGCGCCGAAGAGGTGGACAAAATGCTCCAAGATATGATAGCCCAAGCTCAAGAGCACGATCACGAGCACTAACCGATTGTCTACGTGCTTGGCGCAGGGCCGTCGTTGAGACGGCTCTGCTTATTCAATGATTCTCGCAGAGGATAATGATGCAAGCACTGTTCAATGGGGTGGTTTACACGCCGACGCGCTTAATCCCGGACGGCGTTGTGCTGATCGAAGATGAGCGCATCATCGCCGTCGGCTCGGCGCAGCAGGTGGGTATTCCAGAGAGCGCGAAACGATTCGACGTAGACGGGCAGATCATCTGCCCAGGATTGGTCGATATCCATCTGCACGGCGGCGACGGCGCCGATTGCACCGATGGAACAGTGGAAGCTGTGCGCACTGTGGCGCGCCGACACTTGCGCGCCGGGACGACTAGCTTCATGCCCACCACGGCTAGCGCCCCGCTGGAACGCATCTGGCAGGCTTTCGATTGTATTGGTCAGGTGATGGCGCGACCGCGCCCAGATGAGTCCCGGCCGCTGGGCATCCATATGGAAGGGCCATTCTTTTCGCCCGCGCAACGCGGCAGCCACGCGCCCGAATTGTTGCGTATGCCGAACGTTGAAGAGCGAGAGCGGCTTTACAGCTATGTAGGCCAGATCAAACGCCTGACCATCGCTCCTGAGCGAGAGGGGGCGCTCGACATCATCGCTCACCTCAGCCGATGCGGGGTGTTAGTGTGCGGCGGCCATTCAGATGCGCTCTACGATCAAGTCTGCCGAGCCATGCAAATGGGCCTGCGCCATATCACCCATTTGTGGAGCGGCATGTCCACTGTACGACGCATCGGCCCTAAACGGCATGCCGGTATGCTGGAGGCGGCACTGGTGGAAGATGGGTTAACGGGCGAGATCATTGCCGACGGTTACCATTTGCCCACCAGCCTGATGAAAATGGCCTACCGGATGAAGGGCGTCGAAAAGCTTTGTCTGGTGAGTGACGCTATGCGCGCTTCAGGTATGGGGCCGGGTGAATACGAGGTAGCCGGCCTTACCGCGCTCGTCGAAGAGGGCGGCGGCGTAGCCATTTTACCTGATCGTTCGGCTTTTGCCGGCTCGATTAGCACTATGCTTCAATGTTTGCAGCACGTCGTTCTGGTAGTAGGTCTTGCACTGGGCGATGCGCTGCAAATGGCCACCCTCACGCCGGCGCGTATACTCGGGATGGATGATCGCGTAGGTTGCCTGGCCCCCGGGCGCTTGGCTGATATCCTGATCCTCGACCGGGCCAGTCTTGCTCTCCGCATGGTGATGTTGAACGGTCAGATCGTATCGCAACAGGGGGCGTAGTGGGGCTATTCTTTCGTTTGGAGGATTACGAACGCTATCAGAGGCTGGTCGGCGACGCCACCTACATTGACATTACACGGCGCACCGACCCTGCCTGTACGCCTCAAGTGTGGACAAATCTGCGCGCGGTGGTCGAGACGTATGGAGCGCCTTGGGTGGTGCAGCTCTGGACCAAAGACATCGAAGGGTCTTTGAGTTTGGGTGGGGCGCTGCTGTGTAGCCTGCGAGACGCAGGAACAACCCTCACAGCGCAAATCACCGTCACCGGCTTGGCGGGGACGGTTTGGGAGCCGCGCACGCCCAGCGATGGTCTGCGCTACGTCGCTCGTCTGGCCGCGCTTCTCGGCGGGCCGGAGCATATCAAATGGCGCTATGACCCGATCATCCCCACTGTCCACGATCCTTCCCGCTTTCGCGACTTGGCGCATCAAACGGTTGATTCTGGCGTTACGCGGGGCGTCATCAACTTTATTGCGCCGCCAGGTCGCTATGCGCGGGTGGATCGGCGCCTCGCCGCCCTACTCCCAGGTTGGGCCAAAGGTATGCCGGGGTATGACGCTGCTTGGAAGCTAAATGTCGCCTGCGAGTTGGTGAGGCTTGCTGCAGAAGCTGGCCTTGCGCTCTCCTGCTGCGCCGAGAGCGCCGACCTTGCAGCGCAGGCGCCCGGGTTAGGTCGCGCCGCCTGTGGCGACTATGCTTGGTTCGTGATGCTATCGGGCCGCGACCCGGGTGGCGCCGCTCATCGGGGGAGCCGCGCAGGATGTGGATGTGCAGCTTACTTTGATGTTGGGAGTTATGGGCATTGGGCGTCGTGCCATCGGTGCATCTATTGCTACGCCGGGTAATGTTGGCTGGTTGGCGATCAGGCTCTGCTACACTATAATGATCCCTGTCAATACTGTGTTCGATCAGGGGAGCATTTCCTCTGAGTGGCATGAAGGAGTAGTGATTTATGTTGCGCCCCTACCGAATGTTTATCGTTGTGCCGTCCCTACCCCCGCGTTTGGCCCCGCTGCGTGATCTTGCTTATAACCTATGGTGGACCTGGAACCTCGACGCCGTAGATTTGTTCCGGCGGCTAGGCGGCGATTTGTGGGAGGAGTTGGGTCACAATCCCGTTCTGATTCTGGGCAGTATCCCACAAGATCGTCTGGAAGAAGCCGCTAACGACGAAGGCTTTATGTCGCAAATGATGCGCGTTTACCAAGCCTATAATCGCTATATGAGCAGCGCTGACACCTGGTTTGCCAAAGAATATGCGCCGACCTATCCTAATCTCAAGATTGCCTATTTTTCTGCCGAGTTCGGCATCACAGAATGTATGCCTATCTACTCGGGAGGCCTGGGAATATTGTCGGGCGATCATCTCAAATCTGCCAGTGATCTGGGGTTGCCATTAGTAGGCGTGGGATTACTGTATCAAGAGGGTTATTTCCGACAATACTTGAACGCCGATGGCTGGCAGCAAGAATCGTATCCCATCAACGATTTCCATAACATGCCTATCCAACTGGAGCGCGGGGCCGATGGCAAGCCGGTCACGGTCGAAGTCGAATATCCTGGCCGCAATGTGATCGCCCAAGTTTGGCGCGCGCAGGTGGGGCGCGTGCCTCTTTATCTGCTCGATACCAACCTCGAAGTCAACCGGCCTGACGACCGCGACATCACTGACCGGCTATATGGCGGCGACCTGGATATGCGCATTCGCCAAGAGATAATGCTGGGAATCGGCGGCATGCGCGCCCTAGGCGCTCTGGGCATCGAACCGACTGTGTGCCACATGAACGAGGGGCACTCAGCGTTTCTTGCCTTGGAGCGTATCCGTAAGGTGATGCACGACCAGCATTTGCCTTTCGCTGAGGCGCGTATTCTCACCTCAGCGGGGAATATCTTTACAACGCATACGCCAGTTCCTGCCGGTATTGATCTTTTTCCACCCTCTCTGATGGACTATTATTTCACCAACTACTATCAATCGCTAGGCTTGAGCCGCGAGGAGTTTCTCCAGTTCGGGCGCCCCCCTTCGTATCGGCCCGACGAGAGTTTCTCGATGGCTATCTTGGCCCTGCGGTTGGCGGCGAGCGCCAATGGGGTAAGTAAATTGCACGGACATGTGGCGCGTGGCATGTGGCAAAACCTATGGCCATCAACACCGCGCGACCAAGTGCCGATCAGTTCGGTGACCAACGGAATGCATACGCGTTCCTGGATGTCGCAGGATATGGCCGGCTTGTTGCTACGCTATTTAGGGCCGCGCTGGCTAGAAAACCCGGCGGATCACAGCATCTGGCAACGGGTGGATCGCATCCCCGACGCCGAACTGTGGCGTACTCATGAGCGCCGTCGCGAGCGGCTAGTCACAGTTGCCCGTGAGCGCCTACGTCATCAATTGGAACGCCAGGGGGCTACGCCCAAGGAGATCGCCGAAGCTGACGAAGTGCTGCACCCCGACGCGCTCACCATCGGCTTTGCTCGGCGTTTCGCTACCTATAAGCGCGCTTCGTTGCTCTTTACCGATGCCGAGCGCTTGGCCCGCATTCTTAGTCAGGCAGATCGCCCCGTGCAGATCATTTTTGCCGGCAAGGCTCATCCCCACGATAACCCCGGCAAAGAGTTCATCCGCCAAATCGTCCATTTTGCTCGGCAAGAGCGTTTTCGTCACCACGTGATCTTTTTGGAAGATCATGACGTTTCGCTTAGTCGCTATTTGGTACAAGGTGTGGATGTCTGGCTCAATACTCCTCGGCATGGCTTGGAGGCCAGCGGCACCAGCGGCATGAAGGCCGCCGCCAATGGGGCGCTCAACTTGAGCACTTTTGATGGTTGGTGGTGCGAAGGTTATACTCCTGAAACCGGTTGGAGCATTGGCCATGGCGAAACCTACGATGATGTGAACTATGGCGACCAGGTCGAAGCCCAGGCGCTCTATGATCTGCTCGAAAAGGATGTCATCCCACTCTTTTACGAGCGAGCGCAAGATGGGCTGCCGCGAGGTTGGATTGCGAAAATCAAGAACTCGATGCGCGAGATCGCTCCAATCTTTAACACCCACCGCATGTTGCAGGAATATGCCGAGGGCTTTTACTATCCTGCCGCACAACGTTATGGCAGACTTGTTGAGAACAATTTCCAGGCGGCTCAGAATCTTGCTGCCTGGCTCGATCAAATCCAGCAGAATTGGGGACGGGTTCGCATCGTATCCATCGAGTCGGATGCGCGCGACGAATTAGCCGTCAACACCGATGCAAGTATCTCGGCTCATGTTGATCTCGGCGCGCTCCAACCTGGCGATGTGTCAGTGCAGGTGTTTCATGGCAGCGTTGGCCCGCAAGGAGATATCACCGATTATGAGATCGTGAACATGACGCCTACTGACCAGGATGAAAGCGGGTGTTATATCTTTGTTGCCGCGATCCATAGCGTGCGTAGCGGGCTGCATGGCTATGCCTTGCGCATCTTGCCCTATCACGCCGATCTGTCTTGTCCGCATTTGCCGGGGTTCGTGATTTGGTCTAGTTGATAAATGCGAATCGGTTGGCGACGATTGAGCAGTCTTTCGACTATTTATGAGCGGAGGATCAGGATGATTCTGGACAAGTTCAAGTTGGACGGCAAAGTGGCGTTGGTGACCGGCGCAAGCCGTGGTTTGGGCCAAGGGATCGCTCTTGGCTTGGCTGAAGCTGGAGCCGATATTGCGGGCGTTTCTCGCGGGGCGTGCGACAAAACTGCCGCCCAAGTCGCTGCTTTGGGCCGACGCTTTGTTCATCTGCCCTGTGACTTGATCCACGCGTCTGTCTCTGAATTGTACGGATTGGTGGATCAAGCCGTCGAAACCCTGGGGCGGCTCGACATTCTGGTAAACGCCGCAGGCACCACTACGCGCCGCCCAACGTTGCAATATCCCGAAGAAGAGTGGGATATGGTGCTCCAGGTTAACCTGAAGAGCATCATGTTTCTTTCGCAGGCAACAGCGCGCTACTTTGCCGAACACGGCGGCGGCAAGATCATCAACATCGCCTCGGCGCTCTCTTTCCAGGGAGGGATCACCGTGCCTGCGTACACTGCCTCCAAGCATGGCGTCCTGGGCCTTACTCGCTCGATGGCCAACGATCTCGCGGCGCAGCACATCAATGTGAACGCCATTGCTCCCGGCTACATGCTCACCGATCTGACCGCGCCGCTGGCCGCCGACCCCAATCGCGCCCCGGCGATCATGTCGCGCATTCCCGCCGGGCGTTGGGGCACGCCCGAAGATTTGCAAGGCGTGGCGGTCTATCTGGCCTCTGCCGCTTCGGATTATTGTCACGGCGCGGTGATCGCCGTGGACGGCTCATGGCTGAATCGCTAAGGCGCAGATAGAGCAGCATGTCACGACCTTGGCCCATTGTCCTGATCCTTACATCCATCATCATATCGCTGCTGGTTGGCTGCCAGCCGCTTGTTGCTACGCCCACAATCTCCTTTGATCCACCTACACCGACAGCGGAACTGGGCACACCGACTCCGCTGTCGTCGGCTGCTCCGCGCGAGTTGGTGATTATCCTGACCAATGACGAGCATGGCTATTTGTTGCCCGTCGAGGATAAGGATTTCTACTATGGAGGCGCAGCCTACAGTGCGGCGAGCTGGACGCAAAAGGGATATGATCCCAGTGAGGCTAATCCTAATGTGCTCTTGCTCAGCGGCGGCGATAGTTGGACAGGGCCGGCTATTTCAACCTGGGTGCGCGGCGAATCGGCGGTCGAGGTGATGAATCTGATGGGCTATCGCGCCTCAGCTATCGGCAACCACGAGTTTGATTTCGGCCAAGAG
>CAZYPJ010000077.1:0-7390 GCA_964649365.1 uncultured Anaerolineales bacterium | reverse complement strand
CAACTGCCAAGCCCGCAGCGCGCGGCTCAGCACAATTTTCCATTTCTGGCACCCAACCTTTATCGTGAAGGTACGGTATAATCGCCCGATTTCGTCGAGCCGTATGCCATCATCGAGATTCAGGGGTTGCATGTGGGTGTCATTGGCCTGGCGCTGCGGGAGACGCCTACGGTCGTTGCCGCTAACAATCTCCAAGGGCTAACCTTTGGAGATTATGAGCCAACTCTGCGTCGCTGGGTTCCCGTGGTCAAGCAAAAGGGGGCGCAAGTGGTGATCGTCCTTTCGCACATCTGCCCCGATGATTTGCTTGTGCTGGCGTCCGAGGTGCAAGATCTGGGGATCAGCCTGTTCACTGGCGGACATTGCCACGAGGCGCGCGTCACCACCATTGGCAACAGCGTCATCGCCGTAAGCAGCGCCCATTGGAATGACTACGCTCTGGCCAAATTGACGTATGATCCCCAGACGGGCCAAGTGGTCAAGACGGAGCAGCAGCTCGTTGATGTGTTGGTGATGAAGACCGCTCAGGACAAGCTCAAGCCAGCCCCGCAGATCACCCAGGCTATTGCCAAGTGGAACGAGCGAGTGCAGTTGGCCTTGGGGCAGGTCATTGGTTACACCGCCTCTGGCCTGCGGACGAATTCGCCTGCCATGCACAACTTGTTGGTGGATAGCTGGCTATGGGCCTACCCAAACGCCGATCTGGCGATCAGCAACACCGGCGGTTTCCGTCAGGATTTGGCCGCAGGCGAGATTACCATCGAGGATATCGTGGGGGTGCTGCCTTTTGATAATGAGCTGGTCGAAATCAGCGCAACAGGGCAAGAAGTGCTACGCGCACTCGATGAGGCAGGATCGCAATTCGTTTTGGGCGGCATGAGGCGCAACGAACGCGGCCAGATCGTGTTACTGCGAGACGGCCAACCCCTGAACCCTCAGGCGACCTATCGGGTGTTGATCACTGACTATTTGTACAGCAACAAAAAGTACCTCTTTTATCTCTACGATGACGAGCCATACGAGACCAGCATCCTATGGCGACAGCCAGTTATTGATTGGATCACCGCACAACACAGCAACGCCGAAAACCCCCTCGATAGGCGCATTGATAGTCGGGCGAGATAGCTAGAAAGGGACTGTTATCTTTGCAACCAGATACAAAAGCATTGCCGGTTGATAGTTCGGCGGAGCAGTTCTCGGCGCATACGGTGCGCCGCAATATCTTCTGGGGCACTGCTAATAGTTTTTTTGTCGAAGCAGGCATGACGCTCACGCACCCTAGCATGGTGCTGACGCTTTTTATCAAAGAGCTGGGTGGATCGAACTTTTTGGTGGGCTTGTTGCCTTCGCTGCGTTTTTTCGGCTGGCTAGCTCCCCAGTTCGTAGCCGCGGGGGTTATGCAGCGGTACACCAAGTTCATCCCCGTCGTGCGGGCGCTCGAAATCATACGCTCTGCGTTCTATTTGTTCATCGCCGCACTCGCCTTTTTCTACGGACGCACGAATCCGCAAATGGTGTTGGTGGTCTCGTTCGTGTTGTTCCTGATTACTCGTTTTGCGGCGGGCAGCTCGGCGGTAGCCCGCGCCGAGATCGTGGCGCGCATGGTGCCTGCGCGTGAACGTTCGACCGTCGTGTCGTTGCGTAACCTTGCGGGTGGCCTGGCGGGTTTTGCGGCGGGGTTTATCGTGCGCTATGTACTTGATGAGCGGGTGAGCCAGTTTCCGAACAACTATGCCATTCTTATTGCTGCTACGGGGGTAGCTTTTGTTCTGGCTACTGTGGTGCTGAATCTGGTGCGAGAGCCGATCCTGGCTTTCAAGCCCAAAGGGATAGATGTGCTTGCACAACTCAAGCGCGCCCCTTTGCTGCTCAAGGCGGATCGGCAATATGCGCTCTATACTGGCGTCAAGGCGGCTTCGACAGGGTTGGAATTGGCCTCGCCATTCTATGTGCTCTATGCCACACAGGTATTGGGCGCGCCGGGGCATATCGCCGGCGTTTATATTGCCGTCAGCACCTTCTCGCGCATTCTCTCCAATATCTTTTGGGGCAATCAGTGCAAGCAGCGCGGCAATTTGTGGGTCGTCAAAGCGGGGTGCGCGCTAGGGGTAGTGGCTCCGGTGATCGCTACCTTGTTGCCCCAGGCGATGGCATTGATCTGGGAGCAGCAAATTCCATCATGGGGCGCCTATCTTTTTTGCGCTGTGTTCTTTATCCAGGGGCTAGCTACTTCAGCGGATGGCATTGGGGGAGTGAGCTACCTCTATGATATCGCTCCTGAACAAGATCGTCCCACTTATTACGGCTTGGTAAACACTGTGCTGGGGCCGCTCTATTTCTTGCCTGCCTTGGCCGGCGGGTTGCTCGATATAGTGGGATTTGGGCCAATTTTTGGCGCTGCGGCCGTAGCGATGGCCTTAGCATATGGTCTAGCTCTCAAGTTGGGCAAAGGGGAGGATGCAAAGCGCTGCTCAGCGGGGGCTGTTGCGGAATAGTTCGTGGCGCACAAAATAAACGCGACATGGCGTGTTATACTACACCATGCCGCGTTTGTTCTATTGTCCGGTATGCTCAGTGCCAGCCGCTGTAGCGAGAAAAGTGATTCGAGTAGATCTCGCCTACCTGGCCATCGCCATCAAGGTCGCTAGTCCAGATTTCGTCCTGCGTGCCGTTGTGTTCGTAGTAAATCACAGGGGCTGTGCCGAAATCCATCATCACTGGCGCTGCGAACTGGCGCTCGGGCAAAAAGTCCACCTGGAACCAATCATCTCTTTGCATTGTACGGATAATGACCGGCCCGCCCTTGGGCAGTGCGCCCACTGGAACGGTGACGCTGAACTCCCCTACTTGCAGGCGGTATGGCACGGAAGCGTGACGAGGAACAAGCATCATGCCGCTTCTAACGATCATTTTGCCGGCTGATGCGGCCAGAGGCGCGACCAACGCCCCGATCAATACGATCGCTACCAGTAAACTCGTGAGCAGTCGCTTGTTCTTTACCATCGGTTAACCCTCCGTTCATCTGCGTCCGCCGGAATTGCCGTGCTTTGGGCGGTCATCATTCTGCCCACATCATATCAGATGTAGAGGTTTTGGAGGGTTAAGCGAGCATAAAGCTGCGCACGGCGATTTGCGGAGGCCCATAAATGAAGCGTCAAATCGTCGAGTTCCCTATTTGCGGGGTCGCTTCGTGAGCAGGAATCGTAATATACCCCACCCGCTGACGACAAGCGCCAATACGATCAAGGCGATCTTGATACAAAAGTCCCAATGGTAGTTGACGTGCGAAATAGATAGATCGCGCTTCTGTCCCCAATCGAGCAGCCAACTCCCAGCAAGTATAGTATCCACGTCCTCGATGCGAAATACCCAATAGCTGGCCGAAGGCAGTGACTCCCAGACTTCTTGTTGTTCTCTAAGCACCATCATTACTAGGCGCTGTTCTAGCTGTGTACGCTCGTCTTGGGGCGTGGTATTTTGCAGCTCAACTAACCGCCACCCGATGAATTGCGCTTCCGAGTCCCAAGCCGCGTTAACCGATGCAAGGTCCACTCGCTCTCGATATTGGGCGCGGTCGCGCCAAGGCTTTTGGTCTATCTGCAATACCTGAGGACTTGATTGCCACGGCGCGGCGACGAGCGTGGCAATCAGGCCAGGTTCTACGGCCAACATCTGCGAAAGCGTTGCGGTGCGTTGGCGTAACTCTGCCAATGAGCGATAATGAACATCGAATTCTAGAGTAGCTGCGTTAGCATCTAGCGCTAGATTTACCTGGCAGCCATCTACCCCTTGGGCGCGCATGGCGGCCTGTTGCAGTTGACTGGTAGCTTCGCTAGCCGACAGTGGATAGAGCTGGAACTGATAACGCGACATGCGACGAGCAGGTGATAGCACGATTTCGGTGCGAACCGAAACGAACGGCGGCGCATATCGAATCAAAGCATCTTGAAACTGCGGCGATAACGAGTCGGCTAGCTTGATCATGGCCTGGGTCACTTGGCCCTGCTCGGCAAGTTGTTCCGCCCAGCGCAACGTCAATGTTTCTACTGTGGCCTGATCCTGACTAAACGACGACCCCGGGATTTGGGCCTTTTCCAGATAGGCCAACGCGCCCGCAGGATCTCCCTCCTCGCTGGCAGCTAATGCAGCGTCATAGTAGGCGCGGCTGAGAGACTCGGCAGCCTCGGCATTCTGCGGCTGGTTCTCCACGACATGCAACAACTCTTGCGCGGCCAGCAGCAGATAGTTTAGGCGCAATTCGGGGATCATCTCGGCTCTAGATCGGTATAACTGGGCTAGGGTCGAATGCGCTTGGATGTTCCTCGGATCGGTTTGAGTGGCAGCCTGCAAAGCAGCAACGATCTCGGCATAGTGATCGGGCCAGGAGATACCCGTTTGGCGAGCTTCTTCCTGAATCGCCAAATGAAGGCGGGCCAAGTTCTCATACGAGGTGGAAGCTTCAAGTTCATTCAACTGTTGCCAGATGTTCGGCGAAAGCATCACTATCTGATGTAGCGGCAATGCTTCCTGGATGTTTTCGTATTCCCATAACAAACTCTGGCCATCGAACTGAACGCTTTTAGGCTCCAACACCGAGAATGCATCGTCAGTAATGGCTTGGGCGAGCCGAAAAATGAGGCTCACGCCATCTACTACGCCCCATCGAGTCAGGGATGGCAATTCACCCACCCATTGTAGGAAATGGGCGGGCGGCGTTTGATAGACGGCCGAGACGACTAGGGTCTTTTTCTCATTTTGATTCAATTCGACTTCCCAAACTGGCCCGGATTCTCCATCGCTAGGCGTCAGCACGATGCCTTGGGCGTTTCCCATTGTTACGCGCGGCGGCGACTTGGTTGGCGCGCTGGTTGGTAAGCCCAGGCGAAGCTTGGCCCCCTGCATGCGGTCGCGGTTGTGCAGTTGATAGGTTTGCACAGAAGAGACAGCGCAGCCTGCCTCGGAACAGCGCAGATCTATATGCCAGGTGAGGGCGGTTAGTCTCACAAAGCCGGGGTTTTCCAGAGGGATCAGAGGATAATCTGCGATGACTGTAGGGCTGGCAGCCTCTACCGACCCGTGGGGCATAGTCCATAGAAAAGCGAGGTAACATATTGTGAGCGCGAGTTTGACTCTGGCCATGCTCTGATCTCGGACGATATTCATTCTTGGTAGTCGCCACATCATACTTGGACGTTCAGCATGCGTCAAGGTGTTCGTTGTTTATGATATAGATAAAATAGGGCGAATATATCTAATTTGCTGCTAACACAGCGCGAGAGTAAAATAGCTTAGCTTTGCATGAGACCTTTGGTGTATCACGAGTTGGAGGAACGTCATGGCCGTCGCAGCAACAGTCAAAGAGCTGACCTATCAAGAGAGATTGGACGTATTGCGTGCGCGCAAAATGGCGCACACTCGGGAAAAGCAAGCGACCATCGGCGCAATGAACTATGATGACTGGGCTTTGATCTTGCCGCCCGAAGAGTATCGTGAGGTGGTGCAAACTATCAGCGGGTCGGGCGTCGCCGTTACAGAGGTGCGCTTGAAGGGTCTAGAGATGGTGAGCAACCATCCCTCCGGCGGGTTCTTTGGCCCCAAGTCTACCGGGCAAAACTTTCGTCGTCTGCTCGAAGCCCATCCTCCTTATGTGGATGCAATGGCTTCGCTGCTGGGCGGCTATATGGTCAACTTTTACGCCTACCGCAAGGTGGGTTGGAATCCTGATTTCGATTTTTCGCACTTGCTAGAAGATATCAAAAAATACCAACTCGCGCCCGGCATTGGCGCCTCACAACACTTTTGCCAAGATTTGACTATTGGCTTAAGGCTGGGTTGGGGCGGTTTGCTGGACAAGATTCGCCAGTATCGGCAGATAAACGCCCCGCGCAGCGCCGACTTTTATGATGGCCTCGAAGATATCGTATTGGGTATGCAGAATTGGATACGGCGCACGGCAACCCATGCTCGCGTAATGGCTCGTGACGAGGAAAACGCGCAACTGCGCGAGAACCTCGAGACGATGGCCAAGATGAACGAGCGCCTGATCACGGACGCCCCACAAACCTTCCGGGAGGCTTGCCAGTGGATCGTCTGGTATCAAATGATGGCGCGCATGTACAATGGCAGTGGTTCGCTGGGCAAGCTGGATGTGGTGCTCTTGCCTTTCTATGAGCAAGACAAAGCGGCAGGGTTATTGACCGATGAAGAGGCCATTTTTCACATCGCCTGCTTGCTGTTGCGCGATACAGCTTATATTCACCTTGGCGGTCCTGATGAAACGGGCCAAGATGCCACTAACCGCGTTTCGTATCTCGTGCTTGAAGCCGCTCATCAGTTGCGCATCCCTGCCAATGTGGGCGTTAGTGTGGGCGCGAACGTAGATGAAGGGTTGCTGCGTCGTGGGGTCGAGATCCAGTTCGATGACAAGACGGGCATTCCCAAGTTCTTGGGCGTGGACAAGATGGCCAATGGCTTTGCGCGCAACGGTTACCCCATCGAATTGGGATGGCAACGCGCCTATTCTGGCTGCCATTGGTTCGCAGTTCCGGGCCGCGAGTACACACTCAACGACTGCGTCAAGATCAACTTTGTCGCCGTGTTCGAGGTGGCGCTGAAAGAGATGTTTGCCGATGCCAGCACGCCGCCTAGCGTAGCAAACCTATGGCAGCGCTTTGAAAAGCACATGGCGCGGGGCGTCGAGACGATTGCCAAGTCGCTCGATTTCCATTATGAGCATATGCATCAAGTCTTCCCCGAACTGGTGATTGACTTGCTGAGCTATGGCCCCATCGAAAAAGGAGAGGATGCTTCTCACGGCGGCGTCGAATTCTACAATATGTGTTTGGACGGCGCAGGCTTGGCTACGGTGGCCGATTCGTTCGCGGCGCTCGATCAGCGCATCGAAAAGGAGCATCGTCTCTCGTGGGCTGAAATGCAGCGTCACTTGGAAAACGATTGGGCCGGCCCCGCCGGCGAACGCACCCGTTTGATGATGAGGAGCACTCCCCGATTCGGCAGCGGCGGTTCGTTGGCCGATGAGTACGCCGTGCGCATCGTGAAAATGTTCACCGATACGGTCAAGGCCAAGCCCACTCCTGGCGGCCTTAATATGATCCCTGGTTTGTTCTCTTGGGCGCTTACCATCGCGATGGGCAAGGATATCGGCGCCACGCCCAATGGGCGCCGCGCGGGCGATCCCATCTCACATGGCGCCAACCCCGATCCTGGCTTTCGTAAGGATGGCGCGCCGAGCGCCATGGCCGTGGCGATTGCTGAGGTGCAGCCGGGCTGGGGTAACTCGGCTCCTATGCAGATGGAGCTGGACCCTGGTCTTGGAAAAGATGAGGGCGGGCTGGAAAATGTGATGAACCTGATCAAAACCCACATGGAA
>CAZYPJ010000076.1:6003-14395 GCA_964649365.1 uncultured Anaerolineales bacterium | reverse complement strand
AGGGCGTAGAGCGGCTCGCGCTCGGCGCGGCGCCGGGCGCCCAACAGCGGGTTGACGTATTCCTCGTCCGTATCGCAGAAAAAGTCCAACACAGGGCGCTCCATCTCGCGCGTGCGCCCGAAATCGCGCCTCTGCTCGGCGCGCTCTAGCGCCAGGGCGCGCTCGGCGGCCCGCTCCAGCCCCTCCGGGCCGATCTCATGCCCCGTGGCCAGCGCGAAGAGGTGATACTCGAAATCCGGCCCCTCCACGCCGCCGGCGCGCGGCAGGCCGTCGGGCGTAGTGGTGGTGAACAAGCGAGGATAGACCCGGTCGCACAGAGGGAGGCTATCCTTAATCATCGAGCGGCGCAGGTGCCACCAGGCCGGCTCGGCCTTGCCTTCGTAATTGCTCAGCGGGTCCATCGCCTCGGGCCGCCCGTACAGCCGCCGGCCGATGCCCTGCAATTGCTCCCACGTCAGCACGTTCGACTCGAACGGGCAGGCGCGGAACATATTCTGGATATAGCCGTGGGTGCTGCCCATCGGGTCGCGCGTCTCGACCATCCAGATCAATGCGGCTACCAGCCAGAAAGGATAGGTGACGCGGTTGCCGCGCGGGCCGCGCCCGTCCCAGTGGTTGGCGTAGCCCCAGGCGGTGTAGAGCTGGCGGGCTTCTTCGGGCAGCAACCCCGTGCGGGCGATGGCTCGCCGCCCGCCGTCGGCCACGATCTCGGCCAGCGGCCCTCGGTGCGTTGCGATGGCCTGGAGCACATCGTACCAAAAGCGCGGCTCGTTCAATTCCACGGCGCGCCCGCCCAGCGTGGCGAGCAGGCCATTGGCGTGGCACATGCCGATCCAGGGGAACAGGCCCTTCATCAGATCCCAATGGTTGATCCCCCAGTCGTTGGCCAGCATGTTCAGCTCGAACCCGGCCTCCATGCCGAGGTTCCAATAGTGCCCCTCGGCGCCGCGAAAGCGCCCGGCGGTGCATTGCACGACGCCGCTGTAGGCGCGTTCGGGGAACAGCACGCCGGGCACGCCCTCGTAATGCATCTGGCAGCCGGCGACGCACCCCGAGCCGCAGTGCGCGCGTCGCTGGCCGTAGGGGCCGGGCTGCGGCGCGGGGCCTGCGCCCTGGCGCAGGCGGTTGTCCTCGATCTGCTCCTGGGCGATGGCCTTGCCCAGCGCGCGGAACGCCTCGGGGTGGGCCAGATCGGGGCGGCCCGTCCCATACACGGCCAGCGCCTTGAGCCTCTTCGCGCCCATCACCGCGCCGAAACCGCCCTGGCCCGCCGCTGAGCCTTCGTTGGCGCTCACCGTGGCGATGCACGAGAGGTTCTCGCCCGCCGGGCCGATGGTGGCGATCTGCGTCTTTGGCCCCAGGCGCTGCCGCAAGGTTTCCTGCGTAGCCATGATCCCTAGTCCCCACAAGTCGCTGGCGTCGCGCAGCTCGGCCTGGCCGTCGGTAATCCACAGATACACCGGCCTGGGCGCCTGCCCCACCACGACCACGCCGTCGAACCCGGCGTACTTTAAGTGATGCCCCACATCGCCGCCCATGCTGGCGCGGGTGAACCACGCCGTCGGGTAGCCCTGCGGCCCCAGGCTGGCCAACGTCAGCCGCCCGGCGTTGGGGGCCGAGGTGCCCGCCAGCGGGCCGTTGAGAAACATCAACGGGTTATCGGGGTCGAACGGCGTCAAGCCGGGGCGCAACAGCTCCCAGGCCAGCGCCGCCGCCAGCCCGCGCCCGCCGATGAAATCGCGCGCCAGATCCATCGTCTCGCGCTGCGCGACCTGGCCAGAGGTCAAATCTACCCACAAGATGCGGCCCGCCCAGGCGTAACGTTGTCCCATGTCGTCCCCTCGATGATACGATTGAGCCGATACTGTGCCACGGATAGGCGGCGCCGTCAAATGGGGCGGCGCTGGGCGATTGGCTCTTGCCGCGCCGATAGGTTGCGCGCAAGATGCAAGTGTGCGCCCGATTTGCCCGGATGGGGTTGAAAATCGCCGCCGATAGTGGTAGGATGATGAACTGAACAAGCGCCTCGGGCGAGCAACGAAATCATCGCTGCCGTGTTCTGGAATAGAGCTTATTATCGGAGAAAAGCAATGCCCGCGCCATTATTCCTGCAAGATCAAATCGCCATCGTCACCGGCGCGTCCAGCGGCATCGGCAAGGCCATTGCGCTGGCGCTGGCCGCCGAGGGCGCGCACGTCGCCCTGGCGGCGCGCAATGTCGCGGCGCTGGAAGAGGTCGCCGCGCGCATCCGCGCGCTAGGGCGCGAGGCGCTGGTGGCCCCCACCGACGTGACCAGCCGCGAGCAAGTGGAGCGCGCCGTCGCTGCCGCGCTGGAGCGTTGGGGCCGGGTGGATATTTTGGTGGCCAACGCCGGCGCCTATATCCGCAGCCCCATCCCCGAACTGACCGTCGAGCGCATGGAGCGTTCGATGGCGGTCAACTTTTACGGCGGCCTCCACGCGGCGCTGGCCGTGATGCCCCATATGTTGGCGCGCGGGCGGGGCCATATCGTGTTCCTCACCTCGATGGACGCCCGCAAGGGTCTGCCGCTCGATGCGCCCTACGTGGCGGCCAAAGCGGCCCTCAGCGGCGTGGGCGGGGTGATGCGCCAGGAGCTGCGCGAGCGCGGCATCCACGTGATGGTGGTCTATCCGGGCCGGGTGGATACGCCCCTGGTGGATAATCTCGATGTGCCCGCCATCTCGGCCAAAATCCCGCCCGAGGCGGTGGCGCGGGCCGTCGTGCGCGGCATCCGTCGGCGGCGCGCCGAGATCGTCATGCCGCTGGGGTCGCGCCTGCTCGATTGGGCCAACATCCTCTCGCCCCGCTTGGGCGATTGGATCGTGCGCGCCTTTCACCTGGAAGGCTGGGAGCGAGCCTCTTGATGGAGCGCCGCCATCCTGGCGGCGAGACGCCACACCTATCGGAGACTGTGAACCTGTGAACGATACGACCTCTCACCCGACCCACCCCTGGCTACGCCAAGTGCGCGTGGCCTATATCCCCGGCGGGCAGCCGGCGCCGCTGGCCGAGCAGGCCATGCGCGGTTTGCTCGACGCCTTTCGCGAGCTGGGCCACGTCGTGCAGGCCGCGCCCGACCGCGACACCGACGCCCTGCTTACCACCATGCCGTTCGGCTACGTGGCCAACTGGCGCGAGGCGCTGATGTTTGTGGGGCGGCGACGCTTCAAGCTCGACCACACCCCCACCGCCTTGACGCTGGTCGAGGCCACGCCCGAGCAGTTCGAGGCGACGCTGGCCCATCTGCGCGCCAGCCTGGCCAAAGAGCCGTGCGACCCGGCGGATTTCGCCTACCCGGGCCTGGCCCCCGCCGCCCACGAGGTGCTGATCGAGCAGGGGCGGCGCGGCGGCCCGATCATGGCGCTGGAGCGGCTGGCGCAGGCCCAGGCCAAATGTCTGCGCATCGCCCTAGTGGTGGGGCGCGAGCGCCCCTTGTTCGCCCATCATTTCGACCTGGCCGGGGCCAACCCGCGCACCGACGCCGATGACGCGCCCGCCTTCTATCGCGACATGGCGCTGCGCATCGCCACGGCGGTGAGCACCACCGAAGTGACCGAGCACCAAGTGGCGGGCGAACCCATCGCCCGCGAGGTGTGGGCCGGCCTGCCCACCATCGAGGCGCTGCGCGTGGCCGGGCGCGAGCTGAACGAGCGCCGCTTTTTCACGCGCATGTTGCGCATCGCCGACCTGGTGCAGGTGCCGGCGGTGGAGCACGCCATCTCGAGCCAGTATAGCGAGGGCTGCTTTGGCACGTGGGACCCGACCGTGAGCGCGTTGATCGCCACCATCACCGGCAGCGCCCGCCCGGTGGACAAGGGCAACATCACCGAGGACGACCTGGCGGTGATCGTGGGCGTGCGCCCCGACGGGCGCGGCGCGCTGGTGCGCCACGTGGAGGGCAAGCACAATTCGCCGCCCTCTTCCGAGGCGGTGGAGATGATGGGGATGGACGCCGCCTTGCCGCGCTTCCCGCTCCCAGGGCAACCGGGGGTCAGCGTCCCGGCGGCGCGCTCCAAGCTGCACGGGCATCGGGGCGTCTCGGCCTACGACCCGCGCTATGTCGAGTTCGCGCCCCTCGACGAGCCGTACTATCACTATCTTGTTTCGTGCGCCACCGAAGCGCAGGCCGTCGGCATCCGGGCGGCGTTCGCCCGCTCGCAGGCGCTGCGCGACCCTGCCGATCCGCGCCAGGCAGCGTTTACGGTGCTGCCGGGGCATGGCGTGGTGATCGTCGAAAAGTGGGTCGCGGGTAAAGCGCCGTTCCAGACGATCTGGGAATACATGGACGCGGGGTATCTGACGGTGGCCAACCTCATCCCGCAAGGGCCGATGGCCTACGAGCGCGGCCCGGATGGGCGGATGACGCTGGTGGACGGGTAAGGGTATAGGGATTTCACAAAATAGCGCGGTACGCCCTCATTTCTCGTTCTTTGCCCCTACCGTTCCGTCCGATCCAACGCCCGCGCCAACGCCGCCCATTCCGCGATGCTGAGCGTCTGCGGGCGGCGGTCGGGCGCAATGTCCGCCGCCCGCAGCGCCGTCAGCGCCGCCTCGCGCGGCAGGCCCAAGTTGTGCGTCAGGCTGTTGTGCAATTGCTTGCGCTTTTGGCCAAAGCCGGCGCGCACCGCGCGGAAAAAGCGCGCGATCTCGCCTTCGGGCACCAGGGGCTGATCGTAGAGCCGCACCCGCACCACCGCCGAATCTACCTTGGGCGGCGGGTAAAAGGCGCTGGCCGGGACGCGATAGATCAGCTCGGGCGCGCCGTACACCTGCACGCTGATCGCCAGCAGGCTGAGGTCGCCCGGCCCGGCGATCAGCCGCTCGGCCACCTCGCGCTGCACCATCACCACCAGCCGCTCGGGGCGCGGACGCGCTTCCAGCAGGTGGTTGAGCGCGCTGGAGGTGATATAGTAGGGCAAGTTGGCCGCTACCTTGTAGCGCAGCGGGGCGCACTCCGCCAGCCCCAACGCCCGGCGCAGGGTCGCGGCGGGGTCCAGCTCTAGGATGTCGCCCTCGACCACGTGGGCGTTGGCGCAGCCCTTGAGCGTGTCGGCCAGGATGGGGAGCATCTTGCGATCTAGCTCGATGGCCGTCACCGCCGCTGCGCGCTCGGCCAGTTGCCGCGTCAGCAGCCCCACGCCCGGCCCCACCTCCAACACCACGTCATCGGCGGTCAGCTCGCTCGCCTCCAGGATGCGCTCCAGCGCCCGCTCGCTGATGAGAAAGTTCTGCCCCAGCCCCTTGGAGGGCTGGATGCCGTAACGCTTGAGGATGGCGATGGCGTCCAACATCGGCTGACCTCAACCCTTTTCTTTCGGCGTGTTGGGGATGCGCCAGTTGATCTGGCTGGCCGGGGGCGCCGGCGCCAGCACATAGACATCCACCCAGCGATACCAGAACTCCAAGGCGCTATCGTCAAAGCACAGGTCAATGCGCCGCCCTTTGATGGCGCCGCCCGTATCGCCCGCCAGCGCCACGCCGTAATCGGGCACATACACCTGTTGCCCCAAGCTGACCACGGTGGGGTCCACCGCCACGATCCCCTTGGTGGCGCGCAGCCCCAAGCGGGTGTAGCCGTAATGGCGGTTGGTGGGCGAGACGCCCGCCGTCCCCGCGCTGTACGAGGTGGCTAGCATCCGCAAATGGCGCCAATAGGTGATCGTCCCCGATGGCGTCTCCAATTGGCGCAGCACGATGGCCGTGCCGTATTTGGTGACGCGGTTCACCGGGCGGAGCGCCACCCACGCTTCTTCTTCCACGCGATAGGTCTCGCGGTTGTTTTCATAGTGCACGCGGATGCGCCGCCGCTGCGCCCCCTCGCGGCCCCATTCGGCCACGCGGCTGGTGTCAATCTCCATCTCGGCATCCGGCTCAAAGACGATCTCGAAGGCGATGGGGATCTCTTCGATGTGATACTCTTCGACCACGCGCACCACCGCGATGCGCAAATCGCGCGCGATGGCGGCGCGCGGGTCGGGCAGCACATAATCGTTGGGGCCTAGCGTCACCGCTTCGGCGTCGAGCAGCTCGCGCACCGTCTTGTGGAGCGTGCGCAGCAGCCGGGCCTCGCCGCCCACATCCAGCGTCACCGGCTTGGAACGCTGCAAATAGACCACCAAGCCGGGCGTGACAGCGGCGTCGAGGCCAGGATAGACCTGGTCGCCCTCATAGATCACGAATTCGCGGCCATAGAGCGCCTCGCCCACGGTGCGCGCCGTGGTGTAAAAGGTCATGGGGATGGGGCCGTCTTGCACGCTCATCTCGACGGCGCGGCGCACATTGAGCTGCACGGGCTTTCGCAGCGCCTCGGCCCACGTGCGGACGCTGGATCGCCCGGCGGGGGCGGGCGCGGGCAGGGGCGCGTCGAGGGCGCAAGGCTTGCCCGCCAGCAGCAATTCGTCGTGCGGCGAGATCACCACGCCCAAGTCGGCGATGGCCCCGCGCACGGTGAGAGCTTGGGTGCGCGCTTGCGAGATCGAGCCGTCGTGTACCATCGTGGCCGTGCGCGCCAGCGTCACGCGGATGGGCGCGCCCGAGGCCAGCGCTGCCTCGTCGGGCGCAGCGAGCTGATCGGCGTCGTCTAGCGTCAGGCCCATCTCGCGCAGCACGCCCGCCGCCGTGCGTTGGTGCGTGCGATGTGAAAAGCGGACGCCGTTCACCTCCAATGTCACCGTGTGCTGCGAGATGAGATAGACGCCCGCCAGCGCCGCGACGAACGCCAGCGCCGCCGCTATCGAGACCAGGCCGCGAATGGGCAGCAGGGGATAGAGCGATTCGGCCAGAGCGCGTATGCGGTTGATCCAGAGGCCAGGTTCGCGCCGCACCGACGCTATCCTCCGAGGGGGATTGTACGGTAATCCGGGCATGATTTCTTTGCAGCGCCCACGAGGGGCGCAGTTACGATGATATGGCGTTTTGTGCGCCTTGCCGGCGCCCACGAGGGGCGCGACTACGGGCGGCATGGTCAATGGGTCGCGGCGGCGTTTTCGCCGGCGATGCGCCCGGTGCTGAAAGCAATCGTCAGGTTATAGCCGCCCGTCTCGCCGGCCACGTCGAGCAATTCGCCGGCCAGGTACAGGCCCTCGACGCGCCGCGAGGCCATCGTGCGTGGGTCCACCTCGTCGCAGCGCACGCCGCCCAGCGTCACCATCGCCTCTTGGAGCGGGCGCGTGGCCGTGATGGTCAGCCCCAGGCGCTTGAGCAGGTCGGCGGTGGCGCGGCGTTGCGCGGCGGATAGCTCGCTCAGGCGCTGCTCGGCGGGGATGCCGCTCACTTCGGCCAACACCTCGGCCACGGTCTGCGTCAGGTAGCGGCGCAATAAGGCCATGTAGCGGGCGCGCCCCAGCTCGGCCAGGTCGCGCTGCAAGAGCTGGTCGAACGTCTCTAGCGGTCGGGCGGGCAACATGTCAAGCGTCAACCGCACTGGGCCGGAATCCAGCGCCGCGCCCAGCCGCGAGCTGAGGTCGAGGATCAGCGGCCCCGAGACGCCGTAATGGGTAAAAAGCATCTCGCCCACGCCGCTGGCCAGCGTGCGCTCACCCTGCGAAAGCGTCGCGCCCGCCGCGCCCAAACTGACGCCCTGCAGCCGCCGCACCCACGGCTCGGCGCACACCAGCGGGATTAGGCCGGGGCGCAGCGGGGTGATGGTGTGCCCCAGCTTTTGCGCCATCGCATAGCCGTCGCCGCTAGAGCCGGTGGTGGGGTACGACGCGCCGCCCGTAGCCAGCACAATGGCGTCGGCCTCTAGCGTCGCGCCGTCGCGCAGGCGCACGCCCCGCGCGCGCCCCTCAGCGGCGATAATCTCGGCCACGGCGGAAAGGTACACCGCCCGCACGCCGTGCGCCGCGTTGTAGCGTTGCAACGCCTCCACCACATCGCGCGAGCTGTTGGAGGCCGGGAACACGCGCCCATCCGGCTCGACGACGGTGGGAACGCCCTGCGCGGCGAACCAGGCGCGCAGCTCCGCCGGCCCAAAGCGGGCCAGGGCGTTGCGCATGAACATGCCGTTCGGCCCCAAGTGGGCGACGAACTGGCGCGGAGCGAGGTTGTTGGTGAGGTTGCAGCGCCCGCCGCCCGTCAGCCGCACCTTGATGCCGGGGCGGTCGTTCTTTTCCAGCAGCGTGACGCTGGCCCCCAACTCGGCGGCGCGCCCGGCGGCCATCAACCCCGCCGCCCCCCCGCCGATGACGATCACTCTTTGCGCCATAAACACATCCGTTTGGTTCTTGGATTTTGGACAAGATTTACAAGGTTAACATGATTTTGTTCTTAATCCTGTAAATCTTGTTAATCCTGTCCAAGCAATATGCAACAAGATTGGACAAGATTTACAAGGTTAACATGATTTTGTTCTTAATCCTGTAAATCTTGT
>CAZYPJ010000076.1:0-5903 GCA_964649365.1 uncultured Anaerolineales bacterium | reverse complement strand
TAATCCTGTCCAATTCCCGGATAGAAAAAGAGGCGAGGCCCCAGGCCCCGCCTCCGAATTGGCTCGGTCGTGCACCCTCTGTTGTTGCGGCTTCGGCGTTGGCCCTGGCCAGCTTGCTCCAACCAGGTTAACCTGCGTCACCCCAAGAGCACCGCTTACCGTTGCTTCCTTCCGAACCTGGCGGGGTTCACAGGTCTTGGCCGCGCAGGACCCAGCCAAACACCGCTCCTCCAGGACCGCCGAGAACCACCCCGCGAGAGGGGATTCGACCCCGCTAAAGCGGACTGCGGGTACAGGGCGCCGCTATTCCCCGTCTAGCACGACCGGCGTTCATGTTACATCAGGAAGGCGCGGCTGTCAAACGGCGCGCGATGGGGCTGGATTAGCGGCGCGTCGCAAGCTATAATACAATTGTACTCGTGGGAGATTGGCATAGTCGTTGTCCACGGCTGTTTGGCTTGTAGCAACGCCGAGGCTATAATGACCGTACATAAAGCAGACGCCGGAGGTAGCAATGGGCGCTCAGACATTGCTAGAACTCATGCGACAGGCCGATTCGCTATCGGTGGATGAGCGATTGGCCCTGGTGACACACCTGGTCGAGAGCGTACGCCAGATGCAACGGGTCGCGCCGCGCAAGTGGTGCGAAGCGCGCGGTATCGCGCCATACCCGTTGCTGGGTGAAGACGCCCAGGCCTGGGTTTCGCGCACGCGCCGTGAAGCCGACCAACGTTCGACCCAATGGGAGAAAGCCCGGTGAACGTCGCTGATGCTTTGCGGGGGGTGTCCAGACTCTTTCTAGATACCGCCCCGATTATCTATTTTCTCGAATCAAATCCCGATTACAACGCGGCCTCTTTTCGTTGCCTCACTCTCCAAACACCAGCCGCCCAAACCGCTCCGGCGTGTGATAGTTGATCACCCCCGGCGGCGACCAGGCGGAGTATTCGTCGGCGTGGACGCCGCGATCGATGCGGTAGAGGTTGATGTGCCACACGTCGCCGTGCTGGGGCGGCAGGTGCGGCGCGGTCATGCAATCCTTCAGCGGCAGAGCCAGCTCCACCGTCCAGCGCCGGTCGGGGTTGCCATCGGCCTTGCCCCGCCGGGTGGGGTCGCCGTCCACCCACACCGCCGTTTTTAGCCCCTCGCTGTTCCAGTTCCAAAAGCTGCGCCTGTGGCCATCGCGATTGAGCATGTACAGGTCGAGCACGGCGTTCAGCGGGCTGACCTCGATCTCGACATACGACCAATCGTCGCAGTCGTCGTCAATGAACACCTCGACCACTTCCTGGTTGTAGATGTCCTTGTCGCGCTCGGTGGTCACGCCCCAGATGTCGTCGTCCTCGCAATCGAACGCGATGTAGAGGTAGTCGTCGTCCCACAACAGGCGCGCGGTGGTGCGTTGGCGCGGCGCGGCGCCGCTATCGGCCAACACCAAGTCAACCGCCTCGGCGGCTTGCCAGGCGGGGTCATCCAGGCGGCCATCAATCACGATGGGCGACGGGGCGCGATGACAACGGTATTCGGGGCGTTGGAACATGGGGTCTCCTTGTGATAGGAATGGCCCGCCGCGCGATCCAGGGCGGCCACGCAGGGCCGCCCCTACGATGACGCCGGTAGGGGCGATCCTACGTGGTCGCCCACCCTACGTGGTCGCCCTGGGCTGATTGACAGGCGGGCGCGCATTCCATAGAATAGCGTTCACATCAGACGCGATTATATCATGGACAAGGGTGGCAGCCAATGAGCTATTTCTACTCTGTGCGCGGCTGGCTCGAGCTGAGCTGGCCCGATGCCGAATTCGAGGGAGTGGACGAAACGCCCGAACAACACGCCGACAAAGTGCGCCGCGTGCGCGAGTTCACGACCTGCGCGCTCAGCCCCGAGCAATTGGAAGATGAAAGCGCCGCCGCCGACGAGCGCATCAAGGCGGGCTGGGGCTGGCCGCAAAACAATCTGGACGGCACGGAATACGTGTTTTACGGAGCCGATGTCGAAGAACCCTCGATGGTGATGGAGCAGATCAAGCAAATTCTGGCGATGGACCCCTTCGCCGACGGCTATTTCTCCATTGAAGGAGAGGACGGGGAACAGTATCGCCAGTGGGTCATCAAGAGCGGCAAAGTCTATACCCGGCATCACCTGTTCCCCGATTTCGACGGCGAAGGCGCGCCCGAGGGCTACACCTTGTTCTTCCGCTCAGCTTCTTCGTAAGCCTTTTCGGCGAGGTAGCGTTCGGCTTCGATGGCCGCGGCGGCGCCCGCTCCCGCGGCCACCACCACCTGGCGGAACCAGGGGTCTTGCACATCGCCCGCCGCGAACACGCCGGGCACATTGGTGCGTTGGCGCTTGTCGGTGACGATGTAGCCATCCGCGGTCAGCTCGAGCTGGCCCTTGAAGAGCTGTGTGTTGGGCGTCAGCCCCACATAGACGAACACGCCGTCGGTGGGGATGACGCTTTCTTCATTGGTCTTGACGTTGCGCACGCGCACGCCAGTGACGGCGTTTTCGCCCAACACCTCTTCGATCACCGTGTTCCACACAAAGCGAATCTTGGGGTTGGCCTCGGCGCGGCGCTGCAAGATGGCGCTGGCGCGTAATTGGTCGCGCCGATGGACGATGATGACCTCTTTGGCAAAGCGCGTCAGATACATCCCCTCGTCGAGGGCGCTATCGCCGCCGCCCACCACCACCACGGTCTTGTCGCGATAGAAAAAGCCGTCGCAAGTGGCGCAGAACGACACGCCCTTGCCGACGAACTTGTTCTCGCCCGGAACGCCCAGCTTGCGCGACGACGTTCCCGTGCAGATGATGAGCGCCTTGGCGTGATAAGTGGTTCCATAAGTCTTGACGATATAGGGATAGACGGATAGATCCACCGCCGTCACCTCGTCGTACTCGATGTCGGCGTCAAAGCGGGTGGCCTGCGCCGCGATCTGCTCGGCCAGCGCCATCCCGCCGATCCCTTCGGGAAAGCCAGGATAGTTCTCCATCTCGCTGGTGGTGGAAGCCTGGCCGCCTAGCGAATGGCCCACCAGCACCAGCGGCTTGAGTTGCGCGCGCCCAGCGTACAGCCCGGCGGTGAGGCCGGCCGGCCCCGCGCCGATGATGATGATCTCTTTCTCGATGATCTCTTCGCGCCCCGATTCTTCCTCCGCGCCCTTGCCCAGCCTGCTCATATCGAGCGAAAAAGAGATGCCCATCGCGCCCCTCCATCTATTCATATTATACCCATAGGGGGTATATGTATCTAGGCGTATGATAGCACAAGCGGGGCGCGGTGTCAAGCGGGTTGACGCCGCTACATCCCAGCAGCTACAATCTGCCCTGGCGCAGAACGCGATATAGCGAAAATAGAGGATAGCGAACGTGCCACAACCCATTGTGATCTTTGGCGGCTTGCTCAGCTTTGGCGTGGCCTATTGGCCCATGCGCGAGGCGTTGCAGCGCCACACCGGGCGGCCCGTGTGGGTCGTCGAGACGTTGGGCCACGAATGGTGGGCGATAGCCGCCCCCTTGGGCTGGGCCTACCTGCTGGGCAAGCTGGATCGCACCGTCCAGCGCGCGGCGCGCGGTTCGCCCACGGGCCGCGTCACGTTGATCGGCCACAGCGCGGGCGGCGTGCTCTCGCGGCTGTACCTCAGCCCCGCGCCCTTTCTGGGGCGCGTCTATCGCGGGTTGGATTATGTGGATCACCTCATCACCTTGGGCAGCCCGCACCACAACCTGGGGCCGCTCTCGCGCGGCGGATGGATGTCGCGCCGGGTGTACAAGGCCTACCCGGGCGCCTATTTTGCCCCGCAGGTGCGCTATACCTCGGTGGCGGGCCGTTACCAGCGCGGCGACGCCGACGGCTCGCCCCGCGAACGCTGGCTCTACGCCTGCTACCGCGAACTGTGCGGCGACGGCGCCGTCTGGGGCGACGGCCTGGTTCCCGTCCCATCGGCGCTGCTGGAGGGGAGCGAGCAGATCGTCCTCGACGGCGCGAGCCATTTCAGCATCTATGGCGGCCAATGGTACGGCGACGCGCAGATGATCCCGCGGTGGTGGCCCGTTGTTTGACGGTTTTACACGGGCGGGTTATACTGTTGGTTTGTGGGGTGATTTCAAGCGGCGTGAACGGCGCGCCCCACACATGGCATTTCAGCTTCAGGGTTCCAGCCGGGAGGCAAGTCACTTGGCAAAGGCGAGTCAGCAAAAGGTCGAGATCGAGGGCACGATCATTGAGGCGCTGCCGAATACCCAGTTTCGTGTCCAGCTCGACAACGGCCACGAGATTTTGGCCTATATCTCGGGGCGCATGCGCAAATTCTACATCCGCATCCTGGTAGGCGACCGCGTGCGCGTGGCGCTTTCGCCCGACGATTTGTCGCGCGGGCGCATCACCTACCGCTTCAAGCAGGGCGGCCGGCGTGAAGACGAGGGCGATGACCTGGGATGAGCCGCAGGGCGGGCGAGGCAGGCTATTTTGGCCTGTTTTCGTCCTGTTTTGCTATTGACGCGGCCCGATCCGTGTGTTATACTTGCACTGACTTGGCCTGCCGAAGGTTCGCCTCTGGCAGGGGTTGTTTTCGCAGCGGAGCCTGCCGCCAAGCAGCGGCTCTGCTTCACAGGGGAAGGAGGGCAGTCTATCGCACCACACGCGCTCTGAATGCGCCTTCTGCCCCGCTCGCGGGTGGACGGTTTCGGCGTTTGCCCGGCGGGCCTCGGCCTGCCGACCGTAGAGTTCTGCCAGCCGTGAGCAGGCGACCCATCGGCCCCATGATGGCCGGTGACTGTATCAGCCAGCACGTTCATACCTTTTAAGGAGACAGAATGGCTAGCGTCACGTACGATCATGTCACCAAGCGTTTCGGCGATGTCATCGCCGTCAACGACCTGAGCATCGAAATCGCCGACAAGGAATTCCTTGTCTTCGTCGGCCCCTCCGGTTGCGGCAAGACCACCTCGCTGCGCCTCTTGGCTGGCCTCGAGGAAATCTCTGAGGGCAATATCTACATCGGCGACCGCGTCGTCAACGACGTGGCCCCCAAAGACCGCGACATCGCCATGGTGTTCCAGAGCTATGCTCTGTACCCGCACATGAGCGTGTACGACAACATGGCCTTTGGCTTGAAGCTGCGCAAGACCCCGCGCGCCGAGATTGATCGCCGCGTGAAGGAAGCTGCTGGCATCCTGGGCATCCAGGAACTGCTCGACCGCAAGCCCAAGCAACTGTCCGGCGGCCAGCGTCAACGCGTGGCCCTGGGCCGCGCTATCGTCCGCGAGCCGGCTGTGTTCCTCATGGACGAGCCGCTCTCCAACCTCGACGCCAAACTACGCGTGGCCACTCGTTCCGAGCTGTCCAAGCTGCATCAGCGCCTCGAGACCACCTTCATCTATGTGACCCACGACCAGGTCGAGGCCATGACCATGGGCACCCGCATCTGCGTGATGCGCGATGGCATCTTGCAGCAAGTGGATACGCCCCAGGCGCTGTACAACACCCCCGGCAACATCTTTGTCGCCGGTTTCATCGGCAGCCCGGCCATGAACTTTTTCGATGCCACGCTCGTGGGCACCAAGGACGAGATGTACGTGGACGGCGGCACCTTCAAGGTGCAAGTCCCGGCCTCGCGCTCGGGCGCGCTGATCGAGTACCTCGGCAAGCCCATCGTGTTCGGCATCCGTCCTGAAGACGTGCACGACCCCGAGTACGCGCCCCCAAGCATCACCGGCGCCCCGGTCAAGTCGCGCGTGGATGTGACCGAGTTGATGGGTAACGAAATCTTCTTGTACCTGTTGACCGGCACCAAGAGCTTTATCGCCCGCGTTGACCCGCGCACCTCGGCCCGCGTCGGCCAGGATGTGGAAGTGCTGTTCAACATGGACAACATGCACATCTTTGACCGCGACACCGAAGT
>CAZYPJ010000075.1:12669-14462 GCA_964649365.1 uncultured Anaerolineales bacterium | reverse complement strand
GATGTGTCCTGTCAAGAAGGCGCGTTCACTCGTGCAAAAGGAAGCAGCCGCTCGTGGCATCGAGCGGCTGCTTTTTGCTGAGATCACAGGATCGGCGCGCCGTAGAGCTTCATACGTGTGCGATGCAAGGGTTGCAGTCCTCGCGTTGCGCCCTCGGCAGTGGGCAGTGAGGCTTCATCAGGCTTGTCGGAGAGACCGAAAACCAGCGCCCCCTGTTGCCTGAAAGCCCGCGCGACGCTCATTACCTCGGCAGTGATGACGATCTCGCTGGTTAACACCTTTTGCTCATCGGTCTCGTCGGGCGCAGCATCCATACGCCCAACTGTCTCCAGGAACTCGCGCCGACGAAAATCCTTGAACGGTGTGGGATCCTCAATCGCCATACCCTGACGCACTTGGTCCTGAGCTGCAGCCAGCGCCGCCGACATGCGAGGATACGCCTCCTGGCAGCGAGCGACGAACTGCTCCATATTGGCTATATCACCCGATTTCAGGTCGCGCCAGAGACTATCGCGCTCATAGACGCCTGCTGTGACCATCAGGCAAACATAGGCCACGTAATCCTGGTTATCGCCCGTAAAATAGTGATAATCAGGCTGGTCAATCGCATCGTACACTGAACGGAACAATGTCTCGTCAAAGTGCTCCCCCAGCGCAGCTAACATGGTGGCCAGAATGGCCTGACGACGAGCAGCGTCAATCACCTTGTCGTTGCGGCCTCGCGCGCCGATGCATGTCTTGTCAAAATCGAGCAGCAGAACCGTGCTCTCATCCACCGGAAAACCAGATTCCTTGGTCCAGGCCAAGAAATCGGCCAACGCCTGCCAGCGATTGGCGACCATCAGTTCGCCTTGGATTTCGGTTTTAGCAGGCTGACCCAGTTTGTCGGCGCCAATAAAGGCCAACCAGGGCAGATACTGGCCGATATTGCGGGCGGCAGTACCGTCGTTGTAGAGCGTATCGCCCACAAAGAGCATCCGCTTCAGCGGCGCGGTAACGCCTCGCAGCCTCTGTGCGTCTTGAAGGTAGCGCCACAACACTGCGGCGTATTCCGGGGCGATTTTGCGCGGTACATAGTAGTGATCGAGGCCCACTTCAGCCCACACCTGGCGCAGACCAAGCAAACCTGCCTGCATCGGTTCCAGGTTGCGATAGACAACACGATCGCCGATGAAATCGGCCAACGTCGCCTTGTTCCACATGGTCAGATCATCCCCTGTGCGATCATGAGTTCGGCGTTGAGGATGGACCCACCCGCAGCGCCGCGAATGGTGTTGTGCGAAAGAACGATAAACTTGTAGTCGAATACCTCGCAGCGCCGCACCCGCCCGACAGAAACTGCCATGCCATTGCCGGCATAGCGATCCATCACCGTTTGCGGGCGATCCGGCTCGGTGCGCACGATGATGGTCGGGTCCACCGCTGAGGGGCAACCCAGCTTGAAAGGCAAGCTCTCAAAGCTCTTGAGAGCGGCGATAACTTCGTCCAGCGATGGTTTGCGCTCAAACTCGACCGAGACGGCTTCCAGATGGCCGTCGCGCGTCGCCACGCGATTGCAAGCGGCGCTGATCGCAAATCCGGCAGGGATCACGGCCTCCTGCTCAGCAGAAAACGCGCCGAGCATCTTGAGCGGCTCGCGCGCCATCTTTTCTTCTTCGCCGCCGATATAAGGCACGACGTTGTCCAGCGTATCGAGGCCAGGTACACCCGGATAACCCGCACCCGAAAGAGCTTGCATAGTAGTCACGATCATCCGACGGATACCAAAGGCTTCGTACCGCGGTTTGCGCGCC
>CAZYPJ010000075.1:0-12659 GCA_964649365.1 uncultured Anaerolineales bacterium | reverse complement strand
CACCACCAGCCCCGCCGCCGAGCAGTTTGGGTCAGTAACGATGAAGCCCTTGCTCCAACCGCGCTTCTTTTGCTGAATGGGCACGAGGCGCAGGTGTTCGGGGTTCACCTCGGGCACGAGCAACGGCACATCGGCATCCATACGGTGCGAGCTAGCGTTGCTGAACACGCCATATCCCGCTGCCGCAAATTGACTCTCGATCTCGGTCGCCTCGCTAGCGGGCAGCGCCGAGAAAACAATATCACAATCCAAGCCCGGCGCGCCGAGTTGAATGGTCATATCACGCACGGCAGGCGGACAATCGGCCGAGACGCGCCAGACGCAGGCGTCGGCGTAACGCTTGCCGGCAGAGCGCTCCGACCCGGCCAATGCAGTGATCTCGAACCAGGGAGTGCGGCTCAGTAGGTCAATAAAGCGTTGGCCCACGGCTCCCGTAGCGCCAAGAATGCCAGCACGTAGTTTTTTCATGGTCGCATTCCCTCCTGACTATACCTGTTCCAACTGGAATTGCCGATGGATCGCCCGCACGCCCTCATCTACATCGCTGTGCGCGACCACAAGCGAGAGGTGATCTTCCGACGATCCCTGGGCAATCGAGATAATGTTGATGTTGCTTTCGGCTACGGCGCTGAACACGCGCCCGGCGATGCCCGGTCGTCCGCGCATTCCTACCCCCACCACGGCGATAATCGCCACTTCATCTTGTTTGACGACACGCTCAAGTTCGCCGCGCATGATCTCGAGTTCGATCTCGCGCTCGACCATCGCCACCACTGACTTGGCCTCGGCAGTGCGCACTACAAAGCAGATACTTTGTTCCGACGAGGATTGTGTAATCATCAACACACTGGCTCCGCTGCGCGCCACGGCGCTAAACACGCGCCCGGCCACGCCGGGAACGCCCTGCATCCCCCGGCCCTGAACTGTGACGATACTTAGGTTACGGATGGCGGTGATGCCCTTAATGACTGGCGTATCGGTGGTTTCATTGCAGATCAACGTACCGGGATGATCGGGATCGAACGAATTGAGCACTCGGACAGGAATACCCAATTGCGCAATGGGCTGGATAGTCATGGGGTGCAACACTTTGGCCCCAAAGAAAGATAGCTCGGCTACCTCCCCATACGAGATGGATTTGAGAGTGCGCGCTTCGGGCACGATGCGCGGGTCGGCAGTCATCACACCATTGACATCGGTCCAGATCCACACTTCGTCAGCGGGCAAACAGCGCCCTAGAATGGTAGCGCTGTAATCGCTGCCGCCGCGCCCAAGCGTGGTGGGCATACCGCTCGCCGTCGCGCCGATAAAACCGGTGACGACGGGCACGATTCCCGATTGGATCAACGGCAACAGACGCGCGCGCGCTTTCTCGGTGGTCTCATCGAACAGCGGCGCTGCGCCGCCCGAATGGTCATTGGTAACGATGACCTCGGTAGCTTCCACCGTTTGCGCCCTTAGCCCCTGGCTAATCATAGCGGCGGCGGTGATGCGCACCGAGAGCCGCTCGCCTAAGCCCGATACAGCGTCAAGGCCACGAGGTGTCAGCTCGCCCAGAGTATAAATGCTCTGGCAAAGCGTCTCGAACCAGTTGAGTAATGTCTCGATCTCGGCGCGCAGACCTCGCTGAAGTTCTGGGTCAACCACACAATCGGCGATAGCCTGGTCATGCCGCTGCTGTAATTCGTCACGAATCTGGCGGTACGTTCGTTTGTCGCCTGATGCGGCCGTAGTGGCGGCCCGCACCAGGCTATCGGTCACGCCGCTCATGGCTGAAACCACCACCACAGGGGGCGTCGTAGTTTGCGCAATCGTCTTGGCCGCAATCCGCGCCACGTTGGCGATGCGCTCGCCGGTACCGACCGAAGTGCCTCCGAACTTCATGACGATCATAGTTTCTGCTCCAATATAGAATGGTCGCCTTTCGGCAGACAGCAACACGGCCAAAAGGTGATCGTTCAAGAAAAGCGGCGCAATCCGCTCATGAGCATCGTTGGACAAGGGATAAATGTTGCAACCGACGTGGTTGGTGGGGCCGACAATGGGGAGGGCCGCTTTGCCCGGAGCAACAACGGTGAGCGGGTCTCGCGCGGCGATCTCGGCGAGATTGCCGCGCATTATACAAGAGAATGCCCTACTGGACAAACAGCGAGCCAATCGCTATCATCGGTCTGTACCCTGAGAAGATTGTGCGAGGAGCAAGTTGTATGCCGCCGAAAACCGAAAAGACCAACGCGATGCGCTTGTTGGAAGCGAAAAAGGTCGCTTATACAGCCCACTATTACGATCCTGCAATCCATTCCGCCCAAGGCGTAGCCGAGGCGCTACACATCCCGGCTCATCAGATTTTCAAGACCCTGGTGGCGCTGCCGGCTGCTGGCAAAGGTCGTCCGTTGCTCGCTATCGTCCCAGGAGACAACGAACTAGACCTCAAAAAGCTGGCCGAAGCTGCCGATGAGAAAAAGTTGCGCATGGCGACGCAGAAAGAGGCTGAATCGCTCACGGGATTGCTGGTGGGGGGCATCTCGGCGCTGGCGTTGCTGAACAAGGGGTTCCGCGTGTTTCTGGATGCTTCCGCCAACGACCATTCGACGATCTTGGTTAATGGGGGTCAGCGCGGCATCAACGTGCAACTGGCCCCCAAAGACCTGGCGAATGTAGTCAATGCTCGCGTAGCTGATCTCGTGGGCGATGATACAGACGAGGTCGCAGTAGCGTCAGTGGCTACACCATAGTCGCTGTTGCGATCCCCATCTATTTTACAGAGGGGACGTCAAGCGCTATGTGAACATCCGAGCTATCCGCATCGTGAGTTACAGTAATTGGAATTTCCACTTGCGCGCGATACATGAGGCAAACGCCTGTATCGCCTTCAGTGCAATAATGTAGGGTCAGTTCTCCGCGCAGCATGTCTCTGCCAGCGACAAACCGGGCCGGGATATCGAGATTCGCCGCAAGCCCCATCAGCATCAACCTCCGGTATTCGGGCGCAATAGTCACTGGGTGGGGCAAATCAAGCCATTCCCATATCGAGGGGGCAATCCCGCTTATCTTGTGCCCATCGGCAAGTCGCAGTTGCACATGGATTATCCCCTGGCCGACGCGCACTATCTGCTCACCCAAAGTAACGACCTGTCTTGTACTTGTCTGTCGCTGGCGAGCAAGCAAGCCGCGCGGATCAGCCAGGCGTAACGTTCCAACCAGGTTCGTGACCAAGTCAATCACCCGAATCGCATGGTTATTGGTATCGGCCACATAGAGCTTGCCCCCAGCCCCCGAAAGACCGCCCGGTTCGTAAAACCGCGCTGCAGCGCCATCCCTCCACCCCGGCTGGCCGGCGCCTGCTAAGGTCGAGACACGGCTGGCCGTCGGGTCAACGACTTTGATCTTGTGGTTGTAGGTATCGGCCACATAGAGCGATCCCCGATGCCATGCGACGCCCAAGGGATGTTGCAACCTTGCCGTCGGCCATACGCCATCCACATCGCCGAAATCGAACAGCCCGGCGCCGATGATCGTTCGGACCCGCCCCGTGGGGGCGGTCTCGCACAACCTCACAGCGCTGGCCTCGCTATCGGCGAAATAGAGCGCCTTGCCGTCGCTGGTAATACCACTGGGTTGCGCCAGCGAAGCTTTGGCCAAAGGGCCATCCAGCAAAGCCTCGCGCCCACTGCCCGCATATGGCCCAATCCACTCGCGATCCAAGTCATACACCCAAATCTGATGTAGCCCTGCCATTGCAACATACAATCGTCGTCCTACCAGAATCACATCCCAAGGCGAGTTTAGGCGCGCTTGCGCCGGAATGGCATTGGAGGCAAAGTGAGCCATATGGCCATCGCCCGCGACGGTGCTCACCTCGCGGGTGCGAAGGTTGGCCAGACGCAAAGCATGGTTTTCGGTATCGGCGATATACAGATTATCGCCATCGAGCGCCATCCCCTGAGGCTTGGCAAACGCCGCATCCTCAAAAGGGCCGTCGCGTAGGCCACGCCCGCCCGATCCGATGACTTCCAGCGCTTGTCCGGCAAGATCGGTTACCACAATGCGATGATGGTTCGAATCAGCGATGAACAGCCGTTGACCGACCTCGTCGGCCAAAACTTTGCCAGGGAAACTGAGCGTCGTCTCAGTCGCGCCCGTGCGTTCCAACCTCAGCGTCAAAGGCAAGCGGTCGAGCAATCCTTTGGCGTCGTATTCGCGGATCGCCCCAGCGAGCAGGTCGCTATACGCCGTCAACACCCCCTCGCCCGAATGCGCCGCCAACACATAACCGCGCGGGTCAATCAGCACCGTCGTGGGCCAAGCGCGCACCGTATAGGCTTGCCACACACGCAAGTCGCGATCATTCACTACCGGGTGTTCCAATTCGTAGCGCAAAATAACCTGACGAATATTACGCACATCGCCTTCATTGGCGAACTTGGCCGAATGAACTCCGATCACCACCAGCTCGCGTGGATAGCGCGCTTCGAGCGCCTTCAAATCGGGGATAATATGCATACAGTTGATGCAACCATAAGTCCAAAAATCGAGCAACACAAACTTGCCGCGCAGTTCGGTCAAAGTCAGGGGCTTATCCGTGTTTAGCCATTCCAGATCGGCAGGGAACTCGGGAGCGCGGATATTGCCCCAGTAGCTGTATTTCGAGGCCATGTGACCCTCCCGTGATACTTGTCTTTGCGACGGCGCGCCGCATCTACTACCAGCATATCATTGTTTTATGATAATGTCAAGCGAAATAGTAATGATTATGAATTACGGAAATATCGTCTTCAAGTCGTGCGATTCGGATTTCGGCGAGGGCTGAACTACTCTATTCGCCAACTACGATGACCGGCGCGAGCAAGATGCGTTGCTCGGCGACGGACGCGCCGCTGGCATCGCGCACAGATAAACGCTCGCCTGTTGCGGCGTTGTACATGCCAATCTCGATACGATAAGGGCCAAGAGGCACATTAGCGGCGATGGGAAGCTCGTAACGATCTATTAAAACCTCACCATCCATCCAGCCGTCTGTCGGGCGCTGCCCATTTAGGGGGATACTATCGCGTTGTCCTCGCACAACGCCTGCCTCATCGAGCAAATGGGTAAACACCGTGTACGAAACGTCTGGTCGGCGCAGGGTGCGCCAATAGAGGGTAAATTGTAGTACACCGTTCGGAGCAGCCGAGGTGGAGGCCAGATCATAGCCTAGAAACCCGATCTCATCTCCCAGCGTCGCCTGAGACGGATATTGAATAGACGGCGCAGAGAAGAGGCGCTCGCGATGCTCGATAAACACAGTGGCCAAGTTCACATCCCGATCGCTCAGAGGCTCGTCGCTATTGGTCGGGTAGAGATTGAGCACAAGCGAATAGTCGCCGCTGGTCAGATCAGCATCAAGGGGCAATTCGTATGGATAACGCAATATCTCGCCCTCAACCCAAGCATTTGTGGGATGCTGAGAGCCAGCAGGCGACAGTCGCCAGGTTTGAGCGATAACACCGTTGCGCACTAAACTTAGACCCAGATCATAACGCACATTCATGGGCTTGGCGCACTGCCAGAATAGGGTCAGGCCCAATGTATCGCCCGAAAAGGCATGATCCGAGACAAGATCATATCCCCAAATCTGCGCCACGTCGCCTAAATAGGCTTCTAATGGATGGGGAATACCAAGATCGGCCACGTCGGGCGGTATGGCCGGCGCGGCTACATGAACCGGGCCGAGACGAAACGATGCGCCACGTTCCTGCTCGCCGTCAACGAACACGCTCAGCCGCGCCAGGTCTTCTAGCCGATACAGACCGATCTCAACCCAGTACTCGCCAGGCGGCGTGCCCGCTTCGATGGGTACCGACAGGTTGCACAAATGCGCGGTGTTTGCCTCCCATGCAGCAGTACGCAGCCGATTCGCATCGCTCAAAGGCAGATCGCGCTGGCCCCATTTGCGGCCTTCACCATCCACCAAATGGGCAAAGAGGTGATAGTTTTCAGTCGTCGGGCGTAGCACATGCCAACTCAACCCCAACCCTAGCTCTTGCCGATATTCGACTTGGTCGCTCGAAAAGCCATACCCATCCAACATCAATTGCCGATCAAAGTTCACGGAAACTCCCCGATCAACCAACACATGATGAAAATCAGCATCGTCTGGCAGCGCGTAATAATGTATCGTCCCATACGCAAAAGGTTTGGACCACAACAAGAGCGCATTTTGGGCTAATTGCCGGGCGATCCACTCGCTTCTTTCTTGATCGCTCTGGTATTCCAGAAAGACGATGTGTTTGGCCCCGCTGGTCGCAAAGCGTAGTTGCCTGGCGATTTGCGCCTCGTCGTCGCCGTCGAGCGCCGTATAGGGCAATCTGCGATAATGACGCTGTAGCGTCGAGGGCATGTTAGCGATGATCACAGCATCGGAGGCTACGACGCGATCCATCTCCTGGCTTAACGCCTGATAATAGGTATTGGCATAGAGCCAGGCATACTCGACGCCATTCAGCGTCACCACAAACTCGGGCGTCTGCGCGCGAAAAGATTCGACCAAAGGGGTAGCCGATTGCACATCGCCAATGTAAATCAGCACATAATCCGATGTTGGCAGACGCTCTTCGGTAAGAGTAACAAGTTGCCCCGGAAAAACGCCCGCCACACCCGCTATAGCCCAGGTCGCTACCGTGAGATCCGAAGCGTTGGGCTTGCGCGCCAGATATTCGGCGGCGCGCTCGATTCCTTCTCCCCAGCCCACAGGGATCGTTTCCAGCGCCCGAGCCGAGCCGCCTGCCCACGGATTGTAATAGGCCAGATAGTAGGAAGGAGCAAGGGGCGCCAGCAGCAGCGCGGATTGTAGCCCAACCAGTGCTAATGACAGAGCAGCAGAGAGCGTCCGGCGTATGCTGAATATCCGGGTTTGCACCCGCCAGCCAAGGGCGCGCAAAATGCAATCTAGTGCGCTCATCAGACCTACGGCGGCAAGCAGATCAGCGCCCAGAAGCGCAGGCAACAAGTAGCGGTCGAACTTTTTCTTACTGATGGTAATCAAAGCGAGATAGATGATGACATATCCCAACAGCGCTAACGTTACCGGACGAAGAGCGCTTGGGTTGGCACCGAAGGTGAGATCACGAAACGATAACCCCACCAACACCAACGCGACGCCGGCCATCACCAAGGGCGTAATGCGGAAAAACAAAGCAGTTGGGTAAAAGAGCGCGCCGGGGTCGCGAACAAAAGCGCCTCGAAAAAAACTAGCGGTTGCGTCGCCAGGATGCACGGCATATTCGACCGAGAGCTGCATCATGCTGCGCAACGTCTCCATGGGCGATACCCACATAGCTGGCCACAGCGCCACAAACACCCCCACCGCGACCAGCGTCCAAAACGCCAGATCGCGGGCTAGAAGCGCTACACACTCAGAGATCAGAAGGGGCTTAGCTTTATCATCTCGCCAAACACCACCACATCGTGCGATGAGCAACAGCAGCCCAATCATTGGCGCGACTAACACGCCGTATGATTTGGTCAGCGTCGCAAGGGCTGTAGCGATAGCGGAAATAACCAGATAGCGTCGCCTTGTCTGTCGCGTATAGAGGAGCACGCCCACCACAGCGCATAACATTAATCCCGATGCAAGAGCATCCATGTGCAACACGCGCGATAGGCCGAGATAGTAAGGATCAAAGCATAACATAAAACTGACCACTAGGGCATAGCGCCGATCCAACAGCCTGGCCAATAACCAATAGAGTGCGACAGCAATCAACGCATGTAGAATCAGAATACCCTGCTTGGCCGCGGGCAACAATACCACTAACTGCCGGATGATGGTGGGATCATGTACGTCAAGCGCAGGGATCGTCCCCAAAGCCCGTAATTGTTGGGGCGAAACCAACCCGCTGACTTTTGTATGCCAAAGCAAGCTCAGGGTGCCGCTCCACATTACCGTCACACCTGGGTGGCCTACCAACGACGTGCCTGCTAAATCGCCTTGTTGAAGCGCCGACAAGAACTTGATTGAGCGATAGACCCAGGCCGGCTCATCCCAGGTGACGAACTGGCTGGCGGCAAGGGCGCGCGTACACCACACCCCTGTCAAGATCGCCAGGCTCAGGGCAATATCCACTACCAACCCTGGGCGCCGTTTCATCGTCCCGCCTCACTCACCGCTCGGCTCCTGTGGTAAGCTCAACTCAGCAATCATCACATGATCGCCGATCACATTGCCAGCCGCATCCAGTACTGGCAGGCGCTGCCCCGACGTCAGATCGTAGAACCCCGCCAAGAGACGATAGCTTCCTGAAGCCAGGTTAAGCGGGATCTGCAAAGTATGCTCATCGGTCAGCGCCTCTTCCGCATCCCAGAACGATGTAGGGTAATAGCCCTCCATCGGCGGCCCATCACCTTGAGCGACGACATCGCCGTGCTCATCCACAAGATGAATGAACACCGTATAGTCGCGATCCAACTTGCCTATCACTTGCCAGTACAATGTCAATGGGATAATCGCGCCCGGCGTCCAGCGCTTCACATCTAGATCATAGCCGCGCAAACGCACCACCTGGCTAAATTGTGTTTCCAAAACTTGGGTAGGCGCACGCGCCGTAGTAGTCGTTGCCAGCTTGATTCGTGTAAGTATCGGGCTACCTACCGGCTCGCCCCGTGCATCTACTACGGCGAGTTTTTTCATCGTTTCGAGCTGGTACAATCCTACCTCGATAGTGACTGCTGTTGGCCCTTGCGCGTCCTCGCGCACAGGCACAACGAACGTATCGCGCACCACTTGACCGGGCGACCACAACGTTGTCGGATACATCCCTCTACCGGGATAGGTATCGCGTTGGCCCAAGCGCTCGCCTCGCCATCCGAACAAGTGGATATAGACGCTATAGTTCTCGGCCATCGGCGCCAATGCTTGCCAATAAAGCGTCACCGTGACTGAATCACCCGGTTCTACTTGCTGTGGCGCCACTTCAAAGGCCAGCAGGCGCATCACTCCGCCATAAGTCGCCTGAAATGGGCGCGCCGAAGATGGCATCTCGTCTTCTGCAAGGATAGCCGGGCGCGCATACGCTGGGCGGATACTCGTAAAGGGGGCTGAAATTGAGAGCAACAACAGCAAAGCGACCAATGCTCCAATGCCGACCGTTCGTCGTCGCTGAGGCAACCAGGTCGTCAAGCCAATGACGAAAAACAGACTAATCGCTGAGATCGCTGGAAAAATCAGGCGCCCTTGCGAGGCTTTGGTGGCGATGGTCCAACGCAACAGCGCTGTCAGTACAATGAGAATCCAGCTTCCCAAGAGCACAAAGACCGGCCAGTCGCGCAGGTGGCGGGCGCGCCAGAGCTGTAGCGCCCGCCGGGCCAAGCCGGCGACCATAACCAGCATGAGACCATCCAGGACTTGATAGATCCACGCTGGCCGTAGCAGTACGTTCACCACACCGAATAATCCCCAGAAACTAATGCGAAAGCCGCGGAATTCGCCCCAGAGTCCTTTAAGTGTAGATGCACCATCGCGTCGCCCAAAAATATCAAGCATAGTGGTTAAGCCAAGTGGGTCGCCATAGAGCTTAAAATTGCGCACATACCACCAACTAGCAATCACTGTTACGGGCAATGCGAGGAGCAAACATTCGCAGATCCATTGACGCAAGGCAAGCATGATGTTGGCCTTATTGAAAGGGCGGTCAAGTTCACCCCATCGGCGCAGCGCCAGCGCACCCATTGCCAATGGAATCAGCGCCAGGCCGCTCAGTTTAGACAAACAAGCGAGTCCAACGAGCGCTCCGATCACCAATAGCGAACGATGCGAGCCTCCCCGCTGAAGCAGCCGCACTAACGCCAAAAGGATGAGCGATGCAAGCAGAATGATTAGGTTATCGTTGTTGACCGAGGCGCTGATAAACACGAACATGGGGTTAAAGGCATTGAGGGCCATCGCGCCGAGCGCTATGATGGGGCGATCCGGCAAAACGAGTCGCGCAAGACAATAAGTGCACCAAACTGTACCAGCGCCCATGAGCAACGAACAAAGCCGGATTATCTGCACCGCCAGAACAGTGCCCCTCCAAGGAAAATTCTCATCCGTTGCATGGATAACTATGTTCTTGTTATCTTGAGCAAGGGGTATGCCGATGCGCGCATGAGGGTTCAGTGCGCGCACCTGACGGATATCGTCAGTGTAGATCAAGCGTGTAACCGACTCAATAAAAACATAATAGAGCGGCGGCTGGCTGCACTCCTGTTCCCACAGCTCTATGTGGTCAGGATCTTGGATCGGCAAGCCCTGCCCATCGGCCAAGTGCTTGATGTAGGGATAATGATACACTTCGTCGGGCGACTCGAATACAGGATTGATCACACTGTAGAGCGCGCCGAGAAGCAGAAAAAGGCCCAAGATGGCGCTCGCAACTCGATTGTAGCGCAGCCAACACTCGGGGTGCGATTGCGTCATACCTGCTACTCCACCGTAATCTCAGCGATGGGCAAGTTACGTCCGCTCCAGAGCATCAAGCCGCGCCGAAGCCACAAAAAATGTTGCCCATCGCGTTCGCGAACCAATAGGTGCACCTTGTGCGCGCCCATGGGGGCGTTCACAGGCACAAACACTCGTTGCACTCCCCACACGCGCTCACCAGCATCCCAATCGCGCGACGGATATTCTCTTCCGACCAAGGGTTGCTCACTGCTGTACCAAACGCGTCCCGAGGCATCCTCCCAGTTCATCACCAACACATAATCTTCGTTCATCTTGCGGCGCGCTTGCCAATACAAGCCCAACGTCAAGTTATCGCCTGGTTTGACCGTTCGTGGCCCCAAACGATAGCCCAAAAGCTGCAAAGATGGGCCAAAGATGGTCTCGTGATCCAAGCATGTGGCCCCTTCGGGCACAAACTCGGCCCCGGTTGCATTCAGCGCGCGCTTGGCGATCATCAAAGGCCCTAGGTCAATATAGCCCTGCTCTTGGCCCGTAATTGCATCGCGAAAAGCCAACCCCTGACCCGATTCGGCGTCGTACACCACCAGTTGCAGACGATAGATCCCCGGCGGCGTGCCCTCGGGAATACGTAGATCCATCTCATGCCGCAGCACGTCACCCACCGGCCATTCAGTGGTAGGCAAATATGTGAACGGCTCGCGGTCGTGCTGCACCCAGATCAGCCCATCGCTCAGCAATCGCAACGACATCTTGTATTTTTTTAACGTTTGGAGTGGCCGCCAATGCAAGACCAGCGAAACCGACGTATCTGCAGCAGCACTTCCTTGTTGCGCCGCGAGCTGGAGTTGTTCCCAATAGCGCGCCGATACGTCAGCAGCAACTTCATGCACAGAACCAGACGCATCCCGATAGCGCAGTTCATAGCGAGCCAAATCGAGTTTGCCATCAAACGCGCCAATAGCATGAATGTCCCCTTCCGCCGACTCGATAGGCGAACGCGCCAAATAAGTGCTCAGCCTGAGATAGTAACCATTGCTGGGGTAACCTATCCGCGATAGAAACAAGGTATTCTCGTCAAACCACGCCTGGACTCGCTTTTGTGGATCAGTGACCGCCGTGCGCGCCTGCAGCAGCCAGACGCGATCATAGGACTGGGTTAGGCGAGTCAGATCTGCCGCTACCTGCGTCTCATCAGCGCCAGCGACAGGCAAGCCAACGACTGGCGCATAGCCCCTGTAATAGTGGTTGAAGGCGGTGAGGCTCTCAGGGCCATTTACCACCACTACATCGCCTACGCGCTCATTGCGCATAACGGCTTGTGCGGCAGCGCGATAGTTTTCTTTGACGCTAAAACGCTCATTGTAAAAATAGCGATACACCGAGACGCTCATACAAGTCGCCAAGGTCAATGCTGTTAACCACCCTAAGAGGCGCTTCCACGATGCCAGAGTTTCAACCCCTAAACCTAATCCTAGATAAAAGACCGGGCTGGCCATCATCAAGTAGCGACTGTTCATGTAGATGGGCACGAATAAGGAAAAGAACCACAATATCAAAACCGGGGTCAGGATCATGCCCAAGAAGAACATCATCGCGATAGCGCGCGAGCGGCTGTCGACGGGCATATCTTGACCAGCAGTCAACCGCAGCGGCCTGATCCAGGCGGATATCAATCCTACCATAAAAATAGAGAAAAAGCCCAAGTCGAGAACGCGCGCATCTGAAAGACTGACGGACAGACCCACGCTGAATGAATTGAGCACATCCCATAGAATTGTGCTCAAGGGAACGTATCTGCGCCCTGTTTTGAGCGTAGCTACCAACGTAACGATCCGTGGCCAAAAAAGTGCGGCGAACAACGCTGCTAATCCTACCGTAATCGCCGCCCCGATATAGAGAGCGCGCCGATTGACGGGCTTGGCGCTTCTGGCGCGCGGCCAGAGCAGCAGGCCCAACAAAACCTCGCCTACCGACACCAGCGCATAGAGGTATTGTGTCGCCAAGGCGGCCGCTGTAGTTAAAGCGAAGGCTGCCCACCAACCCCAGCGGCGCTCGGCGCAGGCCCGCCATAGCGCATAGAGCGAGATAAGCCCCAGGGCCGTGACCAGAGTGTACATGCGCGCTTCTTGGGCATACCAAAGATAAAAGGGCGAGAGCGCCCCAAATATCGCCGCCCACAAACCCGCGAGCGCCCCACGTCGCCGCCCACCAAAACCAGACAACAATCGAAAAAGAAAAG
>CAZYPJ010000074.1:8201-14519 GCA_964649365.1 uncultured Anaerolineales bacterium | reverse complement strand
GCCAACTAGCGCTCGCGCGCGCCCGGCGCGCCGGAGAGCACCCGGTCGGCCAGGGCGTGCGCCGCCGAAATGCCGGTGGCATATTGATAGACGTAAAAATTGGCGTACAGATGCGTGTGGAACTGCGCCCAGGTGCTGCCCACGCGAGGCTCGTCCATCACCACCTCGTCGCCATAGCCCTCGCGGAATAAAGCGGCCATTAAAGCGATCATCTCGTCGGCGGTGAGCGCCTCGCCGCGCTCCACGCGCTGGTGGATTTCCAGCTCAAAGCGCGCCAGGGTAGGCATGATGAAAAAGTAACGGTGAAAGTTCGACATGGCCTCTTCGATCAGCCCGATCTGAAAGTCGCGGTCGGGCTGGGTGCGAAAGAGATACTCACGCACCAGCGCCTGGTTGAAATTGGAGGCCACCTCGGCCACAAAGATCGAGTATTCGGCATAGGTGACAGGCTGCGTCTCCCATGCCAGCAGCGAGTGCATCGAATGCCCCAACTCGTGGGCCAACGTGCTCAGGCTCTCCAGGTCGTCGGTGTAGCTCATCAACACAAAAGGATGCGCGCCGTAAGCGCCGCTGGAAAAGGCTCCCGCCGTCTTGTTCTGGTTGGGGTGATAATCCACCCAGCGTTCGGCTAACACGCCCCGGCGCATCCGCGCCACGTATTCATCGCCCAGCGGCTGCATCCCCTCGCAGATCCAATCCACCGCCTGGCGAAAAGGCACGCGCACATCGCCCTGCGCCAGCGGCGCCTTGATGTCATAGACGTGCAACTGCTCGTAGCCCAACGCTTTGCGGCGCGCGCGCCAATAACGGCGCCAGGTGGGTAGATGGCGCTGAAAGGTGGCGATGACGTTCTCGAACACCGCCGTGGGGATGTGGTTCTCGCTGAGGGCCGCCTCCAACGCCGAGGGATAGCGCCGCGCGCGAGCCATCAACACGTTTTGCTTGACGCCGGCCGACATACAGTTGGCCATGGTGTTCTTGAAGGCCAGGTGCGCGTCGGCGTAGGCTTCCCAGGCGGTGCGGCGCGTCTCGCGGTCGGGGTCGGCTACCAGCGCGTCAATGTTGCCCTGCGCGATGGGGAGCGGCGCGGCGTCGGGCGCCGAGGGATGCGCCAGGCAGTATTTCAGGTCGGCGTCGGCCAGGATGCCGTGCGTCTCGGAGGCGGTGCGGAAGGGGTCGCTGATCTGCCCCAGCAACTCTTCGACTTCGGGCGAGCGCACATGCTCGCGGCGGGTCTCCAACTCGTCCAAGTAATGGGCGTAGCGCGCCAGGCGCGGCTCGTCGCGCAGCCAAGCGCGCAGCGCGGCGGGGGCGATGGCCAGGATTTCCGGCTCGGCAAAGGCCGTCTCGGCGGCGGAGCGGGCATAGAGCATGATGGCGCGGTCGTACTTGGCGGCGGCGACCTGATCCGCCGTATCCACGGCCCGATGACAACTGGCGTAGAGGTAAATCTTGCCCAGCGCGATCTTGAAGCGGTCGGCGGCTTCCAGCCAATCGGCCAAGTGGGCGGCGCCATCGGCCAAGTGGCCCTGAAAGCGCCGCAGCGCGGCTAGGGCGTCTTGCAGGCGGATAATGGCCGCTTCCCACGCGGCGTCGTCGGGGAAAACGCTGGCCACATCCCAAGTGGTTTCGATAGGCACCTCGCTGCGCGGCGGAACGGTGGTGGGCATGGTTGGGTATCTCCTTGGAAGTAGTTGGTGATTAGTTATTCGTTTTCAGTGGTTGGTATGCAGCCCATTTTGGCGATTGATGGCAATCACCGACAACGGATCACTGTGAACTGTTGACTATTTCGCGTGCAACACCGCCCAGCGGCCAGCGCCCCAAGGCGGCGATAGACGATGCGCGCCATTGGTCAACAGGCCGGCCTCGCGGCGCTCGCCGGTGAGCGGGTCGAACCATTCGGCCCGCAGCGCGTCCCCAGCCCCGGCGATGGTCAGCGTGAACCCGGCGCCGGCCTCGTCCCACACCACGACTTCGCGCCCCGGGTTGGCGCGCGCGTATAGCCCCTCGCGCTCCTCGCCCAGGCAGGCGTTATCGGGCGCCAATTCCCAGTAGCGCGCGCCCTGCCAGAACTGGTAGTAAAGGCGGTGCGGCGCATAGCCCGGCGGCTCGGGCGCGGGGACGAACAGATTCCAGGCGGTGTTGGAATAGTAATAGTTGGGGTAAGCGCCGCCCATCGTCGCCAGCCAGGTGCGGCGCAACACCTCGCGCCAGTCCTGCTTGACGTTGTAGGTGGGTAGGTCATCCACGCCCTGCTCGTAACCGTATTCGATGTTCACGTAAGGGCGTTGGGCGGCGAGATAGTTGCGGCGCGCATCGGCGTACTGATCCTGATGGATCTGGTCGCTCACGAAATCGGCCAGATCGTCGGATAGCTCTTTGCGCGGATCGTACCACTTGCGGCTCCATTCGCTATCGCGATTCTGGGGCGTGTTAGCGTCGTGAACCGTGACCAGGCGGCGATAGCCGTCGAGCTGGCGAATGCGCCCGATCCGCGACCAAATATACTCGGGCGGCTGATAGTACGACTCTTTGGCCGTATCCCAGATGACGTTGCAGAACACCTGGTAGCGAGCGACGAAATAACGCCAGAAACGTTCGTCATCCGCCGAGCCGAGCGCGGGCCAGTTCACCTGCTTGTTATAGACGTGGATCATGATATGCGCCAGGATGCCGCGCCGCCAGAGGTCGGCCATCACCCGGTCATAGTGGCGGAAAAAGGCCAGGTCGAAATGGGCGTAATCGGGCGCGTCGTTGCCGCCCACCCAGGGGGCGAGCGAGGGCTTGATATAGCGCGGGTCGCGCTCCTGGTCGGCGTGGAGCCACCCCCGGCAGGTGTGGGCGTAGGCGTTCACCGTCACCAGGTTGAACCCGACGCCTGCGATGCTATCGAGGAAGGCGTCGATGCGCGCCAGGTCGGAGGGCGACTGGTCTATCATCATCAGCCAGTTCACCTCATAGCCGAACAGGTAGCAGCGCGCGCCATCCTCATAGATGAAATGGTGCGGATGGGCCGAATCCACGCGCAGCGCGCCATGAACGGCGGCCAAGTCGTTGGGGATGCAGCGCACGCGGCCCGCGACGCCGTCCAGCGCCGCGACGGGCGAATGCGCGACATAGCGCCACTCGCCCTCCGCCGTGGGGCTAAAACGCACCACATAGCCATTCGCGCCGTCGTAATAGCCCGGGATGGTCAGCGCCTGGCCGTCGGGGCCGACGAACGACGCCGAGAACTCGACCTCGTAGGGGTTGGCGGCCCGAATGGCGCCGTCGAGCGCGAGGCGCAGATCTACCAGGTGAAAACGTTGAATCGCGGGGTATTCGGCGGGCGAACTGACGGCGATCATCATGGGGCGCGCCTCCTAAAGGGTGTGCGCCCATTATGGCACAAGCGTGGGCGCAGGGCAAGCGAGACGGGCTTGAAGCGCCTATTGACAAAGCCTTCGGCGCGTGCTACAATTCATATTGATTCTATGGGAATAGAGTATAAATATGAAGCTCAGCACGAAGGTGCGCTATGGGGCGCGGGCCATGCTCGACCTGGCGATGAACGCCGACCAGGGCATGATTAACGTGGGCGAAATCGCCGAGCGGCAAGAGGTATCGGTCAAATATCTGGAGCAGCTGCTGACGGCGTTGCGCGCCGCCGGCTTGGTGCGCAGCGCGCGGGGCGCATCGGGCGGGCACGCGCTGGCCCGGCCCGCCGGCGAGATCACCTTGCGCGATGTCTATATCGCCCTGGAGGGCGCCGATGGGTTCGTCGAGTGCGACGCCTCGCCCGCCGTCTGCGCTAGGGCCGGGCGTTGCGTCACCCAAGAGGTGTGGGCCAGGATGTACGCCGCCAGTATGGAGGTGCTGGCTTCCGTCACCCTGCGCGATTTGGCCCAGCGCGCGCGAGAGCGACAGAGCGACGGCGCAGCGATGTACTTTATCTGAAGCGAACAACCAGTCATAGAGGGCCGTCGGGGTGGGCGAACGCGCTCCCGAATCATGAGGGGGGACGAACGATGACTGAATCAACAATGCCCGCGACCGACACAGCCTCGTTAACCTTGATTCTGGCGCTGGCGGCAGCGCTGATCCTGCTGGCAATCGAGCCGACGACTCACAAACCGAGTCGCCCGCGGCCAGCGCCCGCGCCCAAGAACGGCGCAGCGGCGAACCACTTGATGGGGCAAGTGACCCGCGCGCAATTAGCGGCGCATCCCGGCTGGGGGCAGCTCGACGGGCGCGGTTACATTCCCGATGCGGCTACCCTCGCTCGGCTCAAGGATTACGGCGAGGACGTGCGGGCGCTCGTCTTTATGGGCACGTGGTGTATTGATAGCGTGCGCGAAATGCCGCGTTTTTTGCGGGTGGTGGATGCGTTGGGTTGGCCCGAAGAGCGGCTGGCGATCTATGCCCTCGACCGCAGCAAGCGCGACGCCGAGGGTCTGGCCGAACGTTGGCGGGTCGCGGCCATCCCTACGTTCATTGTGCTACACGGCGAGAGCGAGTTGGGCCGCATTGTCGAGCGCTCGCAACGTTCGCTGGAGGCCGATTTGCTCGACATCGTGGAGCGCCGCCTTCTGGATGTTGCACGCCAGCAGGATGCTGGCGCTCCGATCACGCCCTACTGAAGGGTCGCACGGGGCGCCGCCTTCCAGGCGGCGGTCGCCAGCGAGGCGCTGGCGCTCCCATTCATATTTGAGGATGTTTATGGCCATAGCCGACGAGATCACCATCAACGACGATTCGCGCCTGGGCGGCGCACACAGCGTCGGCCTGGTCGAGACGCGCTATTGGACGTGCGACGAGCCGCTGGAATTGGACGGCGGCCAGGCGCTCGCGCCCGTCACCCTGGCCTACGAGACCTATGGCAACCTATCGCCCGCGCGCGACAACGCCATCCTGATCTTTCACGCCCTCTCGGGCGATGCGCACGTGGCGGGCTACCACACGCCGCAAGATCGCAAGCCCGGCTGGTGGGATATCATGGTCGGCCCGGGCAAGCCCTTCGACACGGACCAATACTACATCCTCTGCGCCAACGTCATCGGCGGGTGCAAAGGCAGCACCGGGCCTTCAAGCCTCAACCCGGCGACGGGCAAACCCTATGGCATTGCCTTTCCGGTGGTCACTATCGGCGATATGGTGCGAGCGCAAAAGCGACTGGTCGAACACCTGGGCATCGAGCGCCTGCTGGCCGTGACGGGCGGCAGCATGGGCGGAATGCAGGCGCTGGATTGGGCGGTGCGCTACCCCGACGGCGCCGCCTCGGTGCTCGCCATCGCCACCACCGCGCGGCTCAGCGCCCAAGGGATCGCGTTCAACGAGGTGGGGCGCCAAGCCATCATGGCCGATTGCAACTGGCGCAACGGCGATTACTACGACGGCCCCGCCCCCGACTCGGGCCTGGCCATCGCCCGCATGATCGGCCACATCACCTACCTCTCCGATGAGCAGATGCACGCCAAGTTCGGGCGCCGCCTCCAAGATCGCGACGCGCTGGGTTACGATTTCAAGACCGAGTTCCAGGTGGAAAGCTATCTGCGCTACCAGGGCAACAGCTTTGTGCAGCGGTTCGACGCCAATTCGTACCTCTATATTACCAAAGCGATTGACTATTTCGACCTGGCCGCTGGCCACCGCTCGCTGGTGGAGGCGTTCGAGCATGTGCGCGCCGAGTTCCTGGTGGTGTCGTTCACCAGCGATTGGCTCTACCCCACCTACCAGGCCAAAGAGATTGTTAGGGCGTTGCAGGCCAACGGCGTGCGCACCACGTTCTTGGAGATCCCCTCCACCTACGGCCACGACGCCTTTCTTTTGCCCAGCGAGCAGCTATCCAGCGCCGTGACGGGCTTCCTGGCCAACGCGCAGCGCCACGTGCGGAGCAAGTGATCAGTGGTCAGTGATTAGTGGTCAATCGTCAGCAATTAGCGAGCAATAGCCGATGACTGACGACTGATCACGGACCACTCGCAAGGAGGACTATGGCTACATCCAGGCCGACGACCAAACGACGGCTTGACTATGAACTCATCGAGGCGCTGGTGCCGCAAGGGGCGCGCGTGCTCGACCTCGGCTGCGGCGATGGGCAACTGCTCGCCGCATTGATGGAGCGCAAGGGTTGCCTGGGGCGCGGCATCGAGATCAACGAACAGGCGGCGCGCGAGTGCATCCAACGCGGCGTGCCCGTCTATCACGGCGATATGAGCGAGGGGATGGGGTTCTACCAGGATGGCGCCTTTGATCTCGTCATCCTGAGCCAAACCTTACAACAGACCGCCGACCCGGTGCGGGTGATCCACGAGATGCTGCGGGTGGGCCGCGCCG
>CAZYPJ010000074.1:0-8191 GCA_964649365.1 uncultured Anaerolineales bacterium | reverse complement strand
TTTCCCAATTTCGGTTGGTGGCTCACGCGGCTGCAACTGGTGTTCACCGGGCGGATGCCGCGCCACCGCCTGCTGCCCTACACCTGGTACAACACCCCCAACGTTCACCTGTGTACTGTGGCCGATTTTCGCGAGCTGTGCGCCCAGGAGGGGCTGGAAATCCTACACGAGGTGTTCGTCGCGCCGCCTGCCAAGCGCGTGGGCCGCTTCTTGGCTAGTTGGCGGGCGGGGCTAGCGATATTCGAGGTGCGAAAGAAATCGTAGAGGCAAATACAGTGAATTCAGATCAGGTGAGTTGCAGGTTCTGCAACTCGCCTGAATCAGAGACGCTAATAAGTCAGCAACAAACGATCCGATACTTCTTCTTCTTCCAAACTCTTGCCGTTCATCTGAAACCTCTTGAGCATCGAACGCCCCACATCAATCAGAATCTCGCGCTCAAAAAGCCCTTTGGGAATTGGCAAAGCCACGCTATGGCGACCTGAGCGCTTGGTGCCATCAATGCTCAAGGCGATCATGGCGCCCCGTCGCTTGCAAGCCTCAATAACAGAGAAGAGACGGTCCAGGCTAAAAGTTTGCGCCCCGTAAAGAATGGATTGGCTATCGCTGTACGGAGGATCGCAGTAAATGAGATCCCCACTGCCTGCCATGCTCATCGCCTCTTCGTACTCCATCAACTCGAACACTGCGCCTCGCACGCGCCGATGCCAATCGTACACCCGCTGTTCAAATGACCTCGGGGCGATAGGTGCATGTATTCCACAAGGTGTTGACATGTAACCGTCAGACTGTCGAAAACGAACCACGCCGCCATAGCAGGATCGCGCAAGAAAGAGAAGATCCGCGCCATTGGGGTTGGCGTTGTACGATGCTTTGATTGCCTCATAGACCGAAACCTTATCGCCCGCTGACATCTTTTCCCATCGCTCTGCATACCACTTGACCAAATCTTGAGGCGAGTTCTTCAGAGTTTGCCAGATTTCGATGAGTGGCCGAAACGAGTCGGAGCCAACGGCGTCTTGGGGCGCAAGGGTGGCTAATATCGCCCCACTACCCAGAAAAGGCTCATAGTACCGCCGAAACGAAGCCGGAAAGTAAGCAACGATCTGCGCTGCAACTCGTTGCTTGTTTCCGATCCATTTCAAGAGCTGGGCTTTGGGTGGCGCTATCGCCAGCGTTTTGGGGGCATCAAAGAAATCGAGCTGGCTTGGCAAGTTGGTTATGATGGCAGGTGATGACCCTAATGTCATGCTTTGGTATCCTATTTTGGGATAATGTTCAAGTGTCAATACGATTATAGACGATGAACAATAATCGTCAAAGGCTCTACAGGCGTTTGCTTCATGAGTCACTCAGAGACGCGCGAATAAAGGCCGGCCTACGCCAAGAGGACGTGGCTCTGCGTTTGGGGTTGCCTCAGTCTTTTGTGAGCAAATACGAAACTGGCGAGCGCCAGTTGGACTTGGCAGACCTCAAAGACATCTGTGAAGCCTTGGGCATCTCATTGCTCGACTTGGTGCGCAAGATTGAGGAGAGCGTTCAATGAAAGCTAACCCTGCCTTCCTCGATCAGAGCAAGAGCTTTTGGGCCAGCGTGAGAATCGTTAGCGAGTTTACTGGCTACAGCGCGCGCCGACAGTCGAACGTACTCGCGCCTCGCGTCACCGACATTGAGATGGACGTTGAGCGTGCGAGGACAGTCTTTGAGGATCTGAGAACTCGCTTATCCCCCACCTGCCCTCTTCCAATGAACAAGCAAACAGGCAGCAAAAAAGCGCCCGCTTATCTGACAGGGATCGTGAACATGATCATCGAAGCGAATCGTGACGGCTGGCCATGCGATTACGATCCACGGACATTGACAGCTTTTAGTCGTGATGGAATGCCGGTAAGAACGTTGGCGCGCCGAGTGGATGGCGCGTTCCCTTCGACCAGGAATCCTGTCGCCCTGTGGGAGATAAAGGAATACTACTACACGACGACCTTTGGAAGCCGCGTCGCCGACGGCATCTATGAAACGCTACTCGACGGTATGGAGATTGAAGAGCTTGGGCAAAATGAGAAAATCAACGTATTCCATTACCTGATGGTAGATTCTCACTATACTTGGTGGGAATGCGGACGATCCTATCTTTGCCGCATTGTGGATATGCTTCACATGGGATACCTTGACGAAGTCTTGTTTGGGTATGAAGTTGTCGAGCGATTGCCGGAAATCGTCAAACTGTGGGTAAGCGCCGCCAAAGTGCAGAGCGAGAAAAGACCCGCAACGGCCCATTGATTTTCCATCCTTGCGTATTATCGCCCCGCAGTACCTGCCCCAAGGCGCAACAGGAAGGAGACCGCGCCATGACCCGCATCCTCGTTGGCACGTGCAGTTGGGCCGACCACACCAATTTTTACCCGCCCGATCTCCCCGCCAACCAGCAGATCACATTCTACAGCGAACGCTTTCCCGTGGTCGAGATCAACTCGACCTTTTACCGCTTGATGCCGGCGCGCAACTTCGCGCTCTGGGCGCAGCGCACGCCGGAAGGGTTCGTGTTCGATGTCAAGCCCACCAAGCAACTCACCTGGCACGACCGCGAGACCCCGCCCGACGAAACCGCCGCGCGCGCGTTCAGCGCCTCCGTCCAACCGCTGCGCGAGGCGGGCAAATTGGGGGCCATCCACGCCCAGTTTCCGCCCTGGTTCGTCTATCGCCCCGAAAACATTGCCTTTTTCCGTCAACTGCGCGAGTGGTTCCCCGACGACCGCCTGGGCGTCGAGTTCCGCCACCGCAGTTGGTTCGAGGGCGAGGCGCTCGCCGCGACATGCGAGAACCTGCGCGCCCAACGGATCGGCCTGACGGTGGTGGATGAGCCGCAGATCGGCTCGGGCAGCGCGCCCACTGCGCTGGAAGTGACCAACCCCGAGCTGGCCATCGTGCGCTTTCATGGGCGCAACGCCAAGATGTGGTACGCCAAGACCAAGACCACTGCCGAACGCTTTGACTATCTCTATTCCGAATCCGAACTAGCCGAATGGGTCCCCAAGGCGCGCCAATTGGCCGAACGCGCCGCCGAACTGCATTTGCTGTTCAACAACAACGCCCAAGATTACGCCGTGCGCAACGCCCAGCAATTGCGGATGATGCTCGACGCCGAGTAAACGCCCGGCTGCGGGTAGGCGCAAAACGCAAAACGGAGCGCCGACCTTCTGTTGCTTCTTGCCGACAGGATGTCGGCGCTCCGTTTTGCGCCTACTTGATATGCGCCATTCAGAGTGCTATACTGAATCATCGAACGGGTGCGAATTTCCAGACACAGGAGAACAGAATCATGGCTATTCCGAAGACAATGAAAGCTGTGCGTGTCCACGCCCCCAACGACTATCGGCTGGAAGAGATTCCGACGCCGCAGCCCGGGCCAGGCGAAGTGCTCATCAAAGTGCTGGCCACCGGCATCTGCGCCAGCGACGTCAAAGCCTTTCACGGCGCGCGGGTGTGGGGTTCCGCCGAGATCGAGGCTTATATCGAAGCGCCCGTGACCGCCGGCCACGAGTTCGTGGGCGAGGTCGTGGCGATGGGCGAGGGCGCCGCCGAAAAGTACGGCCTGGCCATCGGCGATTACGCCGTGTCCGAGCAGATCGTGCCCTGTTGGAAGTGCCGCTATTGCCAGCGCGGGCAATACTGGATGTGCCAGCAGCACGACATCTATGGCTTCAAGGGCAAGCGCGCCGAGGGGTCATGGGCCGAGTATATGCTCTTCCCGGCCAACGCCATCAACTACAAAGTGCCCAAGACCATCCCGCCCGAGCAAGGCGCGCTGATCGAGCCGATGGCCTGCGCCATCCACGCCACGCAGCGCGGCGACATCCAGCTTGGCGATGTGGTGGCTATCGCCGGCATGGGGCCGATTGGCCTGGGCATGTTGCAGGTGGCCAAGCAAAAGGGGCCGGGGCTGGTCATTGCGTTGGATATGAAGCCCAAGCGCTTGGAGCTGGCGCTCAAGCTGGGGGCCGACCTGGCCATTGACGTGAGCAAGGGCGACGCTATTCAGCGCGTGCTCGACCTCACTGGCGGCTATGGTTGCGAGGTCTATATCGAGGCTACCGGCGCGGGGCCGGCGGTGGCGCAGGGGTTGCAGATGGTGCGCAAGCTGGGCACCTTCGTCGAGTTCAGCGTCCACGCCCAACCCACGGCGGTGGATTGGTCGGTGATCGGCGACGTCAAAGAGTTGAACGTCCACGGCGCGCACCTGGGGGCCTATTCCTACCCCCTGGCTATCCATTACCTAGAGACCGGCGTCATCAACGGCGCCGCGCTGGTGACGCACCGCCTGCCGTTGGACAAGTTCGCCGAGGCGCTGGAACTGGCCCATCGGGCCGACGATTCGATCAAGGTCGTGCTCGAACCGTAAAGTAGAATCGTTTCTAGACAAGATTAACAGGATTCACCGGGTGCGCCGCTGCATTCTCCGTGGTCGCTGTGCGGCGAAAGCCTGGGCGCGCCGGCTGAATCCTGTTAATCTTGTTTATCATATCTCACTGTCGGGAGGCCGAATGCGCATCCAGCCCGTCCGCAGCCGCGCCGATCTGGCCCGTTTTGTCGAACTGCCCTACCGCCTCTACCGGCGCGACCCGTTGTGGGTTCCGCCGCTGCGCAGCGAGCAATGGGCGCAGTTCGACGCTGCCCGCAACCCCATGCTCGACCATTGTACCTATCAGCTTTACCTGCTCTACGACGGCGAGCGCGTCGCGGGGCGCATCTCGGCCTTTGTAGATCGGCTGGCGTTGGAGCACTGGAAGCAACCCATCGGCCTTTTCGGATCGTTCGAGTGCGAAGGGAGCGATGAAGGCGCGCAGATGTTGATCGAGGCGGCGCGGGCGTGGCTGGGCGAGCGCGGCATGGCGCGGATGCGCGGCCCGTGGAGCTTTGCCTCGCAAGAGTGGGGCCTGGTGGTGGAGGGGTTCTCGCCTGCGCCTGTGATCTTGGCGCCCTACAACCCGCCCTGTTATAACGCCATGCTGGAAGCCAACGGCCTGGCCAAAGCCAAGGATCTGCTGGTCTATTACGCCGACCCGCGCGAAGGGCATACCATCCCCGCCCGCTATCTGACGGCCACCGACCGCGTACAGGCGCGCTACGGCTTGACGGTGCGCGCGGTTGACATGCGCCGCCTGGAAGAAGAGGTGGTCACGATCCTGAACCTGGCCAACGCCTCGATCTATGACAATTGGGGCTTTTACCCCGTCACCGAGGCCGAGGCCCGTGCGATGGCCCGCGATTTGAAGCCAATCCTCGACCCGCAGGGCGCGATCATCGCCGAAGGGCCGGATGGCGCGCCGGTGGGCTTTGCGCTGGCCTTGCCCGACATCAACCAGATCTTGCGGGGGCTGAACGGGCGGCTGTTCCCGTTCGGCTGGTTCAAGCTGCTGATAGGGATCAAGCGCGTGACGCAATACCGCGTGTGGGCGTTGGGCGTCACGCCCGCATACCAGGGCAAGGCGGTGGATGCGCTGCTCTATCGCTGCCTGTTCGAGTGGGTCTATCGCCGGGGCGCGCGGCTCGAGATCAACTATGTGCTGGAAGACAATGTGCGCATGAACAACGCCCTGCGGCGCATGGGCGTATCGCCGCTCAGGCGTTACCGCGTGTACGAGGGCGAAATCTGACTACTGGAGCATAACCATGTCGCAAGGTCGAGTGGCCCTGATCCAGGGCGATGAACGTTACACCAACGTGATACAGGCGTTGGACGCCATCCGCGATGATCTAGATTTGAGCGGCAAAAAGCGCGTGCTGATCAAACCCAATTTCGTGAGCGCGGGCTGCCCGTTGGGGACGACGCACCGCGACGCCGTGCGCGCCGTGCTCGATTTCCTCCGCGAGCGGGGCGTCGCCGATGTGACGCTGGCCGAGGGAACGGCCCTCGGCGGCATCGGTCGAGCGATCCACAACTATGGCTATCAACCATTGGTTGACACTTACGGTCTGCGCGTCGTTGATCTGAACCGCGACGAGGCCATCGAGGTAGCGGCGTGGGATAGCCGCCTCAGGCCGATGAAATTAGCCGTGGCGCGCACGGTGATCGAGAGCGATTTCCGCATCTCGGTCGGCCCGCCCAAAACGCACGACACCGTCATCGTCACCCTGTCGCTCAAGAACATGGCGGTGGGGTCGCTGGCGGGCCACAAACGGCGCATCCATCAGGGCTTTCCCGGCATCAACCTGAACCTGTACCACATGGCCTATCACGTCGCGCCGCACCTGGCGATCCTCGACGGGTTCCAGGCGATGGAGGGCAATGGCCCGGTCTCGGGGCGGGCGGTAGATTGGCGCATCGCCATTGCCAGCGCCGATTTCCTGGCCGCCGATTCGCTGGCCGCGTCGCTGATGGGCTTTCCGCCGGAACAGGTCGGCTATCTGCATTATTGCCAACTGAAGGGCCTGGGCCAGGGCGATGTCGCCCGGATGGAGATCGTCGGCAACGTCGCCCCCGACCAAGTGCGGCGCTCGTTCAAGCCGCACCTCACGTACAAGCAACAGCTCAAATGGCAGATCGAGGACGCCGAGCGCTATCTGTGATGACAACAAAGAACGTCCATGCCGGTCGCTGTGACCAATAGAGTCGCGACTAAACCACGCCCATGAGCCAGATGTATGGTATAATGGAAGGGAACATGATGCGAGGAGCAAAGCCATGCAGACCGTGCAATTCACCGTAGTCATCGAGCGTGACGAAGGGATGTTCCACGCCTATGCGCCGGCATTGCCAGGATGCCATACTTTTGGCGCCACGGTTGAGGAAGCCGAAGCCAATATCAGAGAGGCCATCGCGCTGCATATCGAGTGTATGCGAGAAGATGGCGAGATATTGCCCATCGAGCAAGAGCCGTTGTTTATCACACGCCTCTCCGTATCGGTAGCAGCATGAATCCTCGGCTTCCGCGAGTGGATTCTCAGCAGTTGGTCTTTGCCCTGAAGCGCGCGGGGTTCGTGGAACAACGGCAACGCGGCAGTCACTTGCATCTGCGCCGCGAGACCGACGGACGGCGTGTGACCGTCCCTATCCACAAAGGCGAGTTACCTCTGGGAACGTTGCACGCAATCTTGCGTGACGCCGATCTCAGCGTTGACGATCTTATCACTTTGCTTGACTAGCGCCAATGGAGCAGCATATAGTCGCGTATCACGCTACGGCGATTGACACGTTATCGCGCTTCGGGTATACTGTGAGCAGATAGGTTCATCATTGGCTACGATCTGTCCACGACGCAGCGGCGTTGCGCGATGATGGTTCCACTCACCCGCCGAATGAGCGACCTCGGTTGCCGAGGTCTCATGATCGGCGGGTGTTTCTTTGCGTGGAATGAAAAGGAGAGCGCCATGTCCGAGCAATTGAAAGCGATTGTGCAGCGGCTCTATGACGAGTTCAACCAGGGGAATCTCGCCAGCATTAACGAAATGCTCGCGCCCGAGTTTCACTTTGCCAGCCCCGACTATGGCAAAAAAGATCTGGCCGGGTACAAGCAATATCTCTCGGGCATTCGGATGAGCTATCCCGATGCGCGCATCGAGCTTCACGAGATCTGGTCGGCGGAGGGCGACCGCATCGTGACGCGCTTTACCTTCCACGGCACCGACAAAGGCGGCTCGATTGTGCTGGGCGCGCCGCCCACGAACAAGCGGGTGGCCATGTCGGGGATGCAGATTTACGGCTTTTCGGGGGGCAAAGTGGTCAGCCTTTACCAGATGGTTGACGCGCTGGGCCTGATGCGCCAGCTTCAGGGCGAAAAGGCCAAGGAGGCGGGGCGGTAACAGCATCGCGCGGGGATTGGTTATATCCAATCCCCACGCATTTTCGGTATTGCCTTTCCAACCAAAATAGCGTATACTGTTAGCAGACGAAGGTTGGCGCCCGCCGCCCGCGTCTGGCCTGGTGGCCTATGTGCTCCCCCTCGGTAGCCATTCCGGGGAAGTGGGCTAGGCTATGCGGTGCAAACCCCCCCAGGCCTTTTTTGTTACAGCAGCGCGGCCAGATCTCTGAAGGTGATAATCCGCTCTGCCGCCCTTTTCCCGCGTTGCGTCTGCCATGCGAGGCTATGCGCATTCGATCTTTTTCCAATGCGGGCAAAGAAAACCCTCCCCAAAGGCAAGGTTAGTCTTTCTTTTTGCGCACACCTGGCAAGAACCCCTTTGATCGTTGCCG
>CAZYPJ010000073.1:0-14564 GCA_964649365.1 uncultured Anaerolineales bacterium | reverse complement strand
ATCAATAGGGCTCGGGTCTAAGAGATATAGCGGCCTGTGGGGGATGTTATGGATTCTCAGCCTGAGAAAAGGATCATCGGCTCGGCGCTCGCGGTCGGCGGCGGCATCGCCGGCATCCAGGCCTCGCTCGACCTGGCCGATGCGGGTTACAAGGTGCACCTGCTGGAAAGCTCTCCGTCCATCGGGGGCGTAATGGCCCAGTTGGACAAGACCTTTCCCACCAACGATTGTTCGATGTGCATCATGTCGCCCAAAGTGGTCGAGTGCGCTCGCCACCTGAACATTGATCTCATCACCTATTCGGAATTGGATCGCGTGGAGGGCGAGGCGGGCAATTTCACCGTGCGCATCCGTCACAAGCCGCGCCTGGTGAACGCCGAAAAATGTACGGGTTGCTCGGAATGCACGAATGCGTGCCCCATCGAAGTGCCCAATGCGTTTGACGAGAACATGGGCATGCGCAAGGCGATTTATCGCCCCTTTCCCCAGGCGGTGCCCAATATTTTCGCCATCGACAAACGCGGCGTCTCGCCTTGCCGCGGCGCTTGCCCGGCGGGCACTAGCGCCCAGGGATATATTGCGCTTATCGCCAAGGGGCGTTATGCCGAGGCGTTGGCGCTCAGTCGCAAGGTAAACCCTTTTACTTCGGTGTGCGGACGTATCTGCTACCACCCTTGTGAGACGGCGTGCAGCCGCCAGCTCACCGGCGAAGAGCCGGTGTCTATCGCCTCGCTCAAGCGGTTCATGGCCGATTGGGCCGCTGAGCACGGCGACCAAGCCGTGCAACCCGCGCCCGTCACCCGGAAAGAAAAGGTCGCCGTCGTTGGCGGTGGGCCGGCGGGCCTCACCGCGGCGCAAGATTTGGCGCTGCTGGGCTATGCCGTAACGGTCTATGAGTCCAAGCCCAAAGCGGGCGGCATGTTGCGCTATGGCATCCCCGATTATCGCTTGCCACAGGCTGTGCTGGATCAAGAGATCCAGCGCATCGCCGATCTGGGCGTCAACATCCTCACCAACACGCCCGTTCAAGATGTGGACGCGCTGCAAAAGGATTATCAAGCCGTGCTGCTCAGCATCGGCGCGCACCGTTCGACGGGCCTGCGCATCGAGGGGGAAAAGCTGGAGGGCGTCGCGTCGGCCATTGATTTCCTGCGACGTATCAATTCAGGTGAGCGGCCCAATGTGGGCCACAAGGTGATCGTCGTGGGCGGCGGCAACACGGCCATTGATGCGGCGCGCTGCGCGCGCCGCCTGGGGGCCGAGGTTGAGATCGTCTATCGTCGTTCGCGCGCCGAGATGCCCGCCTACGAGTTCGAGGTGCGCGAGGCCGAAGCCGAGGGCGTGACGCTGAGCCTGCTCACCAACCCCGTGCGCATCCTGGGCCAAGACGGGCGCGCCAACGGCGTCGAGTTGTTACGCATGGCATTGGGCGAGCCGGACGAGAGCGGTCGCCGCCGCCCTGTGCCCATCGAAGGCTCGAATTACCAGGTTGAGGCCGACACGGTTATCCTGGCCATCGGCCAGCAGCCCGATGTCGCGTTCTTGCCTCAGGATGTGCAAGTGACGCGCGCTGGCAACATCGCCCATAACGACGCCACCTGTGCAACGAGCCGCCCGGGCGTGTTTGCCGCCGGCGACGCCGCTACCGGCCCCAAGAGCGCCATCGAGGCGGTGGCGATGGGCCATCGCGCCGCCGAAGCGATTCATCACTACCTTTCGGGCAAAGTCGCCGAGTTCGTCGAAAAGATTGCCCCCGAGCAAGTGGTGGTGCTGGAACGCGACGAGGTGGCCGCGCAATTAGCCTCGGGCAAAGCGCAGCGGCACCCCCGCGAGCACATGGCCGAACGCCCCGTGGAAGAGCGCGTGCGCGATTTCGACGAAGTGGCGCTGGGGTTCACCGAAGAGCAGGCGCTAGCCGAGGCCAAGCGTTGCTTGGCGTGCGGCGTCTGCTCCGAGTGCTACCGCTGCGTGGAGGCCTGCAAGCCCGGCGCGGTGGATCATTCACTGCGCGAGACCTATTCCGAACTCAATGTGGGCGCCATCGTTTTGGCTACCGGCTTTGACGAATTCGACGCCAACCGCAAATATGAGCTGGGCTACAGCCGCTTTAAGGATGTGGTCACCAGCATCGAGTTCGAGCGCATCCTCTCGGCCTCTGGCCCTTACGGCGGGCATGTGCAGCGCCCGTCGGACGGCAAAACGCCGCGCAAGGTGGCCTGGTTGCAGTGCGTTGGCTCGCGCGACTCACAGTGTGGCAACGCCTATTGTTCGTCGGTGTGCTGCATGTACGCCATCAAAGAGGCGGTCATCGCCAAAGAGCACGAGCACAGCATCGAGCCGACCATCTTTTTCATGGACATGCGCGCTTTTGGCAAGGATTTCGACAAGTATTACGAGCGCGCCCGCGACGAGTACGGCGTGCGCTTTGTCCGTTCGCGCGTGGCCAAGGTGGATCGCGGCGCCGATGGCCAACTCGACCTGGTCTATGTGACCGAGGACGAGCGCCACGTGCATGAAGCATTCGATATGGTAGTGCTCTCGGTGGGGCTGGAACCATCCAAGGGCACGCAGCGGTTGATCGAATCGTTGGGCTTGCGCCGGGGCGAGGGTGGGTTCTGCGATACGGACGAGTTCCACCCACTGAGCGCGTCGCGCGAGGGCATCTTTGTCTGCGGCGCAGCCAACGGGCCGAAAGACATCCCCGAGACAGTGATGCAAGCCAGCGCCGCCGCCGCCGAGGTGGCCCAGTTGTTGGCTCCCCAGCGCAACACTTTGACGAAAAAGAAGGAATACCCGCCCGAGCGAGACATCTCGGGCGACCCGCCGCGCGTGGGCGTGTTCGTCTGCCATTGCGGCATCAACATCGCCGGCACGGTGGATGTCGAGGCCGTGCGCGAGTATGCCCTCACCCTGCCGTATGTGGTGTATACAGGGCGCAATCTGTTCACCTGTTCACAGGATACGCAGGAATCGATCAAAGACATTGTGCAGCAGCACCAGATCAATCGTGTGGTGGTGGCTTCGTGCTCGCCACGCACTCACGAACCGCTCTTCCAAGAGACGATCCGCGAGGTGGGGCTGAACCCTTATTTGTTTGAATTGGCTAACATTCGCGACCAGTGCTCTTGGGTACACATGAACGAAAAGGACGCCGCCACTGCCAAAGCCAAGGATCTGGTGCGCATGGCGGTGAGCCGCGTGGTCAACAACCGCTCGCTGCACGGCCGGCCGCTGCCCGTCACGCACAGCGGCTTGGTGATCGGCGGGGGCCTCTCGGGGATGACCGCCGCGCTGCGCTTGGCCGGGCAGGGCTATGATGTGACGCTGGTCGAGCGCGAATCGGCCTTGGGCGGCAACGCGCGCCACATTCACGACACCCTGCGCCGTAACGATGTGCAAGCGTTGGTGCGCGACCTGGCGGCGCAAATCTATGCCGATCCGCGCATTACAGTGTACACCAGGGCGACGGTGCAAAAGGTGGACGGCTTTGTGGGCAATTTCCGCAGCACCATCACGGTGGCCGCCAATGGCCACGGCCCGCAAGAGATAACGGTGGAGCACGGCGTGGTGATCGTGGCCACGGGCGCCGAGGAGCGCGCGACGACCTCGTACCTATACGGCCAGGATGCACGGGTGATGACCCAGCGGCAACTGGAAGAAGCGCTGGCGAGCGGCGCGTTCTCTTTCCCGGCGGGCAGGCGCGGAACGGCGGCGATGATCCAATGCGTCGAATCGCGCAACGCCGAACACCCCTATTGTAGCCGGGTGTGCTGCTCTCAAGCGCTCAAGAACGCCATCACGCTGAAAACACGCTATCCCGATTGCAACGTAGTGATCTTTTATCGCGACATTCGCAGCTATGGCCTGCGCGAAAAATACTACCAGCTTGCGCGCGATCTGGGGGTGCTCTTTGTGCGCTATGATCTCGAACCCAACGAGCAGGGGCGCGGCGGCTTGCCCGTAGTCGAGCGGCGCGGCGACCGCTTGATCGTGCGCGCCTACGATTACACCACCGGCGGCGAGGTCGAAGTCGATGCCGATGTGCTGGCGCTCAGCGTGGGCATCGGCCCACGCGCCGACGCTGATCACCTGGCCATGATGCTCAAGGTGCCGCTCAACGCCGAGAAATTCTTCCTCGAGGCGCACATGAAGCTGCGCCCGGTCGAGTTTGCCACCGAGGGCGTCTATCTGGCGGGCATGGCCCACGCGCCCAAGTTCATCGAGGAATCCATCGCCCAGGCGTGCGCGGCGGTCTCGCGCGCCTCGACGGTGCTGGCCAAAGACGAGCTGGTCTCTGCCGGCTCGGTGGCCAATGTGGATCAACTGCTCTGCGTGGCCTGCGGCGATTGCGTCAAGGTCTGCCCCTACCAAGCGATCTCGTTGGTGAACAAAGAGGTCACGCGCCGCAATTTCAAGGATTGCGCCGAGGTGAACCCAGCGCTGTGCAAGGGCTGCGGCGCTTGTACGGCGGCCTGTCGCTCGGGCTGCATCACGCTGGATGGGTTCGACGACGTGCAGATCATGGCGCAGATTGCGGCGCTGGTAGCGTACTAGCGGCGCTAATAGCGTAGCGGCCAGCGCTTGGCGGCTCGCTGTCTGGGCTGATCGCTGATGGCTGATACCAAAAGGGATGGCTAGATGACCGAACAATCTGCTACCTCGACCTGGCAACCCAAGATCCTCGCCTTTCTCTGCAACTGGTGCTCCTACGCCGGAGCCGACCTGGCGGGCACGTCGCGCATCCAATATCCACCCAACGTGCGCATCATCCGCGTGCCCTGCTCGGGGCGGGTGAACCCGATGTTCATCGTCGAGGCGTTGCGCCAGGGGGCCGCTGGTGTGCTTGTCTCGGGTTGTCACCCGGGCGATTGCCACTACCTGGCGGGCAACTATTACGCGCGCCGACGCTTTGCGTTGCTACAGCGCTACCTCGAATACCTGGGCGTCGAGCGCGGACGGGTGCAATTCTCATGGGTTTCGGCCTCCGAAGGCGCGCGCTTTGCCGAGGTGATTCGCCGGGTGACGGAGGATGTGCGCGCGCTAGGGCCTTCACGAAGGCTCAACGTTAACGCCGCCGTTCCCATCCAAGAGAGTGAGATGGAAGCACGATGAGCGCATTACCCCAAGCGATCCAAGAGACCATCGCCCAGTGGCTGGGCGCCGGCGAGATCGAGCTGTTCATCGGCTACGAGCGCGGCCCGATGCCGCTGCAAGCCACGCCCGCGTTCATCCGCAAGCCCGAAGAGGTCGCCCGCCTGATCTGGGACGCGACTTGCGAAAACAACCTCTGCGCCTTTTTGCCCAAGTATCGCGGCAAAAAGGTGGGCCTGATGGTCAAAGGGTGCGATTCGCGCGCCATCGTGGGGTTGATGCAAGAGGGCCAATGGGTGCGCGAGAACTTGCACCTGGTAGGCGTCAGTTGCGCGGGGGTGATAGACCCTCGCCAGGTGGCCGCGCGCCTATCGCTCTCGGTCGAAGATTTGGACGATGTGCGACTCGATTCTGACCATGTCGTCGTCGGCGAGACCGTGATCTTGCGAAACGAAGCCATCCATAGCGTCTGCCGCGATTGTCGCCAGCATAACCCGGTGGTGTACGATGTACGCTTGGGCGACGAGGTCTCGGATGACCTGCCCGGCGACCCGTTCGCACATGTGCGCGAGATCGAGGCCCTGAGCGCTGACGAACGCTGGGCGCGCTTCGCCGCCGAGTTGCAGCGCTGCAACCTGTGTTATGCCTGCCGTCAGGCCTGCCCCATGTGCTACTGCAACATCTGCTTTGCCGATCGCACCATGCCGCGCTGGTTCAACCAGACGACCCTGCCCGAGGACATCCAATTCTACCAGATCATTCGCACCTTTCACCTGGCGGGGCGCTGCGTGGGGTGCGGGGCGTGTACGCGAGCCTGCCCGCAAGGGGTCAATCTGCGGCAGTTGCTCGACAAGCTGCGCCTGGATGTGCGCGAACTCTATGCCTATGAAGCCGGCGTTGACCCCAACGCCAAACCGCCGCTCACCACCTATCGCGAGAACGATTACAACGATTTCGTCATGTGAACCCGTTGCCTGGGCACAGGGGGATAAACTCGTGGATGTGATGCTGCTCCCGAAAGCAAAACTGGGCGAATTCGTGCAGACGCTGATGCGCGAGCATCGCCTCATCGCGCCGGTGCGCCTGAACGACGAATTGCGCTTTGATGTGGTTGCATCTGCCGATCAGGTCGTGCTCGATTATAGCAATACCACCAAAGCGCCCAAAGCGGTATTCTTTCCGCAGATGGAACAGATGCTGCGCTTTGGGCAAAAGCTCGATCACTATAACGAGATTGCCGCCATGCTCGTGGATACGACGCCAACGATCTTGCTGGGTGTGCGGCCCTGCGACGCGCGTAGCTTTTTGCTGCTCGACCGCGTCTTTATGAGCGCCCAGTACATGGATCCCTACTATCAGGCGCGGCGGCAGAACACGCTGGTGTTCAGCCTGGCCTGCGACCGGCCCCGCCAGACTTGCTTTTGCCACGCTTTCGGCAGCGGCCCATACGATGCCGAGGGCGCCGATGTGATCCTCAAGCCGGCGGGCGACGCCTATCTGGTGGATGCGCTCAACGAACGCGGCGCGCAAGCGTTGGCTGCCTACCCCATGCCATCTGCTGATGATGTGGATCGTGCGCCCGCGCAGCGCCTGCAAGAGCAGGCGCAAGCGCGTTTGGCTCCCATCGAACCTGTAGCGGGGATCGAAAAGGCCCTATCATCCTTGTTTGATAGTCCGGTGTGGCAAGAGATCGCGGCCAAGTGCTTGGCGTGCGGCACGTGTACCTATAATTGCCCCACTTGCCACTGCTTTAACATCGAGGATCGGGCGCTGGCCTCGGGCGGCGAGCGCGTGCGCGCCTGGGACGCCTGCATGTATGCGGCGTTTACCGCCCACGCTTCGGGCCACAACCCGCGCCCCGACCAGGCGGCGCGTTGGCGTCAGCGCACCATGCACAAGTTCAACTATTTGCCTCAGAACGTGGGGTTATATGGCTGCGTCGGCTGCGGGCGTTGCGTGCGTAGTTGCCCGGTGCGCTTGGATATTCGCGCCGTGCTGGCCCGCGTGCGCCAGGAACAAGAGGCCAAGGTGAAAGCGTAATGGGAGCGACCATGATTCAGACACACGAATGCACCTGCCGTGAGCCGGGCGCGAACCCCTATTTGCCCATGAGCATGGTCATCGAACGCATTACCGATGAAACCGATGACCGCACCATCAAAAGCTTGGATCTCGCCTTTGTGCGCCCCGAGGATGCCGCGCGGTTCCACTATACCCCCGGCCAATTCTGCGAGCTATCGGTGTTTGGCGTGGGTGAGGCGCCTTTTGGCATTGCCTCGTCGCCCACCGAGCGAGGTTTTGTGCGCTTTACCATTAAGAAGGCGGGCGTCGTCACCAGTAAGCTGCACAGCCTGAAACCGGGCGACCAGATCGGGATGCGCGGGCCGTTGGGCAACCACTTTCCGCTCGACCTGATGCGCGGCAAAGATGTAGTGGTGATCGGCGGCGGATTTGCTTTTACCACGCTACGCTCGCTGATCGTCTACCTACTCGAGTGCGGCGAGCGCGATCAATTCGGCAAGATCATCATCATCTATGGCGCGCGCACCCCCGGCTTGCTGATGTACCAGGCCGACCTGGCCGCCTGGGAAGCGCGCAGCGATATGCAGATGGTGCAGACCATTGACATCGCCGTGCCCGGCTGGGCGCGCAAGGTGGGTTTTGTGCCCGCCGTGGTTGAGCAGACCGCGCCCGACGCAACCAACGCCGTCGCCATCATCTGCGGGCCGCCCGTGATGATCCGCTTTACCTTGCCGGTGATGACCAAATTGGGCTTTGGCAAAGAGCGGATCTATACCTCGCTGGAAAACCGCATGAAGTGCGGCATCGGCAAGTGTGGGCGCTGCAACGTGGGGCCGAAATACGTCTGCCTGGATGGCCCGGTGTTCAGCATGGCTGAATTGGCTGAGCTGCCGTCGGAATATTAGGGGGAAGCATGTTCATCGAAAAGTGCGTCACCGAATTTCTCGATGCGTTAGCTTCCAAAGAGCCGACGCCCGGCGGCGGCAGCACCGCTGCGCTGGGCGGCGCGCTGGGGGCGGCGCTGGTGAGCATGGTGTGCAATCTCACCGTCGGCAAAAAGGGTTATGAGAACGTGGATGCGGCGATGGCCGACTTGTTGGTCAAAAGCGAGGCGCTGCGCCAGGAATTGCCCCGTTTGCTGGAAGAGGATACCCAGGTCTATGGCAAAGTGATGGAAGCCTATCGCCTACCGCGCAAGACGCCCGAAGAGAAGCAGGCCCGCGAGGCGGCCATGCAGTCGGCGCTCAAGGTGGCAGCCGAAGCGCCGCTGGCTATCGCCGAACGTTGCGCCCAGGTGATTGATCTGGCTTTGCCCGCTGCCGAGATGGGCAACCAGTGGGCGGTGAGCGATGCTGGCGTGGGGGCGCTGTTGGCCGAAGCCTGCATGCACGCGGCATTGCTGAATGTGTACATCAACCTCGCCAGCATTCAGGATCAGGCCTATGTGCAGCAGATGCAAGCGCGCATCGTCGCGATCACCGAGGGCAAGACCCAAGTCAAGGATCGCGTCATGGCCATTGTCCGCGCCAAAATCGGCGCGGGATGACGCTGAAAGGAACGCAGTATGAATCGAAATATTATCTTGCGAGTTGAGATTGTGCGCGAGGACGATCTATTTGTAGCCATCTGTCCAGACCTCCAAGTTTCCAGCTTTGGTGAGACCGTTGACGAGGCCCGAAGCTCTATCAAGGAAGCTATTGAAGCGTTCTTGGAGGAATGTGAACGTATGGCCACGCTCGACGAAGTGCTCGAAGAAGCGGGGTTCACTGAGAGTTCGGGTTGCTGGCTGCCGCGGCAGCCCGTAAGCTCCGAATTGATTCCTGTGAATTAGCTCATGTCGCCAAGAAAAATCACGCCGATCCCGTATCAGAAACTTGTGCGCGTCTTTGAGTTGGATGGTTTCCGCGTCAATCGTCAGCATGGCGATCATCTTGTGCTGACCAAGCCTGGGATAAAGCGGCCTGTGATTATCAAAACAAGCCCGCACAATGTGCCCGTGACGCACATCCTAACCAATTTGCGAACAGCCGAGATGAGCCGCGAACGCTATTTCGAGTTGCTCGATGCGATCTGAATAAGGAGCATAACATGGTTGCCCAAATCCTCGATGGCCGCGCCCTAGCCAAGACCGTGAGCCGCGAGATCGCCGAACAGGTCAAGCAGTTCGACCAGGCCCACGGCTGGGTTCCCGGCATCGCCGTGGTGCAGGTGGGCGAAGACCCCGCTTCGTCTTGGTACGTGAAACAGATCGAAAAGAGCTTTACCGGCGCGGGGATGCGTTTTGCGCTGCACACGTTGCCCCCAGATGCCCAAGCAGAGGCGCTGGTCAGTTTGCTCCGTCAGCTCAACGCCGACCCGCGCACCAATGGCGTCATTGTACAGATGCCCCTACCCAAGCATCTAGCGCAATCGCTAGTAACCGACACACTCGACCCAGCCAAAGATGTGGACGGCATCAGCCCTATCAATGCCGGCCGCCTGATGCAGCAGAGCGGCGACTTTTATGCCCCGGCCACGCCCTCGGGTGGGATGGAGATTCTGCGGCGCTATGGCATCGAACTAAAAGGCAAGCACGCCGTCATGGTGGGGCGCAGCAATATCGTGGGGCGACCGATGGCCCTGATGATGCTGCACGAGCACGCCACGGTGACGATTTGTCATTCGCGCACGCCCGACCTCGGCGCGGTGACCCGCCAGGGCGACATCTTGGTGGCTGCCATTGGCAAGGCGGGAATGATTACCGCCGACATGATTAAGCCAGGGGCTGTGGTGGTTGATTTCGGCGTCAACGTCATCGGCGACAAGATCGTGGGCGATGTGGATACCGAGCCAGCCAAGCAAGTGGCAGGCTATATTACGCCGGTACCCGGGGGCACCGGCCCGATGACCAACGTGGTGCTGATGCTCAATACCTTGACCGCAGCGACCCGCCAGCTTGGGTAGGCCCAAGCCAACGCAATCGCATTCATGTTGTTCTTTCAGCGCAGCTAAAGGAGGATCGAAACATGCTCAGCGATCTCGAAATCGCACAAGCGGCCAAGCTACGACCCATTCTCGACATCGCCAAACAGGTTGGCCTCAGCGAAAGCGACCTGGAGCCTTTTGGCTGGTACAAGGCCAAAGTGCACCTGGATGTGATCGAACGTCTCAAGGACAAGCCCAACGCCAAGTACATTGACGTAACCGCCATCACCCCCACGCCGTTGGGCGAGGGCAAGACCACCACCACCGTTGGTCTGAGCCAGGCATTGGGGTCGCAATTGGGCAAGAGCGTCATTACTTGTGTGCGTCAACCCTCGATGGGGCCGACTTTTGGCATTAAAGGCGGCGCCGCCGGCGGTGGTTACTCGCAGATCGTCTCGATGGAAGATTTCAACCTGCACCTCACTGGCGATATTCATGCTGTGGGCGTGGCGCACAATTTGCTCGCTGCCGCCATTGATGCACGCATGATGCACGAACGCGAGCTGGGCGACAAGAGCTTGGCTGCAATAGGGCTAAAGCGCCTTAATATTGATCCTTTCTCAATTACTTGGAACCGCGTTGTAGATGTTTCTGATGTCGCCATCCGTCAGGTTATCGTCGGACTGGGCGGGCCGAAGAACGGTGCGCCGCGCCAATCCGGATTTGATATCACGGTGGCTAGCGAAGTGATGGCTATCCTGGCTCTGGCAACCAGTATCAAAGATTTGCGCGAGCGGTTGGGGCGAATTGTTATCGGCACCGATACCAAAGGGGCGCCAATCACGGCCGAAGACCTTGGCGTAGCTGGGGCCATGACAGTGCTTATGAAGGACGCTTTGTTGCCCAACCTGATGCAGACGTTGGAAAATACCCCTGCGTTTGTCCATGCCGGGCCGTTCGCGAATATCGCTCACGGCAACTCGTCGTGTGTGGCCGATATGATCGCCGTCAAACTAGCCGACTATGTGGTCACCGAATCGGGTTTTGGCGCCGATTTGGGCATGGAAAAGTTTTTTGACATCAAGTGTCGCGTCAGCGGCCTCATTCCCAACTGTGTGGTGATGGTGGCCACGGTGCGCGCACTTAAAATGCACGGTGGTCTGGGCAAAGTCGTTCCTGGCAAGCCGCTGCCCAAAGAGCTGACCGAGGAGAATCTGGAATATCTCGAAAAGGGCTGCGCCAACCTTGTTGCAAACATCCAGATCGCGCGCCAGTTTGGCATTCCGGTCGTGGTGGCCATTAACCGCTTCTCTCCGGATACTGATCGCGAGATTGCGCTCATCCGTAAACTCGCCATTGAGGCGGGCGCCGAGGATGCTGTGCCCAGCGAGCACTGGGCCAAAGGCGGCGCAGGGGCCAAAGATTTGGCCGAGGCCGTGGTTAAAGCGTGCGATAAGCCTAGTAACTTCAAGTTCCTCTATCCGCTCGATATGCCCATCAAGGACAAGATCGAGACGATTGCCGCCAAAGTATATGGCGCCGACGGCGTAGACTATATGGCTGAGGCCGAGGAAAAGATTCAACTCTACACCAAGCTGGGCTTTGACAAAGTGCCCATCTGCATGGCCAAGACGCACCTATCGCTGACTCACGATCCCGCGCGCAAGGGCGCGCCCAAGGGTTGGCGGTTGCCTATTCGCGACATCCGCGCCAGTATGGGCGCTGGGTTCCTTTACCCGCTGTGCGGCGACATGCGCACCATGCCTGGCCTGCCGCGTCGCCCGGCATTCATGGATGTGGATCTGGACGAAAGTGGTCGCGTCAAAGGGTTGTTCTGATGGACAATGCGCGAGGCGCACTACACGAGGTGCGCCTCGCATTTGTCTTGAGCAAGTTTGGGCAGTGGGTTACAATGATAGGTATGGCTAAGCAGGGAGGCTTTTATGCAAAAAGTAGAGCTCAGGGTTCCGGCCATGTATGCCGACCATCACGTGCTGGGCGTGCGCCAGGCGCTGGTGGGCAAAAAGGGCGTGGCCCAAGTGTTGGCAAGCGCTATGCGCCGCCAGGTGCAAGTGGAATATGACGAGAGCGTAACCTCGCCTGCCAGCATCGCTGAGGCGTTGACCGCGGCCGGCTATATTCCCGACCAGCCGACAGCCTTGCCGCCTGTACACAAGCAGAGCGAGGACGGTTCGACCTGGCACAGCGTAATCCCCCGTGTGACCAAAACCGAGATGAAGGATCTCGAAATGTCGGGCGATTTCCGCCGGTATTAGGCGGCCAGGTTTGCTTTTGCGGTTTGGGTCGGTATAATGCGGCGTCCGCGGAGAAAAATAGCAGTTCATGACCAATGGCTCTCGACCAAGTGATCGGCATTGCACACCCTGGTTCGGATTGCCAGCGTGGTCAAGGAGAGTAATAGATGTCACCTGAAAAGAGCATTGATCCCGCAGCCCTGGAGGCGTTGGCTTGCTGCGAAGAGCAGGGCATGGAAACGGCGTTCGACCGCGCCGAGGCCATCAAGCCGTGCCCCATTGGGCAAGATAGCTCGTGCTGCAAGATGTGTTTCATGGGGCCTTGCCGCCTGGTGGGCAAGGTGACGCGCGGCGTCTGCGGCGCGTCGCGTGCTACGGTGGCGGCGCGTAATTTTGCGCGGGCAGTGGCTGCCGGCGCAGCCGCTCACTCGGATCATGGCCGCGATTTGGCGTTCGCGTTGGCGGCGGTGGCCAAGGGCGAGACGCAGGGCTATCGTATTCGCGACGTTGAAAAACTTTATGCCGTCGCTGGCTATCTGGGTATCAAGACCGAGGGTCGCAACGTCAATGATATTGCTCTCGATATTGCTACCGAAGCGCTCAACAACTTTGGGCGACAGCAAGGCAATATCACCTATATTTCGCGCGCCACGCCCAAGCGACAGAAAATCTGGCGCGAGCTGGGGATCACGCCACGGGCGGTGGATCGCGAGATCGTTGAGATCATGCACCGCACCCATATGGGGGTGGATCAGGATGCCGAGAATATCCTCAACCAATGTATGCGAGCGGCGCTGGGCGATGGTTGGGGCGGCGCGATGTTGGCTACCGACATCAGCGACATCCTGTTCGGCACGCCTAGCCCGCTGCAGAGCGCCATCAACCTGGGCGTACTGAAAGATGACGAGGTCAATATCATCGTCCACGGCCACGAGCCAACTCTCTCCGAGATGATCGTAGCGGCTTCTACCGATCCGGAGCTGATCGCCTATGCCAAGATAAAAAAGGCCAAGGGGATTAACCTAGCGGGCATCTGCTGCACGGCCAACGAAGTGCTGATGCGCCACGGCATCCCGCCAGCAGGCAACTTTTTGTCGCAAGAGCTGGCAATTACTACCGGCGCGGTGGAGGCGATGGTGGTGGACGTGCAGTGCATCATGCAGGCGCTGGCCAGCGTGGCGACCAAGTATCATACCAAGCTGATCACCACCTCGCCCAAAGCCAAGATCGAGGGCGCGACCCATATGGAGTTTGACGAGCACCATGCCTATGATTGCGCCAAAGCCATCGTGCGCGCCGCCATTGACAACTATCCCAATCGCGGCGCCACGCGCATCCCGGCGCTCAAAGAACAACTAATCGCGGGCTTTTCGCATGAGTACATTGGCTATATGCAGGGCGGGCTGTATCGCAGCTCGTTTCGCCCGCTTAACGATGCCGTCATCGCCGGGCGCATTCGCGGCCTGGCCGGCGTAGTGGGCTGCAATAACGCCCGCGTCACCCATGATTCGGGCATCACCCGCATCGTGGGCGAACTCATCAAGAACGATGTGCTGGTAGTCGTCACGGGCTGCGCCGCTACGGGCGCCGCCAAATACGGCTACCTGCGGCCCGAGTTCATGGCGTCGGCGGGGGCGGGCTTGCGCGAAGTATGCGAGGCCATCGGTGTGCCGCCGGTGCTGCACGTCGGCTCGTGTGTGGATAACTCGCGCATCCTCACGATCCTCACCCAGTGCGCTACCGAAGGCGGCTTGGGCGAGGACATCAGTGACATTCCGGCGGTAGGCATCTGCCCCGAATACATGTCCGAAAAGGCGATCTCTATCGGTACGTACTGCGCCGCTTCGGGCGCTTATGTGCTGTTTGGCATCCACAACCCTGTAGCCGGCAGCCCCGAGGTCACCGACTTGATCTCTAAAGGCTGGGAACAAAAAGTGGGCGGCAAAATGGAGTTCGAGCCGGACGTGGATCGGCTGAGCGAAAAGGCCTTGGCGCACATCGCCGCCAAGCGCGCTGCGTTGGGCCTAGCGGCCTACGACCCAGCGCGCTATGGGCAAAGCGGCGACTGGTTGATGGAACAAGCGCTAGAGCAGCTCGGAGACGAGGCCGTCGGTCTCTATTCTGCGCGCGCGTTGGTGAAATAGGAGGGCAGGCGCAATGTCTCGTTATATTGCCAAGGCCGCAATTCGCGGCGCGAATATGATCGTTAACGAGGCGGGTGCCATGCTCCAGGCAGCGATCCGCGACCTGGGGCCAGAGACGCCCGTAGCATTCACCAATACCGCCTATTAT
>CAZYPJ010000072.1:4052-14704 GCA_964649365.1 uncultured Anaerolineales bacterium | reverse complement strand
GGTGTAGATGTCGCCTATTTAGAGCTTAATTCTGGTGCGGGATTTACTCCTATTGTCACATATACTGGCAAATCGAGTGGATGGGTTCAACAAGAGATTAACCTCTCAGCTTATTTGGGCCAGACTATAAGCCTGCGATGGCGGATGGAACATGACACCAACTACTATGGAGGCCTAGGCTGGTTCCTCGATTACGTCAAATTGTACTTGGATAACACGGTAACTTGGCTAGATGATTTCGAGACTTCCGACCTAGGCCCCGGGCAAGGTTCAGCCACTCTCAACTTTTGGGCTGCTACCGACTTTCCGCGCACTGGCGCTCTCACCGCAACGCATTACTACCTCGCCGAATGGCGTAACGACCGCGCGGCGCTGGCTGGCTTTGACGTGGGCTTGAACGAAGCCTACAACATGACCGATCTGGAGACCGGCAAGGCCGAATACTTCCGCTACAACCCAGGCTTGCTCGTCTGGTACGTCAATGAGCTTTTCCAGCAAGGCGATAACGACGTGGCCTGGCACCCGGGCGAAGGTTTCCTGCTGGCCATTGACTCGCATCCCGATCCACTCTTGCAAGCGCTACCGCCCGGCGTGCCCTGGCGCACCCGCGTGCAGATGCAGGATGCGACCTTCCGGCATGAAGCAGCGACCTATCAGAACGTGTTGACCGATTCGGGCGGCGCCTCGAACACTATTGGCCCGTTGCCCGCTACCACATTCTTCTGGGATCGTTACGCTTCATATCCGTACTGGAAGCCCGCTGCGCCCGATAACAGCGCCAAGACGCTGCAATATGGCGTGCGTCTCGATGTCGAAGGCGAGAACCCCGATACCACTGGCGCCACCATCGCCTTCTCGATTGATGCGGGCAACATGGAGACCTCCCTCAAAACGGTGGACAAGGCTACCGCCACGCCGGGCGAAGTGCTCCAGTACACTATCGTGCTCTCGAACACGGGCATCGCTGATGCGCTAACCATCGTGGTGAGCGACACGGCTCCTGCCCACAGCACCTATATCACTGGTTCGTACAACGTCGTCGGCTCGCCCGCGTGGACGATCACCGAAAATCGGGGCATTCGGTGGCAAGGTACGGTGCCGCTTTCGCAGCCCGTTACCATCACCTTCCAGGTGCAGCTCGATCCGGTGATTGACGACCAGGAAGTGGTCGAGAACGTGGCCCACGTCTATGAGGGCACAGTGCCCGAAGTGGACCTCTACGCCCGTACCACGATCAACTCGCAGCCGTGTCTCACGTCTTCAACCAAAACGTCCAGCCCGACTTCGGAGCTGGCCGGCGGCGTGGTGACCTACACCATCGCCCTGGAAAACACCGGCAACTCGAACGCCAATGCCGAAGTCACCGATTGCATCCCGCAGTGCACGACTTATGTGGATGGTTCGCTGCAGTACAATGCGGGTAGCGGGTTCTACAACTCGCAGACCAATTGCATCGAGTGGGCCGGCCCGGTGCCGGCGCAGATCGGCCCTAGCGCCTATATCACCTTCCAGGTCAAGATCAACGAGGGGCAGATTCCCTGCACGTTGATCACCAACCGCGCCACGATTGATGACGGCTACCACCCGTCGTTCGATATCGGCGCCAACACCACCGTCAAGACGGGGCCGAACCTGGTCGAATCGCGCAAGACGGTGAGCAAGTCAGTGGCCGCCCCTGGCGAGCGCCTGGACTATAGCATCTATGTCCACAACGGCGGCAACCAGAGCGCCAGCGTCTTGCTGACAGATCTTATTCCGGCGAACACGAGCTATGTCTCGGGGTCGTTGGCCTACTCCGGCGGCACGGGCAGCTACGGCAGCTCGGCCATCAACTGGAGCGGTAGCGTTCCGGTGGCCAGCTCGGCCTGGATCACCTTTAGCGTGATGATCACCAACCCGCTGACCTCGGGCACCATCGTCACCAACACTGCGCCGCTTCGTGTGGGCAGCGACATCTATACCCGCACGGTCACGACCACAGTGCTTTCCGAACCGCGCTTGACCAACTCGACCAAAGAGGTGGCCTCCGACTCGGTGGGCTATGGCGGCACGCTGACCTACACCATCACCCTGCTCAACGATGGCACGCAAGACGCCAGCGTCACCTTGAGCGACCCGATCCCGTCGGGCGCGGAGTATCGCCCCGGCTCGTTGAGCTATTCGGCGGGCAGCGGTTCGGATGGCGGCGGCTCTGGCCCCATCACCTGGAGCGGCGACATCGCAGCAGGCACGAGCGTGACCTTGAGCTTTGAGGTCTCGATCACTATCGCAGGCACGGGCATCATCACCAACGTGGCCACAGTGGACGACGGCATTCATGCGCCGTTCAATCTCTACGCCACGAGCTATGTTGCAGCAGTGCAGGCGACGGACCCCACGGGCACGTATTACTGCGGCGATACTTTCCAAGTTCCGGTCAAAGTGTTCAACGTCAACGACATGCAAGGCTTCGAGATCACGGTGGACTATGACCCGGCGATCCTCCAGATCACCTCGATCCAGGAACACACCTGGTTTGCGCCCGCCGCTTGGACGATCAAGACCTATGACAACATCTCGGGCACCTCGACGGTGGCGGCTACTCTGCTCTCGCAGCCGACGGGCAAAGCCGGCTCGGGCACGCTGTACTATCTGAACTTTAAGGCCATCGGCAGCGGCACATCGGCGATCAGTATCACCCACTCGCTGCTGTCGGATTCGCCTTCGCCCGCGTTCACGCCGATCCCGCACAACGAGATTGACGGCAGCGTGACGATTGGCGACCGCCTCGTCACGGGCCGGGCGTACATGCAAGGCCGCACCGATCACAGCGGCGCAACTTTGTGGTCGGGCACGACCAGCCTGGGCACGACCGCGGCGGACGGTTCCTACTCCTTCTGCCCGCCGGTGGGCTATGGCCAGAACTTTACCCTGAAGATAGTCAAGGATGGCTATCTCTATGGGCAAAAGCTCGTCGCCGTGAGCATGACGGGCACCATCTCGTTGAGTGACCTGACGTTACTGGGCGGCGACCCCATCGGGTCGCAAGTTTCGGTCGCGTCGCCGCTTACCTGTACGACGCCGGTAACGATGACAGTGGCCGGCCCGCCCGATAGCCGAGTCAATGTGCTCGACCTGACCTTTGTGGGCGCTCGCTTTGGCAAGACCAACGTCGACAGCGATTGGGGGCCGGACTCTTGCCATCCCGATTATCTCGCGTTCAAGTCCGACATCAACGAAGACGACAACGTCAACATCTTTGACCTGGTGTTGGTAGGCAACAACTTTGGTAAGTTGGCCCCCAGCCCCTGGCCGTGATCCGTCCGAGATTGACTCTTCCTGGCCCTTCCCGCTCTAGGGAAGGGCCAGGAAGAGGGCCATTCGCTCTCAAGTGGATGGCGAATTTAGTGTGACCCTAGTGCGTAGGGGCGGTTCAACAACCGCCCCTGCCAACCCAGATCGAGGTCGCGGGATCATCGTGAAAACACAACCTTTGGCCCTTATCCTTTGTCTGATTCTTTCTTTTTCACTGACCTCTTGCACGGCTTGGGAAACGGCGACGCCGGTGCCGACCTTGCCGCCCGCGACTGTGATTCAAGCGCAACCTACCGCTGCGCCCTCGCCGACCGTCGCCCAGCCGGCGGTTGCAGAAGCGACGGAAGTTGCCTCTACTGCTGAGCCAGCTCAAGCGGCGCGCGCGCTGATCGAAGCTCAATCGCTCCAGGTGAGCGGATCTGCGTCCACCGCTATCAATATCGTGTTGTATGATGTGCAGAACCTCTACGGAGCCGAAGTGCATCTGACTTATGACCCAGCGGTGCTTCAAATCGAGGACGCCAACGATTCGATGCCCGGCCTGCAATGCGCGCCCGGCCCCAGTTTTACCTCGAACAATAGCTTTACCGCTGTGAACCGCGTGAATCAGCAAAAGGGCGCTATTGATTTCGCTGTGACGCTGCTCAACCCTGCTGCGCCATTGCAGGGCAAAGTCGTGTTGGCCACCTTTACGGTGCGCGCCATCAAGGCCGGCTCGACCCAAATCAGCTTTAGCCAGGCGCTTTTGGCCGACCGCAACGGTCAGCCGCTCTCACTGGCGAGCCAGGGCGGCGTCAAGCTCGATGCCCAGCCGTAGATAGGAAGAGGGGGAAAGTATGAAACCGCAAATGCCTTCGCACGCCCGGGGTATGCCGCTTGGCCCAGTGGGCGTGTTGTTGTTGGCCGTCGCGTTTATTCTGGCGGGGGCTGCTGTCTCTCAGAACACCGACCGTGGCATGGTCTTGGCCGACGTGACGCCCGTGGTACGCTTCGATCCCTCCCCTGTTGAAGTGGGGTGGGGAATGACGCGCAACGTCAACGTGGTGGTGGAAAACATCCAGGGCCTTTACGCCATCGAGATGCGCATCGCTTTCCCTAACTCGTTGGTGCAAGTGGTGGACGCCGACCCCTCTGTCCTCGGTGTTCAGATCCAAGACGGTTCGGTTTTCGACGGTTTTGATACCTATCCGATTCAGAACAGCGTCGATAACAGTACTGGCCTCATCGAATACATCATCTCGATCACGGGCAGCGATACGGGTATGGTTGGCAGTGGCGTACTGGCCACCATTCCGTTGCACTCTGCCGGTTTGGGCAACGCTGTGCTATCATTCGTCGAGATCATCCTATGCGAGCGCGATGGCACGCGCATCCCACTCGATATTGGTACTGGCCAAACGCCTATTAACGTGGTCACCACCACTTCGACTCCCACGAGCACACCAGGGGGCGTCGCGCCATCGCCCCAACCTACCAGCACCTTCACCCCTGGCCCCAGCCCTACTAACGTCTCTCCTGCTGAGGTATACGTGGTGCCCGCTACCCAGGATGTGGCGTTGGGCAACACCGATATCGTGCAGATCGAAGTCCGCAATGCTTGGGATCTGTACGGATTCGATATTCGGCTCGACTATAACGGTGGGCTGCTCGACATTGAAGACGCCGACCCGGCTTTGGTGACTGTAGCGATGGAAGGCGTCAATGTCTATATGGGCGACGTGTTCGACGGCTTTTCGTATCAAGTGTTGCAGAACGAAGTGCTGGATGACGGCATCTTTGGCCAGGTGCACTTTGTCGCTTATATCAATAGCGGCCTGCCGCTGGGCTTTTGCGGCGACGGCGTCATGTTCTGGTTGGTCTTTCGCGGGGTAGCGCCGGGTACGAGCGCGGTGACGCTTTCTGAGGTGACGCTGGTAGATCACGCTGGCACTTCGATTGCGCGCAATCTGCACCATGGCCAGGTGAATGTGTTATCGGGCGGAGCGTCGGCCACGCCGACGCGGACGCCTTCGGCAACCTTTACCTTTACGCCCGGCCCTTCGCCCACGGTTACGTTGACGGCGACGCCCACGCCAACAGGCACGGTCTCTTCACCTACGCCATCGCCCACGCAAACCCCGGGCGGCGTGTTAGTGACGCCCACGCCCGTTTGCAGCGATGAGATCAGGAATGGCGGCTTTGAGACCATCGTGGGTAGTGAGGCTCCCCCGTGGGTGCGCAGCGGCTCAGCCAGCTATACCACCGTGGAACAGCATACTGGCGTGCGCAGCGCCTGGTTGGGCGGCTACAACAACGCCAACGACAAGGTCCATCAGGATGTCGCTATTCCCTCGCCTGCCGGGCCGGGGGAGCAGGTGACGCAGGCATTGCTAACATATTGGTGGGGCATGGTCACTGATGAGCAGCCCAACCCCTTTGACTTTATGTACGTGCGCATCCGCAACACCAATGGCCAGCTCTTGCAAGAGCTGGAGAGCATCAACAACACCTCCACCAGCGGAACCTGGCAGCAATCGCAATTCGATCTGTCGGCTTACCAGGGGCAGACGGTGCGCATCAGCTTTGAGGCCGTCACCGATGCCTCCAACATGACCAGCTTTTACGTAGATGACGTGTCGTTGATCATTTGCCAGATCTTGCAGCCTACGCCCACGGCCACACCTACCGACACGCCCCCCATCAGCCCACCGCCCACCGAGACGGGCTTGCCTACGGCCACGCCGACTATCACGCCCACGCCCATCACGGCGAGCTTCCAATATCAAGAGGGCGTGTACGAGACGATGGTAGATAGCTATCTCACCTCGTGGGATGCGACTACAAACTATGGTCATCAGGGCGCGCTCTCGATTCGCACCGATGGGGTCAAGCGTCCCGTGCTCAAGTTCGATGTTTCATCCATCCCATCGGGGGTTACAATTCTCGATGCACGTTTATGGCTCTACACTAGCCACTACAAGAGCCATACGCAGAACCTGACGGTAGATGTCTATGGCCTCAAGCGTTCCTGGACAGAGATGCAGACCACTTGGAACTTGGCTGCTACGGGCGTCAATTGGGGCGCGGGCGGTGCCGACGATACTTCGGCGGATCGCGACGCGACCTCCTCGGCTTCGCGCGTGGTATCGGCTACCAATACCTGGTACAACTGGGATATCACTGCCCTGACGCAAGCGTGGAGCAACCACACGCGCGACAACTATGGCATGGTGCTCGTTGGATCGGGCAACACGGTCGAGATGAGTTTCTGGGCGAGCGAGTACAGCACTCCAAACTTGCGACCCAAGCTTGTCATTCAATATACCTATGGCTCGGCGTCCACACCAACCAATACGCCAGCTGTCTCGGCTACGCCGGGCGCTTCGCCTACGCCCACACTCACCTCCACGCCCGGTCAAGAATTGATCTACCAACAAGGCACGTCTGGCTACACCGGTGTGACCGATACGTATATCAGCCAATGGCAGCCGACCACTAACTATGGCGACAACGTGACCATGTTGGTGCGCCAAGGCGATGTGCGGGGGACGCTCGTCCGCTTTGACCTGGCCAGCCTGCCCGGCGGCATCACCATCCAGCAGGCGCAGCTAGAATTATATGCCCTCAGTCGCTCCAACGCGGGCAACCTGACGGTGGAAGCCTATCGGGTGATTCGCCCCTGGGCTGAAGGCCAGGCTACCTGGAACCTGGCCACGACCTCGACTTCGTGGGGCGTCGCCGGCTGTAACCAGGAAGGCACGGATCGTACCGCGGCGCTGGTGGATAGCACAGTGGTGAATACTGTCAATGCCTGGCACACCTGGGATATTACCTCGGCAGTCCAGCAATGGGTCGCCAGCCCCGGTACGAACCGAGGGGTGATCCTCAAGGGCGCCGGCGCAACCTCGGTCGAGTATTCGTATGTGGCTTCGGAGTATTGGTGGTCTCCAGAGCTAACCCCGCGCTTGGTGATTCAGTATTCGACGCCATAGAACACCCGCGCTCCGGCGCGGATGTGAGCGGCTCGGAGGCGTGTTGCGGCGATAGCGTAGGCGTGGCGAGGAGGAAGGATGAATATGCGCTCGGTCGGATGGTTGAGAAAAGGCGCGTTTTGGCTGGCTCTGCTCATCCTGACAGCAGGGGCTGCGCCCCTGGCGGCCGAGTTCCACCCCGGCCTTACGCCGCGTGTGTCGGTCTGGCCCGTTAATCAAGAGTTGCTGGTGGGACGTAACGGCTCGGCAGAGCTGCGCATCGAAAACGTCGTCGGCCTTTACGCCGTCGAGCTGCACATCGCCTACAACACCAACCTGCTCGATATTCACGACGCCAACGGCTCATTGCCGGGTATCCAGATCGGCGACAACACCATCTTTGCCGGCCGCCTGTGGCACACTGACATCAATGTGGTGGATAAAGCTACTGGGACGATCGAGGTGGTTTTTGCGTTGGATAGCATCGAGCCTGTCGGTGTGGATGGCAGCGGCTTGCTGGGGCGGCTGGATTTCGTGACGCTGCAACCCGGCGTCAGCCCTATCCGGTACGTCGAGGTGATCTTGGCGCAGCGGGGCGGCGAGAGCATCCCCCACGAAGTGGCCGATGGCCAGGTGCGCATCGTGCTGATCCCCTCTACGAGCACATTCACGCCCACCAGCGGCCCTTCACTCACCCCGACGCGCACCCTCACGCCCACTCCTACAGCTACTTCGCTTGCCGGCGCTGATGGGTCGGCGCAGGTGTATATTGACCCCGCCTGGCAGCAGGTTCCGCCCGGCGCCGACGGCTATGCCGATATTATGGTGGCCGACGCCCCCGGCCTGTTCGGCGCGTGGGTTAGACTCGCCTACAACCCGGGCGTGCTTACCATTATTGATTCGGGCGCTGAGCCGGGTGTGCAGATTGAACCGGGCAGCCTCTGGGATGAGCGCGACTGGTACGCGCTGGATAATCTTGTCAGTGGGGGCATCATCACCTATGGCGCCAAGCTGAGTTTCAATCAAGAACCCCTTCCATCAGGGGGGCGGCTGGCGCGCATCCCATTTCACGCCGTGAACGTGGGATCATGCCCTTTCCAATTCATCGAGGTGATCCTGACGAATCAAGACGGGACCTCCATTGAGGCTACATCGGCGGATGGCGTGGTGAACGTGGCGCTGCATTTGCCCACCCTCACCCCTACTTGGACGCCGGGCGGCCCAACGGCCACACGCACCGCCACTCCCACCATCACGCCGACTACCGGTCCTTCGCCGACGCCCACCCGAACGGCGACGCTAGGCCCTTCGCCCACGCCTACTTGGACGCCGACAGCGGGGCCTTCGCCCACGGCCAGCCCGACGCGGACGGCCACGCGCACCGTCACGCCTACGGCGTCGCCCACCCCTACCACCTCGCCGACGCCGCTGCTGGCGCTGAACCCCAGCGCCTCTAGCTTGGGTCTGGGTGGTATGGCTAATGTTGATGTGCAGGTGAGCAACGCGGTCAACCTGTATAGCGTCGAGTTCTACATTGATTACAATCCCGCTATCGTCGAGATCCTCGATGAGGATGCTGTTGCGCCTGGTGTGCAGATCGCCCTCGGCCCCTTCCTCTCGCCCGATTCGGTGGTGCAAAACATAGTGAATCCCACGGCTGGGCGGATCCACGTGGCCTATTCGCAGGCCAGCCCCTCGCCAGCGCAGAGCGGCGGCGGCGTGGTGGCGAGCTTTAGGGCGCGCGCGTTGGCTCAAGGGGCGACGGCGCTGGCGCTGCACACCACTCAGTTGACCGATGTGTTCGCTAGCAGCATGGCTCATGATGCTGTTGGCGGGCTGGTCTCAGTGAACACCCAGGTGGTCACCGGGCGGGTGCGCCTGCAAGGGCGCTATCAGCACAACGGCGTAGCCATCATAAACGGCGGCTCCGTTCTAGCTACCACCTTTGCCGATGGCAGCTTTGTAGCGCCTTGTCCGGTGGGCGTGGGCCAATCGCTTACCCTGCGCGGCGAATTCGCCAAATACCTGTCGGCGGCCCGGACGTTCACCGTTACCGCCGATACGATCATCAACCTCGGCGAGGTGACGCTGTTGGGCGGCGATGTGGTAGGGCCGCAGATCGTAGCGTCGCGCACGGCGGGCTGCCCAGGTACGATCACTGTAACAATCCCCGGCCCGCCCGATTCTGCGATCAATATCATTGACTTGACCTTTGTGGGCGGCAATTTTGGCGCCCTATCCACCGATGAGGATTGGCAACCCTCCGCCGATGGCTGCCATCCCGAATACATGCGCGGCCAGGCCGACATTAATGGCGATGGCCGTTGCAATATCTTTGATCTGGTTCAAGTGGGCAACCACTTTGGCTCCAGCGGCGTTCAATTGTGGTAAGTCGCGCCTAGGAAATTAGCTGCGGCGCAGCGTCGCGCAGTGGTTGACTATCCGAATGTGGGTCGCCAAAGGATATAGACGATGGCAAAAGATGAGCGAATGCAAGGGATCGAAACGCGCCTCTTGATGCGGCGCAGAGGATGGTTCTTGGTGCTGGCGCTGGCAGTGTTGGCAGCGCTATTACCGGCGGCAGCCTGGGGCGGCGAGCAGCCCCGCCTGGCCACGCCGCTGGTCAAGCCCAATCCTGATTATCGCGAGGTCGCTCTGGGCAGCACGGCGACGATTGCCATCGCCGCCTCCGATTTCACAGATCTGTTCGGCGTGCAGATCAAGCTCAACTTTGACCCGTCCAAACTCCAGGTGATGGATGCCGACGCCGGCCAAGCTGGCGTGCAAGTGGCGCTGGGCGACATCCTGTCGGGCCTAAACTGGTACACCCTGGAAAACACGGTGGATAACGCCGCCGGCGAGATCACCGTTATCGCCTCGCTAACCGGCGTCGAAGCAGGGTTCGATGGATCGGGGACGTTGATCAACATCACATTCATGGGCACGGCTGCCGGAACTAGCGGCTTGGCCTTTGTTGAATTGGTCTGCAGCGATCACAACGGCCTGGGCATCGCCGCTACCGGGCAGAGCGGCACGATTGTGGTGCTCAACGGCGGGGCGACTCTGCCCCCCCCCCGCACCCCTACGCGCACGCGCACCCCCACACGCACGCCCACGCCGGCGGTTACCCCCACCAGCACGCCGGTGGCCCCGGCCAGTATGAGCATCTCGCCTTCGCACCGCCAGGTGAATATCGGCGACACCACCACGGTGGATATTCTGATCTCGAACGCCGCCAATCTCTACGGCGCTGAGGTGCACATATCTTTCGATGCCGCCATCGTAGAGGTGGTGGATGCGGACGCGGGCGCTACGGGCGTGCAGATCGGCGTGGGGACCTTCCCACATCCCGATTACGTGCCGGTCAACATTGTCAGCAACACCGAGGGCACGATTGATTTCGCCATG